>CAZMNK010000039.1:0-39148 GCA_964567625.1 uncultured Enterobacterales bacterium | reverse complement strand
GACGGGGAGAGTTGCGGGTGCGACTGTTTGAGGAACTCTGACTGTCCTGGGCCAGGTTGCTCAGGACCTGGGCCACATCCTCGGCCTTGGCATGCTCCAGGTTGACCACGTGGATCTGGGCGCGGCTGGCCGGGTCCACATCGATGTCCAGGCGCTGGATGAGGGCCAGGATGTCGACCATCGCCTCCTCGTTGGCCTGGACGATCAGGCTGTTCGTCCGCTCGTCGGTCAGGATCTTGGAGATGTACCGGCCCTCGGAGCCCGCACTGGCAGCGCTGGCCTGGGTGCTCTTTTCCTTGTCCGCGTTGCGGCGACGGCGGCGGGCGGCCCTCGAGTCATCCTTGGACGAGGAGCTGCTCTTGGTCGAGGAGGTCTTCCCATCGTCGACCCCGTAGAGCTGCTCGATGATCTGCTGCAGCTCGCTGGCGGTCGCGAAGTACACCGGGACCACCTGGATGGTGGACTTGGGGGATGCGACGTCAAGCTGCTTCACGATCTTCCACATCCGCCGGATGTTCACGGCGGAGTCGGTGATGATCAGAGTGTTCGTGGGCAGGTAGGTGGTGAACTTGGCGGCGGGACCGGCCAGTTGCTGGACGACTGTGCTCACATCGGAGACGGACACGCTCTGGAGCTGAAAGATCTGGGTGACCGCGTTGTCCGTGTAGGGGATGGAGTCCCCTTCGTAGACCCGCAAGGGGGCCTGGGCGGCCTTGGAGCTCTGGATGACCTTGGTGATCTTGCCGACCGTGACCGTCGTGTAGCCCTTGACCTCCAACGCGCTGAGAAACGCCTCGTAGGCCTCCCCCACGCTGACCGGGTGGTGGGAGATGATCGTGATCTCGCCCTTCAGATCGTCGGTCAGGATGAAGTTCCTGCCCGTGATCTCGGCGAAGTACTTCACGACATCGTTGAGCGATGTGTCCTGGAAGTCGATGGTGACCTTGGCGTTGGGATCCAGGACCGGGGGCTTCTGCCGCTCGCCAGAGCTGCTGCTCGAAGAGGTGGTCTTGCGGCTGCTGGAGGGCTCTTCATCGTCCTTGCCACTTCGACTCCGCGACGTGGAGTCCTCGTCGTCGTCCTCGTCCTCGTCCTCGTCGTCTTCACCCATGGGAGGCGGGACTGGCACAGGCAACTCACCCGGGCGGAAGGGCAGACCTGGGCCCGCACCCGCAGGCAGGGGTCGCAGGGGCCGGGGGCCCTCGTCGTCCTCTGCAAAAGCGGGGAAAGCGACCAGCAGGGCGAGTGCAAGAACACCCAGCCACACCCGGCACACCTTGGCGGCGCGAATCATCGGAACAGCAACAGTGGTCACATCAGCTCCACGTGTCGAGGGCACAAAACTCATCAGCGCACCTCGTACTCAAAGGTCTGCTTCTTGTTGCGACGGGTCACGTCGAACGTGAAGCTGGAGTCACTCTGAAGGGCCTGGTAGGCCTTGAGCGCACCATCGGCGCTCGTCAGGGGGTGCCCGTTGACCTCGTGCACGATGTCACCGTTCTTCACCCCGAGCTTGTCGAACAGGCTGCCCCGCCGGATGGCGCTCAGCCGGTAGCCGTCGATCTCGCCATCGGATCCCTTGTGAGGCACGACCCGAATCTGGGTGGCGAGCTTCTCCACATTGGCGACGGCTTCTTCCACCAGGGAGCGCTCGACAACGAACTTGTTGTCGCCCTCCTTGACCACGTCGCCGTCATCGTCGCCCGACTTGCGAGAGGAACGCTTCTTCTTGCCGTTGTCCTCCTTCATCGCCAGGTACTCGACATCGCCATTGTTGCGCCTGATTTCGACCCGCTTCGGCTCGATGCGGATGATCTCGCCCTCGCCGAGCAGGCTGTCACCGATGCCGTACCCCATGGTGTCGCCGTCTCGTTTGTCCTCTGAGATGAGCGCCGAGCTGTAGCGTTCCGGCACCGCCACCACCGTGGCCAGCAGGCGGACGGCCAGGTCGGTCTGTCGATCCGCAGTGGGGTCACTCTCGTCCACCTCGGCGCCGACGGCATCGGGATCGAAGATGTTCCGCCTGACGATGGGCTCCACAAAGGAGCGCTTGCTGCCGGTGCGCTTCCGAGGAGCGGTGCGTCCAACCGAGGTCTCCCCGGACCCCTGGGCAGAGAGCGGCCCCAGGTCCCCGAGCCCGGCCCCCTCGGGCAGGGCCAACAGGTGAGCGAGTCCAGCACTGGTTCCCAGCGCCAGCAGGACCGCTACCACAGCAATGCCAAGAGCCACCGCAAAGCGGCGCCTGGTCATGGCAGACTTGAGTTTGCTGAGATCCATGGTGTCCTGCGCGGGCGCCCAATTTGAAAGCAAGGGTCGTGCCACCCCAAACCCCGGTGAATTCCGGGGGATCCGCCCTGAAACACCGACAAGATGTCAGCTTGTCCCGTGAATGGCCGCTGGACCGTGACAACTTGTCAATGTCCCCGGTTGCCTCCCGGGTCTGAGCAGGTGAGAAGAGGTTTCTGGAGGCCCGTCATGGAGGAACGCGAACAACTGCTCCGCTCCCTGCGTCCCATCCTCGAACACCTGGCAGGGGTGGACTGTGCGAATCCCGGGGCAGGCGCTGCCCTCAACCTGGCCATGCCACTCCACGGAGACCTGCTGCGCGAGCTCCGGCAACAGGTGACCGCTGGCCTGGAGGGCGGATGGCTCACTCCCCGGGGAAGCACCGGGCTTAGCTATGGACGCCTGGCCAAGGCCACCCCGCTCACCCGGGGCTTCAGCATCGACGTGGTCCACATGAACCAGACCGGACCGGCCCACACCCACCCGATGGGAGAGATCGACCTCTGTTTCCCACTGGAAGGCGAGCCGACCTTTGACGGTCACCCACCCGGTTGGGTCGTGTTGCCGCCAGGCTCCTCCCACGTTCCCACCGTGGCTTCCGGCGACATGGCGATCCTGTATTTCCTGCCTGGCGGGGCAATCGACTTCCACCAGAGCTGATGCTCTTCACCCTGGCGATCCTGGCCTGCAACACCTCGACTCCCCCGGCACCCGGGGAGCCCAGGGAAGCCCCCATGAACCCCGCCGCCGAGGGCACCGACGTGTGGTGTCCCGCGGAACCGAGGCCCCTGGCCGGAACCTGGCTCGCACCGAAGGGTGACGGCCCCTTTCCAACCGCCCTGATCCTGGTCGGGGCCCGGCCCTGGAACCGGTGGGGAGACGCCCCCGATGCACCCTGGGGCCACTACCGGGACATCGCCGAGGCCCTGGTCGCCGGCGGTGCTGCCGTGCTGGTGTTCGACAAGGGGGGTACCGGACAGACCGGTGGGACCACCGTCAACCTGTCTGCTCGGGTGACAGAGGCCCGAGCCGCCGTTTCCTGTGCCCTGGCGCAGCCCGGGGCCGACCCGCAGCGCTTCTCCCTTGTGGGGCACAGCCAGGGCAGCGTGGTCGCAACCCACGCCACGGTAAAGGGCGTACCGACCCAGGGACTCGTCCTGCTCTCTCCCCTCGTGGAGGTCGACGTCCTTGCCGCACTTCCAGATGGACTGCAGCTCACCCTGGTGCGCGGCGAACTCGACGGTGCCGACGTGGACGAGAAGCGGCTGCAGGTCCTTTCCGCCCGCCGCCTTCAGACCCGCCACGCGGTCATCCCCAACGCGGACCACCTGCTCCTGGATGCCGCTGCCCGAGTGCCCAGGGCTGAAGATCCTGAAACCGCGGTACACCCCGCCGCCCTCCATGTCATTGTGGATGCCGTGACCTCGCTGGGGCGAGCGGAGCCCTGATGCACCTGGTTGGCCTCCCAATTCTGCTGCTTATCGCCCTCTTCGGGCCCTCCATGTGGGTCCGTGGGGTTCTTCGCCGACACTCCGCGGATCTCCCTGGTTGTCGCTGGAGTGGTGCGGAGCTGGCGGAACACCTGCTGATGCGCAAGGGCCTGGACAACGTCTCTGTCCAGCCCTCTGGGCTCTCGGACCACTATGATCCGGCCACCCGCACCGTGTTTCTGACCGATGCCCTGTTCCATGGGCGGTCACTCACCGCCCTGACCGTGGCCGCCCACGAAGTGGGTCATGCGATCCAGCATGCCGAGGACTACAAGCCGCTCGAGCTGCGTACCCGGCTGGTCCAGCGTTCCGGGAATCTAGAGCGATTGCTGCCCTGGGTCGTCGGAGTCCTGGCCGTCCTGGCCCTGGTCATCCGGATCCCGGCCTTCCTGTTGTTGGTGTTCGTGCTCTTCCTGTTCAGCCTGGGGCTGCGCACGCTGGCCCACTTCGTCACCCTCCCGGTGGAGTGGGACGCCAGCTTCGGGCGCGCTCTGCCCCTGCTGGAGGAGACGGGCGTGCTGCACCCCCGAGACACACCGGCCGCCCGGAGCATCCTGACCGCCGCGGCCCTGACCTACGTGTCAGCTTCCCTGGCGAGCGTGCTCCGGATCGGACGGTGGCTTCGGGTCCTGCGGGTCTGAGGACAAGAGCCCTCAGAGCCTCAGCGGCTATCAGCCGGCGTCGACGTCGTCTGCCTGGACATCATCGGCGGTCCGCGGGGTGAGCTTGTAGTCGCCGTAGCTGTAGTACAGCGGGCCGGTCAGGCTGGTGTAGGTCCCATTCTTCGTGGGCGTCACCTCGTAGAAGAGGTCATCCACGCGCAGACTGCCATCGATTTCCCACTCGCCGTAGCCCAGGTCGGGGTTGGTGACGGAGGCATTCTCGATCCGGATCACGACCGACTCGTACTGCTCGGCGAGCGCCAGGTCCGCCAGGTCCGCCGTGGAAACCACCATAGGGGCGGGCAGGACGCCCTGACCTGAAATGGAGGCATCCGCGTGGGCACCCACGATGAGCTCGGTGAGGGTGCCCGCCGTGTCGTCGGTCGCCGCGTACTCGGTGACCTGCCCGGTCAGGAGGATGGCATCGTTCATGCCCACGGTGTGGGTCCAGTCCTTGGCAGATCCGTAGTAGATCCAGATGCCACTGTAGGGACCGCCATCGACATCGGAGACAAAGAAGCCGTAGTTCGTGTCAGGGGAACTCACGACGCCTTCGATGGTGACAATGTCACCCTCGGCGTAACCACCGGTCTGGATCTTCCTGATCTCTGAGTCGGCGTCGGTGTCGGTGTCGGTGTCGGCATCAGCGTCGGCATCAGCGTCGGCATCGGCATCGGCATCAGCGTCGGCATCGGCATCGGCATCGGCATCGGCATCCGTGTCGGTGTCGGTGTCCGCATCGGTGTCGGCATCCGAATCCGTGTCGGTGTGGTTGTGGTGGCCAGAGTCCGAGTCGGTGGTGTCATCACCACCGCAACCGACAAAGCCAAACAGTGCAAGCAAGGGCAGTGTTGTGATTCGCATCTTGGGGTCTCCTCATTTCTTGGGGGCGCCCGTCTATTCGAATCTGAGCCAGTCCGCAGCCTTGAAGTGTGGTCTGACCGCCTGGTTCCCCGGCTGTTTCGGCCGGGTCACCATCGCCCTCACCGGATCCGGCGGCTATCCGCCCGTCGACTCCGTCACCGGGGGTGAAGGCGGCCCGGAAAGCCCGAAGACACCCAGGAACCCGTGGGAGAGGTAGTAGGGCAGCGAGCGAGGCCGACGTCGCCTTCCCTCGGCGGCCGCACGCCTTCTCTCTCTCTCTTCCAAGGGAATCCAGGCGGCGCTGGGCACCGCCTCGATCACCACGTCTGGCAGGGGCTGAATGCGTCGATCGTGGACGCGCTGAATGTCCACACTCATCACCTCGCAGGGATGCCCCCACCTTCTCAGCATCACGCAGCCTCCAAGGGCCTGGCCTCGGTCACTCGCCACGGCGAAGCGGTTGAACCCCAACCCCTGGGCAAGATGCAGCGAATACCCGATGTTCTCGTCGGTGTGCAGCGCCTGGGTCTCCAGGAAGATGGCCTCTGCCGGAATGCCCAGCGCCACCATGCCCGCCTTGAGCGCCCTGGCCTCGGAGTAGCGGTTGTAGACCGCATCACCCGACGTGATGAAGCGCTCGACCCGTCCTTCCTGGTAGAGCAGGCTGGCCCAGATGACCCGTCTCCACAGGCAGAAGCTCAGGCGCCCATCGGCTTCGGTGGGGCACCCCGGAACAATCGCCAGGGTCGGGGCCTCGTGGACGTCAGCCCCTCGGTGGGCACAGGCCATGGCCAGGGAGACCAGCACCAGCATGGGCCAACGACGAGACATGGCCAGAAGGGTAGCGCCGGCTGAACCACGTGCCCAGCAGCCACCCCGACGTTCACCCGGCAGAGGGCGTTAGCAAGACCTATGGGCCAGCGTTCCCGTGTTGCATCGGCCACCCGCTGCCAGGCCTGCCGTCTTCGCCTGGAGGACTGCCTCTGCGCGGAACTCCCACGACTGGAGCCACGGATCCGGCTCGTGGTGATTCGCCACGCCCAGGAGCAGTTCAAGCCCACCAGCACGACCCACCTGGTCACCGGCGCCATCCAGAGCGCTCGACTGATGGACTGGCACGGACGAGGCCATCCCCTGGAACTCCAGCTTCCCCCCGATGACAGCTTCTTGCTCTTCCCTCGCCAGGACGGTCCCTCGGTCACTGCACAGGATCTCGCCACCTGGCCGACCCCACCCACCGTGGTGGTGCTGGATGGCACCTGGCGCCAGTGCCGCAAGATGGCCCGAGGTGTTCCAGGGCTGCGCACCCTGCCCTGCATACGACTGCCTGGAGAACCTGCGAGCCGACCCGCCATGCGCACCCAGGTCCGTTCCGACGGTCTGGCCACCGCCGAAGCCGTTGCCCGGCTCCTGTCGGCCGCGGGCGACGAGGGAGCACCACTGCAGGCCATCTACCGGGTGATGGTGGAAAGGGTCCTGCGAAGCCGCGGCACCTGGGCGCGCGCCCTGCGCGACCTGGACAACGTGACGAATCAGTAAACAGAGGCTTGCCAGATCCGGCAAGAACGCGTAGAGACGCCGGGAGACAGGAGGTCTCCATGGTTTCCACAGTGAACGAATCCCCTCTGCTCGAGGAGGGACAACAGACCACTCCCCTGCCCGACCACGCCAGGGACGCCGACCACCGGAAACAGGTCATCGACCAGGTCGGCATCCGGGACCTTCGCTGGCCGATGGCGGTCTGGGACAAGGCCCGAGAGCGACAGCAGACCGTCGGAACCCTCTCCCTGTCCGTGGGCCTGCCCGCAGAGGTGCGCGGCACCCACATGAGCCGCTTCCTGGAGGTACTCCAAGGCTTCACCGGAGAGCTCAGCCTGCGCACCGTGCCGGAGCTGCTCGCGGAGATCCAGCGACGACTGGGGGCCACCAACGCCTTTCTCGAGGCACGCTTTCCCTACTTCATGGCTCGCCGGGCACCCGTCTCCGGCGCCAGCTCCTGGATGGACTATGGCTGTGGGTTCACCGCCCATCGGCGAGGCGACCAGACGGACTTCGTGCTCCAGGTCGCGGTTCCTGTCACGACGGTCTGCCCCTGCTCCAAGGCCATCAGTGACCGTGGCGCCCACAACCAGCGAGGCCTGGTGACCGTCCGTCTGCGCTTTGACACGATGGTCTGGATCGAGGACGTGGTGGAGGTCGTGGAGAACTGCGCCTCGAGCCCCGTCTACGCACTGCTCAAGCGAGAAGACGAAAAGCACGTCACAGAGCAGGCCTACGACCGTCCCCGGTTCGTGGAAGACCTGGTCCGGGACGTTGCGCTGGCGCTGAAGTCGCTGGATGGCGTGACCTGGCTCGACGTCCAGGTCGAAAACCAGGAGTCCATCCACAACCACGACGCCTGGGCTCGGGTCCAGTGGCCGGGAGCCCCCGATGAGATCGCGCCAGGCCTGCCTGCCCGCACACGGCAAGCAGAGCCTTTTGGTGGCTGGTTGAAGGCCCATCGCCAGTCCCTTCGCATGAGCCAACAGGCCCTGGCCAGGCTCCTCTCCATCTCGCCATCGTTGATCTCCCGGGTGGAAAAGGGCGAGAAGAGCCTCTCCCCAAGACATCTCGAGGCCCTCGCAAAGGCCTGGGGCCAGGACCCGGTCAAGCTCCAGTTGCGAGCCGGAGTGGTACCGCCAGCCCTGCTCTCCCGGATCCAGGGGGACCCCGAGGGCTTTCTGGGGTGGAGTGGGCCCTTGGTTTCAGCTGCATCGTCCGAGGAACTTCCAGCGGCCCAGGCCGGGTAGCACCAGGACCCACCCCAGCAACGGCCCTGGCCACCAACGGGCTACAGTCGAGCCGTTCCATGGCTTCTTCCTCCACCGATCGCCGGCCCATGCTGGCTCCAAATCAACTGCTCTGGGTGGGGGTGGCGTTCCTGCAGGTGCTGCTTGCCGGACTCTTCCTGCTGGACTGGCGTCTGCCGGTCGCGGCAACGCTTGCCGGAATGCTCGGCGTTCTTGCCCTGCTTCACCCGATGGTCGCGGTCGCTGGCCTTCTGGGGGGCCGGATTCTGTCCACGGGTTCCATGTCCTTTCTCCGCATCGGAGGTCTGAACATCGGTGTCTTTGAGCCCATGCTCGGGCTCGCGCTCGCCGTCCTCCTGGTTCGCGCTGCCCAGACCCGTCGATCCCTGACACCCTGGTTTCCCTGGCGTCATGCCCTGGTGTTCTTCTGGGCCTGGCAAGGTCTCGGCGTGCTCTGGGCCAACAATGCCGGCAAGGGGCTCTCAGAGCTGGTCGCCGTCGGGGTCATCTTCGCCACCACCACGGTCCTGCTGGTCTTTGTCGACGACTATGACAAGTTCGAGAAGGCCGTCATGGCCTGGATCGGCGCCTCTGTCCTGACGGCGATTCTTTCCGTGACCACCGACTTCACCGATGTGGCCGTCACGGGCAAGACCTGGGAGATCGCATCGGGTGGCGGCCGAGAGACGGGGCTTGGCCAACAGCCGAACTGGTTTGCCATGAACCTGATGTTCGGGGTGGCCCTGGCATTTGCCTCTTCCGTCATCCAGAAAACGGGCCTCCAACGGCTGGGAATGCTGGCTGTGGGCCTCTTCCTGCTCCTGGCCCAGTTGCGTTCAGGGTCCCGTGGGGGAACCTATGCCCTGGTGATCGGCGCCTTCGTCATGTCACTCGGGCTCCCACTGGTTCGAAAATGGGTCGCCCGAATCAGCGTCCTCGTCGTGATTCTCGGAATCGGCTGGTCATTCCTGGGGGACGACAGCACGTCCAAGGCACTGAACCGAATCCTGATGAATCTCGGCAACACCTGGGGATCCGACATCCGAGAGCGCAATTGGATGGTCTGCCTGAACATGTTCGTCGACACCTGGGGCCGTGGCATCGGGCCCGGGGGGTACCAGGAACTTGTCGCCCAGTACGACTGGAAGATCTACGACTCGATCCATCGATATCCCCACGGGATCCTCTGGGGGCTCATCGGCCACTACGGCGCCGTCGGGGTTTGTTGTGCCGCTGTACTCACCAGGCAGCTCTACAAGATGAACAGCGAGCTGGCGCAATGGACAAAAGGAACCCGGGCAGAGGTCTATGCCTGGGCCTTTCCAGCCACGATCGCCGGCTACTTCGCCTGGTCCCTGGTCGAGTTCAACTTCGACGACAAGCCCTTCTGGGAGTTCCTGGCTCTCTACACGGCGTTGTACATGATGGTGCGCAAGGCCAACGAGGAGGGGACCGCGTTCCCACCCCTGACAGGCGGACTGGACCCTCCCGGGCCCAGCGAGAACCTGGAATCAGACGACTCCGGAGAGGTCGAGGGGTCCTGAGAAAGAGAGCCCTGGAGACCCATCAGACAGAGGAGGCCAGCGCCTCGGCCAGGCGCTCGTAGTCCGCCAGGCGGTTGTAGATCTGAGCGGAGACCCGAAGCCACAGCCGGTCACCGATGGGAAACACCGGGACCATCACCCCGTGTTCGGCCTCGATCCGATTCTGGAGTGACACGGCTGCCTCCCAGGAGCCAGGGCTCTTTCCAGGGGCGGGCAATGTGACCATCGAGCCTGTGAGTGGACGGGCGACCGGTAGCTCGCAATTCCAGGCTTCGGCCAACAAGTTCGCGCCCTGCCAGACCAGGTCCCTGTTGTGCCGCTGGATCCAGTCCTCGCCCAGTTCGTCCCGCAGGTCGAGCGCCGCCGTGATGGCCAACCAGGGACTGTGATCCCGGGTGCCGATCCAGTCGAACTCCGCCGTGAATCCCTGGTCCAGCCCGTGGGACACCGTGACCGGATGCAGACCCTTCTGCCGATCAGGACGGGCCCACAAGAAGCCACATCCCTTGGGAGCCAGCATCCACTTGTGACAATTGCCCACGTAGTAGTCCGCGTCGAGACGGGTCAGGTCCAGGGGAAACATGCCCGGCGCGTGGGCACCATCCACCAGGACCGGCACCCCGGCGGAATGGCACAGGGTCACCAGCTCTGCCATGGGCGTGATGACCGCTGACCCGCTGGTCACATGGTCCAACACCGCCAGCCGGACCCGTTCACCCAGCAGGGGGGCCACCGCCTGGAGGATTCCCTCGTCGGTGGGCCCGGGAAAGGGCAATGAGGCCATCCGGACCTCTGCCCCCTGGCGCTCACAGATCGCCCGGGCCGCGTTGTGACAGGCCGGGTAGCCATGGTCGAACACCAGGACCTGGTCCCCAGGCCCCACGGCCAGGGAACGAAGGACGGCGTTGACACCCGAGGTGGCGTTCTCGAGAAAGACCAGGTCCTGCCCCCGTGCACCCAGTCGCACAGCAAGCCTTTCAGCGGCAGATCTCATGGCCTGGGGCAACTCCCCGACCATGAAATGCATGGGGTTGCGCTCCATCTGCTGCCGCCAACGAGTCGCCGCGTCCTGCACCGGCCGTGGCGTGGCCCCGTAGGCACCGTGGTTCAGATGAACGTGGTCCGGCTGGAGCGCAAAGAGGTCTCTCCGGGCCTGGAAGTCGCGGAGACTCACCGCCGTGTTCTCTGATCGGCCTGGACCTGGGAATGAACCGGACGACCCAGCACCCCGTTGACCACCGCTCCCGCCGCCGCCATCCCGAACATGGCCGGTAGAAAGCTCACGGTCCCCTGAACCAGGCGCCGGTCCTCGCAGGAGTGCAGTCCATTGTCACCGTGGGGACAGATGCAGTGGAATCCCTCCTGGACCTCCTGGTCAAGCTGATTGGGGGACTCTTCCGTCCAGACCGCGGTGATGCCGGTCTCGATTCCCCGCTGACGAAGGGCCCTTCGGACGGTCCGGGCCAGGGGATCGACGTCGGTGTGGACCAGGTCCGTGACCCGGATGCGAGAGGGGTCCATGCGGCCCCCTGCACCCATCGAAGCCACCACATTCCAGCCCAGCCCATGCACGGTCTCCAACAGGTCCAGCTTGGCGGTCACATTGTCGATGCAGTCGATGACCCAGTCCCACCCCGACCCCAGGATCTCCTGCGAAGAGGCCCGGTTGTAGAAGGCATGGTGGGCGATGATCCGGGCCTTGGGGTTGATCGCTCGCGCACGTTCAGCCATCAGTTCGGCCTTGGACTGACCCACCGTTCGTCGAAAAGCATGCAGCTGGCGATTCAGGTTCGTGACACAGACATCATCGAAGTCCACCAGCCCGACCGTGCCGATCCCAGCCCGGGCAATCGCTTCGGCAGCATAGCTCCCCACCCCACCCAGCCCCACGACCAGGACCCGGGCAGCCTTCAAGGCCTGCCAGCCATCCCGGCCGACCAGGAGTTCCGTTCGGTGGAAGGGGTGAATTGCCGTTCTCCCGATGCGCCTGGGACAGGGTGCCCCTGAGACAGAAGGAACCTCTTATCCCACCAGAGAGAGTCGCTGGACGACCGTCAGCAGCAACGCCCTCCCCAGCAACCCGGACCCCAGGTCGCACAAAGGCCCGGGCAGGACCCCGAGGTCCACCGCTTCAATGGCCACGCGCCCGGTCGCAGGAGGTGCCAACATCGGCCAGCAGGTGTCGACCAGGGGACGCCCCTCCTCCCCCAGGGGCTCCACCCCCGGAACCACAAAGGCCAGGTGGAAATAGGGGGTCGTGCGAGACAACTCCGTGTCCATCGCGGCGTGGTCGAAATGCTCCGACATCCAGGCCTTCATCTCGCCACCAAGGGTGGCACCCACGGCCACTACTGCCCGGGTCCTGTCCCGAAGCGCCGGACTGCCATGGAGAGCCCGGACCACCGCACCAGCGCCCTCCCCCACTCCGACCCAGATGAGCCGGTCCGAGGTCTTGGGAACCCGCTCACTCGCGGCCTTCTCCAGCCCTTCCTCCACCTGTTCTGAGAGTGCGACTGCCCGGTCCTCGCCCAACTCCAGTGCAAGGGCGGCCGCCAGTGCCTCATCACCCACCACCAGCCACCGGGTGTGCTCCAGCCGGCGTCGCAACCCTTCCACCACCGTGGACTGCCACTGGGCGACCGCCTCCCAGTCGGCGCCCGGGCCCAACACCGGCACCGTGTCGTAGGCCTCGCCCAGCAACAGAGGGTCGTCAAACAGCACTTCGTCGGACCGAGGTTCTTCCCAGAAGACCCGCCCCAGCCGTGCCTGGGGATCCGCCAGGCGGACGAGGTCCTCCATCAGCGCCCGTTCCCCGGCCAGGGCCGGCACGGGAACCTGGTAGTTCGACGGGTCCGCGACCTTGGCAGCCAGGTCCCGTGCGCCCGGGTTGAACCAGACCCGTGCACGACAAGCCGAGAGCCATTCCGTGGCATTGCCCCCGCTGGCCTCGATCGGTCCACGCATCAGGGTGACCAGGGTGGTCTTGAAGAAGCGTTCCCAGTCCAGTTGGGGTGGACGGGGGATCGACAGCCTGCCCGCCACTCCCAAGAGGACCAGGACAGCCAGCCACAGCACCCCATCGAGGCTCATGAATGGGTCCAGAGACATCGACCCAGAAATAACCCCCGCACCACTGCTGGAGAAGTTTCAAGACAATGTTGCTGCGCATACCCCCGGTTTTCACCGCTAGCCTGCCAGGTGACCATGTCCGTGCCGGGCCTGGTCAAACCAAACCGCAAGACAAAGAGAGGAACCCATGAAGCTCAAGAGCCTCATCTGGATGATGGCCGCCGGCGCGCTGCTCGGCGTGACCGGTTGCGACAGTGGAACCACCGATGATTCCGGAGCCAGCGACTCCGGAACCTCGGCCAACGCCGATATCGAGGCCGACGTCGACATCAAGTAGGCCCATCACCAGTCAATTCATGAACCCCCGGGGGCCTCGGCTCCCGGGGGTTCCTGCTTCGGGCCGAGTTAGCCGGTCCCATGGCCGATGCCCTCACCCAGACCTACGACCGGCTGGCCGCCACCTGGGATGACAACGCCGACCCGGCCGCCCGCTGGCGCCAGGTCTGCCGACAGGTCATTGCCGAGTGTGCTCAGACCACCCCGCAGGACGTGCTGGTGGACCTGGGATGTGGCACAGGCACCCTGGCCGTCACCCTGGCCCCCTATGTTCAGCGCGTGGTCGGTATCGACCTGTCCAGGGCCATGCTGGCGGTCGCTGAGACCAAGGCCACCGCAGCTGGGGTGGCCGACCGCTGCACCTGGATCCGATCCGACCTGGTCCAGGTGCCGAAGGAACCAGGACTGTCGGTGGTGACCTGCTGCTGGACGCTCCATCACCTCACCCCGGCGCGCCGCAGACAGCTCTGGTCAGAAGCCCATGACCGGCTTCCAAAGATGGGCCAGTTGATCGTGGGAGGGCTGATCCCATCCATGGACCCTGGGATCATCGACGGCATCGAGGACTGGACCGAGCCGGGCGACGAACTGCCACCGGTCCCGGAGGTGGGCAACGAACTCCGAGAGGCCGGTTTTGCACCGACCGTGGACATCGTGCACCCCGCTGTCGCCGTGTTCACCGCTATCCGGACCTGATGAGCCCGGGGTAGCTTCCAGGCGTGTTCTGGTGGTGGTCAAAGCGCTTCCCACATTCCCTCGTGCTCGCGCTGTTGCTGTACACCGGTCTCGCGGCGACCACGGTCCGGGACGTGGGGGTGGTGGGAGAGGTCGCAGCGGCCTGGGCCCTGGAATCACCGCCCCAGGTGGTGGTGGGATGGACCGACGAAGGAGAGGCGATCTGGGCCGGAGACCACCGCCTCGGCCCCCTCGCCGCCAGCCAGGTCCGCCCCACAGAGCGCCTGGTCCTGGGCACCACTTCCCTGCCCCTGGCGGTGAACAGCTACACCGGCGGTCCGCCGGACTGGCCGGCCCGCGCTGTGCACGCCATCACCGGCTCGATCCGGGCAGTGGTGGCCCTGCACGTGTTCCTGGGAGCCCTTCTCCTGGTTCTGGTCCACCGCTTTCTTCGCTTCCACGGCACCGACATCGCCGCTGCACTGGCCACGCTGGCCCTGGCCACGGACTGGAGCTTCGTCTTCTATCGAAAGGTGCTGGGGGGAACAGAGGTCCTGCTCCAGGCAGCCGGGCTGCTGGCTCTCTGGGCGCTGTGGAGCCGCCGTTGGTCCGGCGGTAGCCACGGCGCCCCAGCCATCGCCGTCGGCTCCGGCCTGGGACTGCTGGCCAAGGCGACCTTTGCCTCCACCCTGGGGGCCCTGGGCCTCGCGGCCCTGTTGACCCGGCGCGACCGTCCCACCCTGAAGCCACCACCGGCTCCGCGATGGTGGGTCATGGTCCTCCTGGTGGTGGGACTGACCGCCCCTCTCTGGATCACAGCACTCCACCACTCCACCGTGCCAGAGCCTCACCTGCGGTCCCACGACCAGCTTTCCCTGCAGGTCGAACGGCTGGTCTCTGGCCTGGGGAGACTCGCCGAGGGCAGCCCGACGCCATCACGAGAGCCATCCACGACCCTCTGGTGGTTCGTGGCCCACCCCCTGGCCTGGTTCCAGGCAGCCTACGGCGGGACACCGTCCAGCCCTTCTCCCTGGCGCCTGGTGGGCTGGGGCGTCCTGCTGGCAGGAACTGCCATGGAATGGTGGAGACGGTCGAACTCCCCCCATGCCGCCCTTCTGCGTTTCATGAGCGTCTACACCCCGCTGCAGCTCGGAGCCCTCTGGCTCGCCAACCGGGATCTGCACCACCTGGCCCAGGCCACACCCACGGTCTGCATCTGGTTTGGCCTCGCAGCAGAGCGGCTCGTGGCATCGGTCAGCCAGGCCCGCTCCCCGGTGCGAGCGGTTCAGGGCCTGCTGGTCTGTCTGCCCTGGATGATCGCCGGTTCGTGGACCCTCGGCCGTACCGACAGCGCCCTCGAGGCCCTAGCGAGCCCCTCTTTTACCGAGGCTGGCCAACAGGGTCTGGAACGGATGCTGCGTGAACAGGGCGTCCAACAGCTCTGGGCTGCCGACTACGACCTCTACGGAATGCTCGAGGTGCGGCTCCCGGACCTCGGGGTCCGACATGTCTGGGGTGACGCCTCCCGCCGCTTCGGAGAGCGGGATGCCGCGCTCAAGGACCTGCTCCGGGCAGCCCGCGGCGATCACCTGTTGATCGTCAAGCCGACGGCACGCCGAATCTACGACCTGTCCCCGAGCCACCAGGACCTGCAGGAGTTGGCCGAGTCCATGGCGCTCGAGGTGGCCCTGGTAGAGGCGCTGGAGTCCGAAAAGGCCGGCCGCTGGGCATCGCTCTACACCGTGCGCTGACCCGGACCCTCGAAGACCGGCGGGCGTCCGCAGCCACGCAGGACGTTCTCCGACACCCCTCGACGGGGTACCGGTTCGACGAGTCCGCCACGACAGTGATGTCGCGATCCGAGCGCCACTCCGCCCCAGTCCCTTGATGGGAACCGAACCAGGCAGGAGCAATCCCCGGAAAAGGCTCGGATCTTGCAGTTCCGCGTGGAACATACCCAAGGTCGGAGAAGAGACATGCCTCGATTGATTCCCGCGCTGCTCGCCATTCCCCTGGTCGCCTGCGGACTGGACCTCAGTGGCGCCATTCAACTGGCTGACGACGTCGGACCAGACGACAGTGAAGAGGCCATCCACCTTCCCTACGCCCGGGGCAGCGTGGTCCGCGTCGGCGTGCAGGGCTGGAACAGCGGCCGGGTCGACGACGGCTGGTCATTGGAGGCGAGCGACGAACTCATCCTGGTCCCCCTGTTTGAGACCGAGCAGGACGACACCGACGAGGAGTCCGACGAAGGCTTCAGCGTGGAATTCCGGGCGCTCGGAGAAGGCACGACCACGCTGACCCTGTTCGATGACGAGGGAGAGATCCGGGACGAGACCACCGTCGAGGTGGTCATGCCCGACGCCATCACCCTGCACGTGGCGACCTCGGAACGCATGGGCATGCCCGAGCTTGCCCCTGAGGACTGCGACGTGTCCATCGTCGAGGGTGGAACCGGAGGCCTCATCGCCCAGTACTGGCTCGGCGAAACCGAGGTCTTCGGCAACGAGATCCTGGACCTGGCCAGCGAGGACCCGGTGTTCCTGGACGTCGACTACAGCTACAACGGCAAGAACCTGGACTGGCTGCAACTCACCCCGGAAGAAGTGGGAAGCCACACCGTGGAGCTGTTCGTAGACGGGGAGCCCCTGCACACCCTGACCTACGAGGCGGTGCCCACCGAGGCCGTGGCGACCACCGCGATCTTGGGCGGGGATGAGGCGGAGGCGGAGGAGGGCGACTGGATCGACCTGCTCCTCCAGACCTTTGACGCGGACGACTGTCCCATCTACGGCGCCAACTGGACCTGGACCGTGGACGGGGAACTCCAGGAGGACCTGGGCGACCTGGGCGACCTGTATCGCTACGAATTCGACGAGGACATCGTCACCAGCCTGGAGGCCAGCTTCGGCGACCACCAGCAGACTGCCACCGTTCACGGTGTCGGCACGATCCAGTCGAGCAATGCAGCCGGGTGCAGCGCCTTCGGCGGTGCTGCTGCCCTGGCCCCTGCACTCCTGGGCCTGCTCGCCCTGGTGCGACGCCGGGAGGACTGAACCGGGTCGAGGGTCGTGACCGGGGGGCAGGCTGGCTATGGTCTCCAGGCCTGGAGGCCTCATGCCCTTCGTCCTGTGGCTCTCTCTCAGTGCCTGCGAGGACACCGACATCGATCGGTACACGGTTCCCGAGGGGGCGGCCTATGTGCGCTATGCCCCGTTCGAGGAGTTCCTGGCCTTTCCCGATGACCTGCACACCCTGGAAGATCCCGGGAGCCTGACCGGTCGAAGGGTCTTTCTCCAGGACCAGGCCGGGGCCGCACTTCGGGCAGAGATGCCCGAGGGATTCAATCTCGTCGAGGCACTGGAAAGCCTGGATGGCTGGGGAACCTCGGGCGGCATCTACCTCCGGTTCTCGGAGGCGGTGGACCCGGCGTCCTTTACGCCGGCCCAGGTGCACCTTTTGAGCCTGGATGGAGACGGGCCTGAACTCCCTTGGGAGGTCGCCTGGGTGGACGACGGCACAACAGCCCTGGTCGTTCCCCTCACCCCGCTGGCACCCGCCACGCGACATGCCCTGGTGGTGGAGAACCTCGTCACGGTCCAGGGAGAGGCCTTCCACCCGTCCCAGGACCTGGGGCGGGCTCTTGAGGGCACCCACCGGGACGTCCGATTGCGGCTGCACGCCCCCCAGCTGCACGAAGCGCTGGAGGCCACGGGGGTCGTACACACAGAAGCGGACGCAGTGCTCGTCTTCACCACCCAGAGCCTCCTGGAGCAGGACCAGGCGGTGGCCACCTGGATCGAGGACCACGCCGAGGACATGACCCTGGTCTCGGCAGGTCCCTGCGTCGAGGGGAGCGGAGGCGTGGAGACCTGCCCCGCGCTGTTGACCGCCCACGCCTTTGTAGACGAATCCCGGCGATTCCAGTTCGCGGCAGGCGAACCCGCAGAGCCAGCCGGTACCTGGGAGCTCGCTGTCGAGATCACCCTTCCGATGAACCGCGGAGAGGACCCCCTCCCGGTGGTTGTCTACGGCCATGGACTCGGTGGCGACCGGGGGGAGGGACAGGGCCTTGCCCGAGACCTGGCTGAACTGGGCATGGCCGTGGTCGCCATCGACGCACCGGCCCACGGGGACCACCCGACCGCGACCAGCACCGAGGACTTCTTCTGGATCTTCCATTTCTTCGGCATCGATCCGGCCACCCAGGCCTTTGATGTCTTCCAGCTGCGCAACAACTGGCGGGTGGCGACCCATGACAAGCTCCAGCTCGCCTGGGCCCTTCGTGCCGGCTTTGACGTCGACCAGGACGGCATGGTCGACCTGGACCCCGATCGACTCCTCTACGCCGGGCACTCCCTGGGTGGGATCATGGGGGCCCAACTCCTGGCACTGGACCCGGAGGTGCTTGGAGCCGACCTGTCGGTCCCCGGTGGGCGGGTGACCGAGATCGTGCACCGCAGCCAGACTTTTGCCGGCCTGGTGGCCCTGATGAGCCCGGCAGGCACCACAGACGGCGATGTGGCGCGCTTCTTTGCCATGCTCCAGGCCGCGATGGACCGAGGGGATGCGGTGAACTGGGCGTCCCAGGCCCTCGATGGCACCCGCGACGTGCTGCTCACCATGGTGATCGACGACGAGGTCATCCCCAACTCCAGCACCCGGGCCCTCGCCCGGGCATTCGGGGTCGAACACGTGGGGCCGGTGCTCCAGGAGGTCAATGGGCTGGTCCAGGGTGGCGCCCTGCCGATCTCCGGAAACCTGGACGGTCGGACAGCTGTTTTCTACCAGTACGAGCACAAGGTGGAGTCGGGTGAACTGAAGACGGCGGACCACTTCGACGCCCACAGCAACGAGGCCGCCGAGGTCCAGTTCCAGCACTTCTGGAAGACCTACCTGGACGCGGATCTGGCCGAACTCATCGACCCCTTCGAGACGCTGGGGTACTGAAGGCGCCGGTCATGACCCGGCGCGAGACCATTCTCTGTCCCAGCTGCGGCAAGCTGATTCACGTCTCCGAGACGCGCTGCCCCTACTGCGAGACGCCCCGCCCGGGCCTGTGGGGACTCACCCCGCACCTGCAAGGGCTCTTCGGGCAACGCCTGGACCTGGTCATGGTGATCGGCGGCACCTGCATGCTGCTCTATGCCTTGAGTTGCGCCATCGATCTCCGAGGCGTGCGACTGAGCGCCGATCTCTTCGGGCTCGGCAGTCCCTCGTCCCGAGCGCTGACCCTGTTTGGAATGACCGGCGGCATGCCCTGGCGACACGGCCATCTCTGGACCGCTATCACCGCCATCTACCTCCACGGCGGCATTCTGCACCTGGTCTTCAACCTGCTCTTCCTGCGCTGGCTGGGCCGGGAAGCCGAGGCGATCTTCGGGCCGGCCCGGTTCTTCCTCCTGTTCACCGCCTCCGGCGTGGGAGGTTTCCTGCTGTCCAACACGATGTCGGGCAGCCCCACCATCGGAGCGAGCGGCGCGGTATTTGGTCTCCTGGGCGCCCTGGCTGCGTTTGGAAAACGCCGGGGAGGCACTGCTGGGGCGGAGTTGTCCCGCCAGATGTGGGCCATGGCCATCGGCATGGGGATCTTCGGCCTGATGTATGGGGGCATCAACAACTGGGCCCACGGAGGGGGCTTCCTGGTGGGACTCGCTGCGGGAGCACTGCTTCCCCTCCAGGCCCGCCAGAAAGAGGGCCGGGTGGCCATGGCCGCTGCCCTGACCCTTCTGGCCCTGACCCTGGTGTCCTTTGGTCTCTCCCTGGTGGCCTGGGGTCCCGCCTTTGTGGAGTCGTTGCGATGAAGGCGCGGGGAACCCTCCGGCCGGTCAGCATTGCGCCGATGATGGACCGCACGGATCGTCACTACCGATTCCTGATGCGCCGGATCACCAAGAAAACCCTCCTGTACACGGAGATGGTGTCCGCCCGCGCCATTGTCCGAGGAGATCGAGATCGCCTGTTGGCCCATGACGCCAGTGAGCACCCGCTGTCGCTCCAGGTCGGGGGAGATGATCCCCTGGAGCTGTCGGAATGTGCCCGCATCGCGGAAGACCGGGGATTCGACGAACTCAATCTGAATGTGGGATGCCCAAGTGCCCGGGTCCAGACCGGGAACTTCGGTGCCTGCCTGATGTCTCAACCCGAGGTGGTTGCCCGGGCCGTGGAAGCAATGAGAGGCGTCTGCAGCCTCCCGATCACCGTGAAGCACCGCATCGGCGTGGACGACCTGGACCAGTACGAGGACATGCTGTCCTTTGTGAACACGGTTGCTGCGGCCGGCTGCGACCGATTTTCGGTCCACGCCCGAAAAGCCTGGCTCCAGGGACTCAGCCCCAAGGAAAACCGAACCGTGCCCCCCTTGCGCCACGACGAGGTCCATCGACTCAAGTCAGAACGCCCCGACCTGATGATCGAACTGAATGGCGGGGTGACCTCCTGGGAGCACACCCGAAACCACCTGGCACAGGTGGATGCGGTGATGATCGGACGCTGGGCCTACGACCAGCCCTGGGCCTTCAGCACGGTGGACCGGGAATTCTTCGCCAGCAAGGAGCCCCTGCCCGTTCGAAGCGACGTCATCGAGTCCATGGTGGACTATGGCACCCGACTTCTCCACGAGGAACCCCGCGCACGCATCGGGCACGTGGCACGCCACATGATGGGGCTCTTTGCCGGAGAGCCCGGTGCCCGACACTGGAGACGTGGACTCAGCCAGATGGCCTTTCAGCCGGGTGCGAAGCCCCAGGTGCTACGCAACGCCGCAGCCAGCCATTTTACGCGCTGAAAACCGGCCGAGACAGGACACTCAGATGCGGAGGCAACTGATTGCCTGCTATTCTCCGGCATCCTGCGGAGCGGCACTATGACCCTGCTGCTGACTTTGACCCTCGCCTGTTCTGGTGGCACCGACACCGGTGATTCCGCCGACGACACCGGGCAATCCACCACCACCACCACCACCACCACTGACGACACTGGTGAGACCGAGGCCGTCGACCTGGACAAGGACGGCGTGCCTGCAGACATGGACTGTGACGACGAAGACCCCGACGTGCACTACGGCAACGACGAGATCTGCGACGACAAGGACAATGACTGCAATGGGGTGGTGGACGACACCTACGCCCTGGATGCGACGACCTGGTACCTGGATGCCGACGGGGACGACCGCGGCGTCGACGACATCCGGACCTACAGTTGTACCGAGCCCGAGGGCTACGCCAGTGCTGGCGGGGACTGCAACGACCTGGAGGCGACCATCTACCCGGGTGCGGACGAGGTCTGTGACGACACCGACCAGGACTGCGATGACCGGGTCGATGAAGACGCGGTCGGGGATGGCGCGACCTGGTACGCGGACTACGACGAGGATGGATTCGGGACCCCCGACTACGTGCGGGAGACCTGTGCCCAACCCGATGGCTACGTGGACAACGATGAGGACTGCGATGACCAGGACTCCGATGCCTGGCCCGGTAGCGTCGAGGTCTGCGATGGTGGAGACGACGACTGCGACGGCGAGGTCGACGAGGACAACAGCGCCGATGCCTCGACCTACTACATCGACTACGACGGGGACGGGTACGGCTCCGATGCCTACACGATCTCCGCCTGCGAGCTCCCTGACGGCTGGTCCGAGACCCAGGATGACTGCGACGACGTAGAGGCAGATGTCCACCCGGGTGCAGACGAGTTCTGCAACGACATCGACGACAACTGCGACGGTCAAACCGACGAGAACGGGGCGGTGGACCCGGAAACCTTCTACCTGGACAGCGACAGCGACGGCCACGGGGACCCCTCTGTGACCACCGAGGCCTGTGAAGCGCCCCTCGGCTACACGACGGATGCCACCGATTGCGACGACGGGGACGCCACCAGCTACCCGGGCGCCACCGAGGTCTGCGACAGCGCAGACAACGACTGCAATGGCGAGACCGACGAGGACAGCGCCTCCGACGCCCCGACCTGGTACGCGGACTCCGATGGCGATGGTGATGGTGACCCCGCCAGTTCGACCGCCTCCTGCTCCCAGCCCACCGACTATGTGGGCACCGACACCGACTGCGACGACACCGACCCGGGGGCCTACGCCGGAGCAACCGAGACCTGTGACGGCGTGGACAACAACTGTGATGGCACCACCGACGAGGACAGCTCGGTCGATGCACTGACCTGGTACGAGGACAGCGACGGGGACGGCTACGGCCTGGAAACAAGCACCATGTCGGCCTGTGAGGAGCCTGCCGGGTACGTTTTCCAGGCGGGTGACTGCGACGACGACGTGGGCGCGATCAACCCCGACGCCGACGAGATCTGCGACACCTTCGACAACAACTGCGATGGCACCGCTGACGAAGATGGCGCCAGCGATGCCACCACCTGGTACGCGGACAGCGATGGCGACGGCTACGGCGACTCCGATTCGTCTCAGATAGCCTGCGACCAGCCGTCCTCCACAACCACCGACGCCAGTGACTGCGACGACGAGGACACCCACGTCAACCCTGACGAGGCCGAGGTCTGCATGGACGGTGTGGACAACGACTGCGACGGGAGCAGCAATGATTGCGCACCTTCGGGAACCCTGTCGGAGTCCAGCGTCGATGCCGTCCTGACCGGTGAATCCGAGAACGACGATGCCGGCGTCAGCGTGGCTTTTGCCGGCGACGTGGACGGCGATGGCTACCTGGACCTGCTCGTCGGGTCTCCCGGGGACGATGAAGCCGGTGGCACCAGCGGGGCAGCCCAGTTGATCTACGGTCCGGTGACCGGGACCCTGGCCCTGACCGACTCATCCGTCATCCGGCTCCTGGGCGACAACTCCAGTGATGAGACCGGGTGGTCGGTGGCCGGTGTGGGCGATCTGGACGATGACGGCTGGGACGACTTCGCCGTGGGCGCTCCCAACTCCGATGGCGACGACTACCGGGCTGGCCAGGTGTACATCCAGTACGGTCCGGTGGGCTCGAACACCGACCTGGGCACCTCGGCGGACGTCACCCTCCAGGGCTCCGACGTCTACGACAATGCCGGCGCTTCCCTTGCGGGCCTGGGCGACGTGGACGGCGACGGCTACGACGACATGGCTGTCGGCGGACCTGGACTCGAGGGTTCCGGTGTCAACGGCTCGGTCTGGGTCGTGCTCGGGACACCTTCCAGTGGCGAGAACCGCCTCAACAACGAGGCCGAAGCCCACATTACCGGCCAGTCCACCGACGACCGGACCGGGGCCGTGGTCGCAGCTGCCGGTGACGTGAACGGCGATGGATACCAGGACATGTGGGTCACGGCACCCAACGAGGACGAGGCCGCCACAGATGCCGGCGCTGCCTGGCTCCTGCTGGGACCCATCTCCGGGGAGACCTCCATCGAGTCCGCCGCCGAGACCAAGCTCTCGGGCATCGGCGACGATGACCGGGCCGGCACGGCACTGGCCGCCGGGGACCTGAACGGTGATGGGAGTCCCGATGTGGTCATTTCAGCGCCCGGCGTGGACTACGCTGACACCGATACCGGCAGTGTCTACGTGGTTCTCTCCCCCTCCAGCGGAACCCACCTCCTGTCCGGAGCCGATGCCATTTTCTCCGGTGAAAACGCCAGCGATGGTGCCGCGGCAAGCCTGGCCATCGGCGACCTGGACGCAGACGGAAATGACGACCTGGCGATCGGGGTTCCGAACACCGACGACACCGGAAGCGACTCCGGGAGCGTCTACCTTGTCTACGGCCCGCTTTCGGGCGAAGCCCAGTTGAATTATGCCGACCTGGAGATCCAGGGAAACGAGGGAGACCTGCTCGGTACCAGCCTGGCACTGGGCGACAGCGACGGGGACGGCTACTATGACTTGCTGTCCGGCATCCCCGGCAAGGACGATCCGTCCTCCCAGGCTGGTGGTGCTCTTCTTCTCCTTGGATCCGGGCTCTAGCCCTCGGTACCACAACAGCCCATGCGCCTGTTCCTGCTCTTCACGCTGGTCGCCCCCTCCGGGTGCATCTACATCGACGATGACACCCATGCCGACCGCCTGGATCTGGACGGTGATGGCGTGCCATGGCCCACGGACTGCGACGAAGACGATGCCGACGTCCTGACGCTGACCTGGTACCCGGACGTAGACGAGGACGGCTACGGCGATAGCGACTCGCCCCTTGACGACTGCACCCAGCCCAGTGGCTACGTGGCCGACGGCGGAGACTGCGACGACGAAGACCCCGATCGCAACCCGAGCGCTCTGGAGATCTGCAACGAGGTCGACGACAACTGCGACGACCAGGTGGACAACGACGCGGAGCCCCTGACCTTCTACCGGGACTCAGACGGCGATGGCTACGGGGATCCGGAACTCACCGAGTATGGGTGCACGCCTTCCACTGGCTACGTGGACAACAGCGAAGACTGCGATGACGGAAACATCGAGACCCATCCCGGAGCCCAGGAATGGTGCGACCTGATCGACCATGACTGCGACAACGAGA
Organism: uncultured Enterobacterales bacterium; assembly: GCA_964567625.1. Taxonomy (GTDB): domain Bacteria; phylum Myxococcota_A; class UBA796; order UBA796; family CAJQPC01; genus CAYFPX01. The sequence goes on along the minus strand of CAZMNK010000039.1, from coordinate 14,952 downwards.
TCTGGGACAACGACGCCATCAATGCCCTGACCTGGTACGAGGACGCTGACGGGGACGGCTACGGCAACCCGGATTCGACCACCACGGCCTGCGACCAGAACCAGCCCAAGGGCTACCTGGACAATGACCAGGACTGCAACGACGAAAGCCTCCTGATCAACCCCGATGCCACCGAGGTCTGTGACCCCTTCGACATCGACGAGAACTGCAACGAACTCGCTGACGACCAGGACCCCGAACTGGATACCAGCACCCACTCGGTCTACTTCCAGGACGACGATGGCGACGGATGGGGCAGGGACGACAGCAACAGGAGCCAGTGCAATACGCCCAGCGGGTACTCGATTCAGGGAGGCGACTGCGACGACAACAACGCCTTCTACAACCCGGGGGCCAGTGAGGTCTGCGACAGCAGCAACAGCGACGAGGACTGCGACGACCTGGCTGACGACGACGACGACAACGTGGTCGAAAAAACCTACTCCACCTATTTTCCCGACAGTGACGGGGACGGCTACGGAGACAAGCAGGACGTCGGGCAGGACTCCTGTGATCCGACCGACACCTACATCGTGGACAACAACCTGGATTGCGACGACGAGAAGGCGGAAGTGAGCCCCGATGCCGACGAGGTCTGCTTTGACGAGGTCGACAACAACTGCGATGGCACGGCAGACGAGGACACCGCCATCGATGCCGGCACCTGGTACGCGGACAGCGATGGCGATGGCTACGGCGACCCCGATTCGGCCCAGCTGGCCTGCGATCAGCCCTCCTCCACGACCACGGACGCCACGGACTGCGACGATGGGGATGCCAGCATCAACCCCCTTGGCACCGAGATCTGGTACGACGGCACGGACACGGACTGTGACGGCTGGGACGACTACGACGCCGACCGAGACGGGTACATCTCCGACGACTGGGGCGGAGATGACTGCGAGGACGCCTACGATGACACCAACATCGACCAGGAGGAGATCTGCTCGGACAACCGGGACAACAACTGTGACGGGACCTCCAATGATTGCGGCCTGGCGGGGAACCTGGACACCAGCAACGCCCTGGCGCACCTGACCGAGGAGTCAACCGACGACGACGCGGGCTCGGTGGTGGGCTGGCTGCAGGACCTGGACGGCAACGGCTCGGACGAGATCCTGGTGGGTGCACCCAAACGCGACAGCAACGGCACCAATGCCGGATCTGTCTACCTGGTCATGGGGCCGATCACCGGCGACCTCGACCTGTCTTCAGCCACCGCCGAGTATGTGGGTGAGAACGAGAGGGAGGAGGCAGGAACCAGCCTGGCGACGATCCGGGACGCCGACGGCGCTGGCACGCCCGGGGTGATCATCGGCGGCCCATACAACGAGACCTACGCCGAGGATGCCGGCGTGGCCTGGATCGTGGCGGGAGTCTCCTCCGGCACCACTGACCTGGGGTCCTCCTCCCTGGCACGTCTCTACGGGGAAGACGAGAGTGACGAGGCCGGCATCTCGGTCGCCAGCGCCGGTGACGTGGACAACGACGGGTACGAAGACCTGTTGGTGGGCGGCTCGCGAGAGACCGCAGCGGACAAGGCCGGCATCGCCTGGCTGGTGCTGGGCCCGGCCACCGGCGACATCGAGCTGAACAACGAAGCCCACGCCCGTCTGCTTGGGGAAGCCAGTGATGACAGGGCCGGCGAGTCCCTGAGCAGTGCTGGCGACACCAATGGTGACGGATTCTCAGACCTGCTCATCGGTGCCCCGCGAGAGGACAGCGCCGGCGAGAACGCCGGGGCAGCCTATGTCCTGCTGGGCCCGGTGACCGGCGATGTGGACCTCTCCAGTGCAGATGCCAAGCTGGAGGGTACGAACAGCAGCGACCTGGCAGGCACGATGGTGGCCGGCGTGGGGGATGTGAACAACGATGGTTTCGATGACCTCACCGTCGGAAGCTCCAGCAATGACGACGCCGCCACGAACGCCGGCATCGTGTACCTCTTCTACGGGCCGGTGGCCGGCCCCCTCTCCCTGGACGACGCGGACGTCCAGTTCACCGGTGAGACCAGTGGAGCGGCTGCAGGTTCGGCCATCTCCACCGGCGGCGATGTCGACGGGGATGGCCTGGGAGACCTTGTGATGGGCGCCTACGGCTACGAGCCCACCGACAGTTCCAATCCAGGGGCCACCTACCTGTTCTACGGCCCCCTGGTCCTGACCGGCGGCACCCACGCCCTGTCTTCTGGAGACGTGGTCTTCGTCGGAGACGACGGCGGCTACACCGGCTACGCCGTGGCAGGTGGCGGAGACGGCAATGGGGACGGCTACGACGACCTGCTCATCGGAACACTGGATTCCGGTGCCTGGCTGTTGGCGGGAGAGGGTCTCTGATGTTGTGGGCACTGCTGATGACCCTGTCGTCCACAGTGTGGGCCCAGGACTGCGAGGTGCGCAGCAGGACGTACGAGCTCGCCAACGCCTTGACCGAGGCGGAGAGCGCGTACCTGGACATGGACGAGGATGGCTTCGTCGAGATCATCGAGGCGGCGGAATTCGCGCTGAAATGCCTTGGTGAACCCATCACGCCCTTCGACGCAGCCGCCTACCATCGACTGAATGCACTGGATGCCTTCCTGGGGGCCAACGATGGGGGAGCGATTGCCGCGTTCCGGTCCTCTCTCGCGGCACAGCCCCGCTACCTGCTGCCCAGCACCATTGCGCCTCCAGGCAACCCCCTGGCCAGCCTCTACGACCAGGCTGCAGAGCCCTACGAGGCCAACCGAGTTGCCCTTCCGCCCCCGCCAAACATGCTCATGCTGATGGATGGCGCTCGCGCCACGGCCAGGCCCACCTCCAGGCCGGTCATCATCCAACTCATCAGTCCCGACGGTGGCATTGCCTGGTCCGGCTACCTGAGCCCCCTGGATCCCAACCCGGACTGGTATGCCCTGGGCTTCGAGGAGGAAACAGCCATTTCTTCGGGGGATTCAGATTTTTCCGGCTCCCAGGACAGAGACAAGACGCACAAGGACGGCGCGGACTCCAACATCCGTGTCGCCCGCCAGATGCCCCAGCCCACACCAGGTCGGACCAGACCCATGCTGCTCGCCGCAGGCGGCGCCGCGCTGGCGGCGGGAGGGCTCTACGCGCTGGCCTACGGACTTCGCACCAACTACGACGACCCCGCCACTCCCTACAGCGATCTGGAATCGCTGCGGACGGCCACCAATGGGAGCATCGCAGCCTCGGGCGGACTCGGTCTTGCTGCACTTGGACTGGGTGTCGCTGCGGTCATCACAATAGAATGGTAGGCAGTGACCGACTCCGGCCAGTACCGCATCCTCGGCGCCCTGGGGCGAGGGTCCTTCGGAACCGTCTACCGGGCTGAAAAGATCGGGGAGAGCGGGTTTTCCAAGACCGTTGCCCTGAAGGTCCTGAACCCGGACATGAGTCAGAAGCCGGAGGTCGCCGAACGGCTTCGGGACGAGGCACGGATACTCGGGTTGTTGCGGCACCGGGCCATCCTCCAGGTCGACGGTCTTGTGCGCCTGGGTGAGCGCTGGGCTGTCGTCATGGAGTATGTCGAGGGCGTCGATCTCAAGGACCTGATCAAGGCCGGACCGGTGCCGATCGGTCCAGCCCTCGAGGTCATCGGGGAGATCGCAGGAGCGCTGCACGTGGCCTACAACAGCGCCGGTCCCGAGGGAGGACCCCTGCGCCTGCTGCACCGGGACATCAAGCCCTCGAACATCTTCATCACCAGTGCAGGCGAGGTGAAGATCCTGGACTTTGGCGTCGCTCGGGCCGACTTCGGGGCCCGGGAAGCGGCGACCCAGCAGCTCCGCTACGGGAGCATGGGCTACATGTCTCCCGAACGCCTGGACTTCATCGACACGCCGGCGGGCGATGTCTACGCCCTGGGCGTGCTCCTGTGGGAACTGGTCACCGCCCATTCCTACGGAAGGAGCTCCAGCAAGGAGGCCCGACACCAGAGCCGCCTGAAGGAGAACCTGGACATTCTCTGGGAGACCACCGGCGGTGAGAGCCAGGATTTCATCACCTTTGTCGAGTCCCTGCTCTCCTACGAGCCGGAAGACCGACCCCTGGCCCGAGACGTGGAGCGACAGTGCGGCGCTCTGCGCATGAACCGAGAGGGACAACTCCTGCGGGACTGGGCGGAGGTCATCGTGCCACCGCTCCTCGAAGCCCAACGAAACCCCAAGGAGGAGGATCCAAATTCCGCAACGATGATGATCGGCAGTGGCTCGAACCGCTCGGTCGCCGACATGCTGGACGAGCTGGACCAGGATTTCGAGGAGAACAAGGAAGAGGAAGGTCTGGGCAGCGACCAGATGATGTCCAAGTGGATGCCACCGACCCAGGAGTTCTATGCGCCGGAGGGCGGCGGCGCGGCGGAGTTCGAGCTTGGGGAAATCGACGGCGAGAAGGGCGGAGTTCGCCGCCGACCCTGGTGGCTGCTGTCCGGGACCCTGGCCGTGGTCCTGCTGTTGGGCGGCGTGGGCGCCTGGTGGCATCTGACCGGTTCACAGGGCACACAGCAACCCACACAGACCAAGGCCCTCCAGAACCTCCCTGCCCAGACACCGGCCGCCAAGCCCGTGGCGGCAGACGATGCAGCGCCTCCCGGGAATGAAGCCTTGCCGGCAGACGCGACCCAGGAGTCATCTTCCAGCGAGCAGCCCGATCCCGATACACCCCCGGCCACAGAGGACACGACCAGCAGCGCCTCAGCCGAGACCGAGACCGAGACGAAGGCTGAAACAGAGTCCGACCCGAAGACGGAGTCCAAGCCGAAACCCAAGCCGAAACCCAAGACAAGCTCCCCGGCCTCGAAATCGGGCGTCGTCAGCGTCACCGGCGATGCCCTCAAGGTCATGCTGGTGTCCAGCGGAGGCAAGCGACGCAAGGCTGGAGGAAGTATTCCACCCGGTTCCTACCGGATCGAGGCTTCCTTTGTGGACCAGGAGCCGATCAACGCTGGTCAGCTCCAGGTAAGCCCCGGCAGTGCCAACGTGATCAAGTGCAGTTCACGCTTCCGGCGCTGTACATCCAAGGCCCAGTAGCGATGAGTGTCTCCATCCTCCTCGGAGCATTCCTGCTGACGGGATGTGGGGACGAGCCCGCCCCAGGCGCCCAGGACAACGCGAGCGCAGAGACCCCAGAGCCAACGGTCGCACCCGGTGCAGGCTTGCCTGCCATGCCCCTGGGGGCAGAACCCAGCCCACGGCTGTCCAAGGACAACGGCTTCCGAAATGTCCAGATGGGTCAGGATCGTGAGTCGATTGAGGGCCTTCAACGACGGAAGATGTGGGACGACAAGGCACTGGGACTTCGGGCCTATGCCATGAAGAAGGAGTACAAGCTGGTCGGCGCTGCGACCGTCGAGCGAATCATCTACCGCTTCCTGGATGACCAGGTCTACAGCATCGAGGTGCTGGGAGAGGGCCTGATGGCGTGCGACACCCTGCTGGCCGTGCTTACCGAGATGTACGGACCGGGCAAGAAGGGGCAGAGCGGGTACGACCAGATGACCTGGTGGGGCGAGGACGTCACCCTCATGTTCACCAGCATGGTCGACTGCAGTGCCGAGTACATCTGGCTCTCCAAGTACCGAGAGATCGTGGTCGGCGAAGGCTCCACCGCCGCGCCCTGAGCCGCAAAAGGGAACCCACCCGGGCGGTCTTCAGCGTCGAAGCAGACCTGTCGTGTCGAATCCAAGGACCAGCCCCACGTAGCGCTCGTCCTCACCCAGGTACTTTCCGGTGTCGTCCTTGCCCGCATACGCCGTGGCCGCGAGCCGGAATCTTCCCCCTTCACCCAGCCACATCATGCCCACCTGGGCCGACAACGTCGGTTCCCAACCGTGCTCCTGGTGGAATTTCAGGTCAAAGGCCCCAAAGGGCATGCGGTCACCCTGTGGAACCACCTCGGTCCCGAGCTGAACCATCCAGGGGGCCTCTTCGTGAACCGTGTGGATGTTGAAGTGCCCGCCCCCGTAGACCCGCCCCACCCCGAGGTCACGACTGAGGAGTCCCGCCACGGCCTCTCGGCTGTAGCTCCCCCGCTCTGAAGGCAGGTCCTCTCCACTCCGAATGCCGTCGGCAAAGTGGGCAGAGACGTGGATCCAGGCCAGCCTGGCCGACCACGGCCCACTGCGAACGTCCAGTGGCAGGGCAAACCACCCATCCAGGGTCCGCAGGCCAAAGGTGAGTTCGGCATCGGCCTCGAACCCCATGTGCACAGAGGCGGCGATGGACAACTGGAAGTCCCATTCCCCATACCGTCCCCCCACCAGCGGCAGCGCTGCGCCCAGGTTTGCATCGATGGCCTGGCCCGGGCCCAGGGTCAGGGTGGTGGATGGATCGAACCGGAGAACAACGCTGGAGAGCGAGGCCCGGGTGTCCGCCACCGGCACCGCAAAGATGGGGTCTCCGGGCAGAGCCGTCAGCGCCAGCAGCCAACTGTTCAGGATCACCTCCCGGTCGGCTCGCAGCATAGCCGTGGGAGCGCTACAGGGCCCCATCGGAGGCCCCATGCAGACCATCTTCCGGGAGCTGTTGCTGAAGGACCAGGTCGTGATCGTGACCGGCGGTGGGTCGGGCATCGGACTGGAAATCGCGCGCGAGGCCGGCTCCCTCGGTGCCCGAATCGCGATCTGTGGGCGAACTCTGGAGAAGCTCGAACAAGCCACGGCCGAGCTCCAGGGCGAGGGCATTGATGCCTGGCATGGCACCTGCGACATTCGCGAGACCGACCAGGTCGAGGCCTTTGTCGATTCCGTGCTGGACCGCCACGGGCGCATTGACGGACTGGTGAACAATGCCGGGGGCCAATTCCCCTCCCCTGCTCAGTTGGTCTCCCCCCGCGGGTTCGCTGCCGTCGTGCGCAACAACCTGCTGGGCACCTGGAACTTCATCCACACGGTGGCCAACAAGGCCATGCTTCCCCAGAAATCCGGCCGAATCGTCAACATCACGGCCCAGGTCTCTCGCGGCTTTCCCGGCATGGTCCACACCGGCGCCGCCCGCTCTGGGGTCGAGAACCTCACCAAGACCGTGGCCGTGGAGTGGGCAGCCCATGGTGTGCTGACCAACGCCATCGCCCCCGGTGTGATCCGGTCCAGCGGCACGGTCCGGTACGGTGAGGAACTCCTGGAGATGGGGCGCAAGGCCACACCGCTCAAGCGTCTTGGGCGCCCGGAAGAGGTGGCCACCCTCGCCGTCTTCCTGCTCGGCCCAGGCGCCGCCTACATCACGGGCCAGGTCCTCACCATCGACGGGGGCCAGAGCCTCTGGGGTGACGTCTGGGAGCTTCCCGAGGAGCCCCTCTAGCGTCCTCGTGAAGAATCGTTCCCCCGAAGGACCGCATCAAGAGTCCTCGGGAGAAACACACAATGAACCGCCATGGGCGAAAGAAGCACGCCCCTGTCAAGGTACACTGGTCCACGTATGGCAGGCGACAGCAAGGGCCCGATGAAGCTACACGCCAGGAAGCCAACGAACCGGTGGATCGTTGTCATCTTCCTGGTGGGAATGGGTGCCGTTGTCTTCCTGGAGACCCACCCCACCCTGCTCTCGGACCTGGTGGAATCGAACCCACCGCTCCAGGATCGCCGGGCTGCTGAAGCGGGGTCTCCAGGCGAACCCCAAGGCGAGTCCGTCGGTATCTCCTCGATTTCCCCGACTGCGACCAGGGTTCAATATTCCAGTCTCAAACCGGTGCTGTCAGCCATCCAGCCCCTGAGGCATCACCGCAACTGCGACTCGGCACCACGCATCAAGTCCACCGCCTACCGAGCAGTCCTCAAGGACGGCATCCAGAGCGGGATCCAGACCGAGAAGGGTCAGGGCGTCGCCAAGGCCTGGGGCCTTGCTCTCATCCGTCTGCCAGTCGAACAGATGTGGATGGCGGTGAACGACGAGGAGTCCTACCCCGGTACCCTGCCGGTGACCGTGTCGGAGGTCTTTCAGGGAGAGCCGTACAAGGATGGCCGGCTCGTCTTCCAGAAGATGACCCTCCCCGGGCCCTTCAAGGATCGTTGGTGGATCATCAAGAAGCGTGCTGGTGAGCGCCTGTACACCGCGACCGATGGCAGGGTCTGGGAAGCCTGTGCCCAGAATGCAACCGATCCGAGCCTGCTGGTGGGCAGCCCGCTCAAGAAACACCTGGAGGGGGCACAACCCGTCAACTGGACCTACGCCAGCTGGACACTGATCGCGCTGTCCGAGGAGATCACCCTGGTGGAGTATTTCACCTGGACAGACCCGGGCGGTTCCTTGCCCGCAGGTCCTGCATCCCGCTTTGCTTCCTCGGCCGTGAAGCGCACCATGGCCAAGATCGAACAACTCGCACGCCAGTACAAGCCCGAGGACATGCTGCACTTCACCAGGCCCGATGGCACCCCCCTGGCCAAGCCCGTGGATGTGGACGGCCTGGCCGAGCCGCCGGACGCGGATGAAGCGTCCGATCCTGCTGCTCCCTGAGTCCTGCCAGGAGAAGCCCTTCATTCCGCCTCTCCCCCCCACTCCAGAGCACTGGGGTGCCCGCGCATGCGCTATCTTTCGCCCGTGTTCCTCTTCTTGCTGCCTTGGGCCGCCGCAGCCCAGACGCTTCCTGTGGGGCTTCCCGTTGGCCAGGCAGTCGGGTTGCACGTCACAAACCGGGGATTCGCAGCCATGGGGGACGCTCTGGAGGGCATGGTCCCCGGGGCCTTGCCCGTCAGCGATGTCGGCGGCGAATTCGAATGCGACGAGGCCGACGCACAGCCGTTGACCTTTGCGCTCTCGGACCTGGACCTGTCCCTGACCGCCCAGAATGCAGAGATGGTCACCAGTGATGGGCGCCTCGACCTGACCCTGTTTCTCACCCTGGACTCCACCGAGTCAGAACTGGCGGTCATCGGCGACTGCACGTTCCTGGTCGACCTGGATGAGGTCTGCGGGGTCGAGCTGGACGTGACGTCTGCTTCCCTGCACATCGGGATGGCGATGAGCCTCGTGGACGGCGTGGTGGATGTCACCGTCGACGACGTCAGTCTGGAGATGTCGCCGATCCGGAACCCCCTCTCCAACTGCACCCTGGCCAATGCCATCGGCACCCTGCTGGGGCAGAACGAGATGGCCCTGACGGACCTGGTGATGTCCCTGGTCGAGCCCGAACTGGAGGGCGTCGCAGAAGACATCGAAGTCGCCATCGAGGATGCCCTGGGAGACCTTGTCCTGGACACCGACTTCGAGCTTGGAACCTCACTGGTGGAACTCCACCTGGAGCCTTCCGAGTTGATGCTCGACGACAGCGGGCTGTTGCTGGGCATGTCCGCCACGGTGTTCAGTTCCGCCCCCTCGGAGTGCGTGGATGCCGGGTCCGGTTCGGTCTTCCAGGACGACCCGTGGCCAGTGCTGTCCGAGACTGCAATGGAGAGCAGCCTGCCCTACGACCTGGCGTTGCTGATGGGCAAGGACTTCCTGGACCACCTGATGTGGGTGATCTGGTCCACGGGTGCACTGTGCATCGAATTGGAGGAGATCTCCGACGGAGTTCCCCTGACCTCGGAGTTGCTGGCCCCCTTCTTCGGGGACTCCTTTGCCGTGCTCTTTGACAACCCCCAGAACCTGGCCCTGGCCACGGTCCCCGATGCGGCTCCCCAGGTCAGCTTCCAGGAGGACGGCCCCCCCCTGCGGCTGGAGTTGGTGGACTTCGGACTCCAGGTTCACAACACCCTGGACGAACGGGAGGCCCGACTGTTCCGAGTCGACCTCCAGGCCGGCATCGGGCTGGACCCGGGCCTGAGTGCCGATGAACTGGCACCCGAGATCGTGTTCGAAGGCCGTGACCTGGTCTTCGAGGAGAAAGTAAACGAATTCATGGATCCCGGGTTCTCCGACGGACTGGCGACACTCATCCCCACGGTCCTTGATTCCTTCCTGCCTGCAGACCTTCTTCCCATCGTGCAACTGCCGGACATCCTGGGCATTGGACTGGAAGAGGTCTTCTGGATCCCGGATGCCGATGGACGTTGGATGGGCGGCTATGTGCAGCTGGACACCAGCGGTGTCGCCCCCCTGGAGGTCCCCGGGTGCGACGGCACCACCCTGGGCTGCGAGGGGGGAGAGGTCTCCACGGACCTTGACGACCTGCTGGACATCGAGGCCATCTTGGGGTGCAGCGGCGACGAGGGGGCTGGCTGCGAGGACCTGGCCGAAGGCTGCGAGAGCAGCGGGTGCGCCACCGGTGGGCGCATCCCCGCGTTTCCCTTTGGTCGCCTGATGATGTTCGTGACGGCGCTGACCCTGCTTGCGGTGCGGCGCCGCTCCTGAACCTACTGCTCGGTGCGAGAACCGCCGAGCAGGGCGTCGAGTCGAGCGACCTCCAACTGGAAGGACGGCAATGAGTTGTCGTCGAGGCGACGCCGAACGGTGCCGTGGTAGTCGAGGGGGTCCAGAACCGTCTTGCCACGGGAAAGTTCGTAGTGCAGATGCGGAGCGGTGCTGTTGCCGCTGTTACCGCTCAGGGCGATGACCTGGCCCGCCTTGACATGATGTCCCGCCTTGACCTGGGTCTTCTCCAGGTGAAGGAAACGGGCCATGGTGCCATCGGCGTAGCGCACCTCGATGCAGCCCCCATTGCTCCGGGTGTTCCAGTTGACCCGGGTCACGGTTCCCGCCTTGGGTGAGAAGACCTCGGTGCCCACTGCAGCCTTGAAGTCGATGCCGTGGTGGTTTGGCCGGTCCTTGAGCAAAGAGGTGATCTGCTCGTAGCCCTCGATGGGGCCACCCACGAGCCGTCGTGGTACCTCGATTCCATCCTCGTCCCAGTAGCTGGCGTAGGCATCGCCTCGCGCCTGGAAGCGATAGCCGCGCAAGGTCTTGCGCAGCTTGTTGCTCTTGTAGGAGGCCACCGGCAGATCGGTCGTGGAGGGATCGATGGCAGGCCCGTAGGCCAGGGCGATCTGGTCGCCCCGCTGCACATCCCTGCGCAGGTCCAGGTCCCACATGAAGATCCGACTGAACACCGCTGTGAGCACGTCGGCGCCCTGGGAGATTTCACCCTGGAAGGTGCGAGCGAGAGAGTGGCTGACGTCCGCATTCAGGATGTCGTAGCCCGTGTCGACCTGTACCGGCGGCGGCTCCACCAGGGGCACGGCGAGCAATTCTTCCGCCGGTTCCAGGCTGGCCTCCTCGACCGGTTCAGGGGTCACCGCCGTGGGTGCCACCTCGACCAGCGCGGCCGGCGCCAGGTTGGCCACGGTCTCCAGCGTTGTTTCAGTCGCCAGGATGGTGACGGGTTCATCCAGGAGCAACGGCCGGTCCTGGTCGAGCACCATGTAGAGGTTCATGGAAAGGGAAGCCCCGAGCAGGGCATAGAGCAGGTAGGGCGGTTCCTGGGGAACGTAGCGATCTCGGCGCATCGAGCGAGCCTCGAGGGAGATGTGAAGCGGGAAGGGGGAGCAGGGGCTGGGAGACTGTCTGCCCGAGGGCAGGATCCCAACGAGAGACTCCACCATTTCTCTGGACACGTCAAGTTTTGGTCTCGACTCATTGTCAAGTTCTGGCCAGCCACTGCTGGACATCTCCTCCTCTTCCCGGCACAGTCTCCCGGCCAAACTCGTTAGAGTACGCTCCCTTCCCCCGGGTAGACGATGCGGTTGGACTCGAGACTGTATGCCCTGCTGCTGGCGCTGTGCGTCGGCATGTTCTCCCTCCCAGCCCACGCGGTGGACCTGACTGGACAGATCGTCGGCCAGGTCCTCGACGATGGGGGGCTCGAAATTCCTGGATCGCTGGTGACGGCCCGCTCACCAAACCTCCAGGGGGAGCGAAACGTCCAGACCAAGATCGACGGGCGCTTCCGGTTCGTCGGGCTTCCGCCGGGCACCTATGTGGTGACCGCCGAGAAGCCTGCGTTCAACACCTGGACCGCCGAGGGCATCCAGGTCTCCATCGGCGAGACCGTCACCCTCAAGGTCGAGCTGGCCCTGGCCACCGCCGGCGAGGTCTTCACTGTCGTGGCCGAGAGCCCGGTCGTGGACACCGAGAAGACCCGGACCGGCGTGACACTGAACAGCGACATCCTCAAGGACCTGCCCTCTGCAGGCCGCAACTACCAGTCGCTGTTGACCTCTGCCCCCGGCGTCGTCGATGACGGAGACGGCAACCCGAACATGCATGGCGGCTTCGACAGCAGCAACCAGTTCTACATCGACGGCGTGAACACCTCCGACCCGATGACGAACACCTGGTCGGCCAACATGAACTACGACGCCATCGAAGAGGTGCAGATCATCACCGGCGGCATGGACGCCGAGTACGGCCGCTCCCTGGGCGGCGCGGTGAACGTGGTCACCAAGAGCGGCGGCAACGACCTCGAGGCGACAGCCACCGTGATGTATGGCTCGACAGCCCTGGAGAGCTTCCGAGAAGAGGAGATTCCGAGCGAGTACACGGACTTCCAGGCCGCGCTGAACGTCGGCGGTCCGGTGATCAGGGACAAGCTCTGGTTCTTCACCAGCTTCCAGGTGGACCGCTCCATCATCGGACAGGACTCCGGGGACCTGGCCCTGCCCACGGGCGATGACCCGATCACCGGCACCCCGATGAACGAGGTGGACCCCTACAAGGGCGGTTCCCTGTACTGGTTCGGCAAGCTGACCTACCAGCCGTCCAGCACACACCGTGTGTGGGCCCAGCTCCAGGGCGACCTGACACGACACGACAACATCGGCGCCTATGAAGCCAGCTCGGAATACCTGATGCCGGGCTCGGAGATCATCCAACGAGAAGGCGGCTGGTTCGGTTCCCTGGGCCACCTCTGGATGCCCCGAGACGACCTGCAGGTCGAGACCCAGGCCTACTACCAGACCTACTACATCGACGTGACCCCGGTGGCCTGGGAGGACTGCGAAAACTACGACGACACCGGCTACTGCACCGACAGCTTTGCCCAGCCCGGCTACCCCAACGACTACTGGCTGCCCGCAGACCTGGATGGCTATGGATTCGGCGCCTACCCCTACGCCAGCTACAACAATCGCAAGCGCACGAGCCTGAACTCGGCGGCCACCTGGTACACCGACTTCGTCGGACAGCACGCGATCAAGGCCGGTCTACAGGCCGAGTACATGCAGGCCCACACCATCTGGCCCGGCATCCGAAACGGCATCGACTACTACACCCACGACGGCGACCCCTCGAACCTCCAGGGCTACACGCCTTCCTTCCGGGAGGAATACGCGACGGACTGGGAGAGCACCGTCGCCGCAGGGCTGGTCAGCGTGTACCTGCAGGACGTCTGGCAGCCCAACATCCTCGGCTTCGACCGGCTGACCGTTCGCCCGGGCGTTCGCGTGGACTACACGGACCTGCGCAATGACGTGGGCGAGTCCATCTTCTCCTCCGTCAAGATGGCCCCCCGGCTGGGCGCCGCCCTTGACGTCCTGGGAGACGGGCGCACCAGCATCCATGCCTTCTACGGCCGCTTCTACGACACCGGCTTCCTCTCCATCTCCGACCTGCTCATCAAGCAGGACGATAGCTACTCGGTCTACGGCTGGGACCCGGAAGCCGACGACTGGGCAGAAGAACCCATCTACTCCGCGGCCTCGGGAGTCGAGTCCCACGAGGACCTGGACAACCCCTACTCCGACGAGTGGAACCTTGGAATCACCCAGGCCATCGGGGACGGTGTGGCCCTGGACGTCACCTGGGTCCACGAGAAGGCCCAGGGATTCTGGGAAGACGACGAGGTCAACCTGATCTGGAACGAGGACGGCACCGACGTGGTGGGGTCCCGCAACGGAGACAACGAGGCCATCTACCGGCTGCGCACCGCGGATGACCTCTACACCCGCTACGACGCCGTGGAGTTCTCCCTGTCCAAGGAGTGGACCGAGGGCTGGGGCCTCAACGCCAACTACACGTGGTCCGAGGCCTACGGGACCAACGGCGCCCAGGTCGCCAGCGCCTACTTCGACATTCCCGAGCAGCGCCAGTACGAGGAGGGGTATCTCCCCTACGACGTGACCCACGTGTTCAACCTCCAGGGGACCTGGCGCAAGAACGACGCCCTGTACATCGGCCCTGCCACGTTGGGCGTGGTCGGAGGCTGGGACATCGCGTTCATGTCCGGCGAACCGGTCAGGAAGCTCTACTACAACGACTACTACGGCGACTGGTACGCCTGGGGCGACGACGGGGACAACCCGGACCGCCTGCCAGCCTGGTCCCAGACCGATGTGCGCATTGGGGTCCATGTGGACCTGGGCAAGGTCAGCTTCGATGTCACCGCCGACGTCTTCAACGTCTTCAACAGCCGCGCGGTCACCTCGGTGTGGGACATCTACGGTGACGAGGACGGGGAAGGGGTCTACGTCGACGAGACCACCGGAGCACCCCTGTACTGGCAACCCTACTCCTATCAACGCGGCCGCTGGGCACGTCTTGGCCTGCGAGGGGAATTCTGATGGCACGCAACAAGAGAGCCTCCTCCCTCTGCCTGCTGTTGGCCGGCATGCCACTGCTCCTGTCCGCCGCCTGCAAGGAGGAGACGGACATCGACCGCACCCTCCTGGCTGGCACGGTGATCATCCCGCCAGGCGCGGTGGTCGAGGAGCTCGACGACCGGGACAACGCCCGTGATGACTGGGCATCCGCCCAGGATCTCGGCACCCAGACAGCTCGCTGGACCCGCATCCAGGGCGAAGCCAGGCGCTTTGGGAGCCCGAAGGGGAACCTGGAATTCCTCGGAGACGCCGACTTCTACGCGTTCACCGCGGGAAGCGAGACCGTGCTCGAGGGCGCGTTCCACTACGGGGGCGTGGTTCCACCAGGTCCCGGACCCGGCAAGGGTGGTGGTTCCACGGAGACGGATGCCGACACCGACACGGACACCGACACCGACACCGACACCGACACCGACACGGACACGGACACGGACACGGACACGGACACGG
>CAZMNK010000038.1:1589-40196 GCA_964567625.1 uncultured Enterobacterales bacterium | reverse complement strand
GCCGACGCAGATGCCGACGCAGATGCCGACGCAGATGCCGACGCAGATGCCGACGTGGACACCACTGACACGTCCCAGGTCGTGCGCTTCGTGGCCATGGGCGATGGTGGCGAGGGCAACGACGACCAGTACGCCAACGCAGCAGCCATCAGGGACCTGTGCGCCTCCAAGGAAGATGACCATCCTGGCTGCGATTTCGTGTTGTACCTGGGCGACAACTTCTACAACGACGGTGTCGAAGACGCCTTGGACGAACAGTGGCAGACCAAGTTCGAGCTTCCCTACGCAGTGCTGGACCTGCCGTTCATGTCCGTGTTGGGCAACCACGACTACGGTGAGACGAGCCTGTCCTGGTGGAAGGCGGATCCCCAGGTCGAGTACAGCCTGTACTCGGACAAGTGGAACATGCCGGACAAGTACTACGACTTCGTCGAAGGCCCGGCCCACTTCTTCGGACTGGACAGCAACGCGATCATGCTCGACTGGGACGCTGCAGGTCAGCAGGCCTGGCTGACGGGTCGGGTCTCAGCGAGCACGAGCACCTGGAAGATCGCCTACGGTCACCACCCCTACATCTCCAATGGGCAGCACGGGAACGCCGGAAACTACGAGGACCTGTGGTGGTTGCCCATCGTGAACGGCGACGGCGTGAAGGTCTTCATGGAGAATGCCATCTGCGGCCAGGTGGACCTGTACCTGTGCGGACACGACCACAACCGCCAGTGGCTCGAGCCCACCTGCGGCACCGAGTTCATCGTCACTGGCGCGGCGTCCAAGACCACACGCCTGGAGGGCCGCGACGGGCAGGCGACCTTCTGGGAAGACGAAACCGTCGAGGGGTTCGTCTGGATCGAGGTCAAGGACAACGTGCTCACTGGCGAGTTCTACAACATGAATGGCGGATCGCCCGACTTTTCACGCACACTGACCAAGTAGCCCCCTCCCCCCCCGGGTCTTGAGCCCCCATGCGCATTCTGGTCCTCAGCGCTGCTTCCCTGTTCCTTGGTGGTTGCTACAGCGGCTCCCTCCGAGGGGATGAGGGCCCGCCCCTGCGGCTGGGCCTCGGGTGGATGGTGGTTTGCGAAACCCCCACAGGCTCTACTGCGGCCTATGCCACGTCCTCCAGCCTGAACACGTGTCCCCACCAGCTGGACACCAGTGAACCCCAGGACACCGACACCGGCGACGACACGGGCCCGACCGTGATCGACACCGGGGATACCGGGATCACCCTCGAATCCACCGAAGAAGAAGGCGAAGGAGAGAGCGAGGGGGGCGTCTGTGACTACCTGAGCGAGTTCTTCGCGATGAAGGCCTTCTGCGAGCCCTGGCAGGTCCAGACAAACGACCCCACCAGTGCCCACACCTTCAATGTCTGGTTCGAGGACGTGCCCGAGGCCAACAACCTCAAGGGGGCTCGCGCTTCAGAGGCGATCCTGGCCCAGTGCCCCGATCCCAACGGAATCGAGCCCACCACCGCCACTTCGCTCCAGGGTGACATCGAGGTGACCCGCGACAACGGGCGCAAGGCGACGATCAAGCTCGACACCAACAAGGGCCAAGGAAAGCTGAAGCTCCAGGTCTGCCGCTGATTCAGGTGCCGTCTGCGGCCTGGCTCACCGACAGGTCCGCCACCGCACAGGGAGCCGGCCCGGTCTGCAGGAGGATGGCCCAGTCCGCGGCCATCTGCAGTTCATCCCGGGACCGCTCACGGGCGGGCTGAACGTGCAATTCGTCGTCGCGGCCGACTCGCCTGAGTTCCCCCAGTTCCACGGATTCCCCGTCCAGTGTGGCCACCAGCACGCTGTCGAGGGGAAGGGCACGGATTCGCGCCCATGCCGGCTCGCTGGGGCCCAGCACCACCGTGGCCCTTCCCAGGTAGGACATCGAGAGCCGAACTTCGGCCATGTCCGCTTCACTCGCCACCGTCTCGCCGTCCTGAACGTGCAAGGACAGGCGCCCGTCTGCGGTCAACAGGGCCGGTACTGCGGTCCGGTCATCGGGGTTTCCAGGAAGGGTTGCAGTGAGCAGAACCCGGTTCCCGACCACCTGGAGATCGGGCGTTCCCAGGCCGATGGCGTCCGCCCGCTGGGCGAGCCGCTCACCCCATTCCGGCGTGCACCCAGAGGCCACATGGATCGTGACCCGCTCCCCGGTGGCTGGTCGGCCCACATACCCGGCGAACAACAGGCCCCCGGCGGACAGAAGCAACAGGAGGGCGAGAAGAGCCGGAAGGCTGATCAGGAAGAGGCGTGACTTGGTGGATTCAATGGACACGATCGGCTTCTAACCGGCGACCGTCTCGGTTCGTCTTCAGCCCCGCCGACGGAAGCCCACCACACCCAGCAACATCAGCCAGCCCATGGTGGCCCCACCCGGTACCGTGGTGCATGTCGGCTGCAGGGCGGCAGCCGCATCGTCTACCTCGCTCTCGGGCAGGTCACTTCGGCTCCCGCACCCGCAGTCCCGGTTCGAGTCCGGAGGATCCGTCGTCCCCCCGCCCGCAGCACAATCCGCGTTCTCGGTGCCCTGGCTTGGCGCGATGCAGAGGGCCCAGTCCTCGTCCTGGAAGTCGGTGTCCACGCCGTCCGGGTAGCGGGCAATGGACTGGCCATCTCCCATCTCAGGGGCCAGGGTAAAGGCGGCCCCGCCCAGGTCATCGAACAGGCCATCGTCGTTGTTCTCTCCGTAGATGACGGTGTCGACGATCGCGCCCTCACAGTCCACCAGGCGGACCCCATCGCCATTGCTGCCGGCGTTGCCAAGGTCCAGACTCGCCAGGACGTCCACCGTGCCTGCAAGCTCCCCACCGATCACGAGATGACCACCGGCCGGGATCTCCAGGCCGCCGGGCATGGTGGCCTGGACACTCCAGGAGCTCTTGGCCGCCTCCAGCACCCAGCGATCCAGGGCAAAGGCCTCCTCCCCGCTGTTGTAGATCTCGACCCACTCGGCATCGGGATCCGAACCTGACGGGTTGGCCACCACCTCGTTGAGTCGAACGTGGTCCACTCCGGTGACATCACAGGTGTACTCGGCGTTGGCGGCCCCCGGCGTGCACTCGGCAGCGTCCGTGACCCAGAAGTCGTCCCCCGACAGATCCGTGTCCAGGCCATTCACCTTGCGGGCAAGGCACTGGTCTGTCCCGGGCACGGAGGCCAGGGAGGTGGCGAGGTCCCCCAGGTCATCGGTCCATTCATCGGAATTCGGCTCACCGTAGATCACGGTGTCCGCGATGCCGTCCAGGCACCGGAGCTGAACCGCGTCGCTGGTAGAGGCGTTGCCGATGTTCAGGGAGATCTCCTGGTCCGTGTCCGGGACCATCTCGCCCCCGATCAGGAAGTACCCACCCGCCTCGATGGTCCCGACCAGGTCCTTGGGCGTCGTGTAGGAACTGGTGCCATAGGTCAGCCCCCAGCCGGCCAGGTCCACCGCCGCAGTGCCGACGTTGTAGAGCTCCACCCACTCCAGGTCGGTGTCGGTGCCATCGGGGTTGCTGATCAACTCGTTGATTCGCACCGGGTCCGCACAGCTGGCCACAGGCCCCGTGACCGGCCCGGTGTCCCCGGAATCCCCGGTGTCCCCGGTGTCCCCGGTGTCCCCGGGGCATGTGTTGAACTCTCCCGGGCTGGGACTGTCATCCTTGCAGAAGTCCGCGGCGCTGTTGTCGGTGTCATCCCCATCAAAGACTCGGGCCAGGGAGTCGTCATCCGTGGGCTTGGGCGCCAGGTTTTCCGCCGGTGCCGGGTCCTCCAGGTCGTCGGCCAGGCCATCGTCGTTGTTGCTTCCATAGAGGACGGTGTCGATGACCACCTCCTCGCAGACCAGCCGGACCCCATCTCCGTTGGACCCGGCATTGCCCAGGTCCAGGGTCTCGCCCTTGGGAAGACGGAAATCCGCCTCGGCCCCCACATCCGGGTCCGCGACCAGGAAGGGGCTTCCCGGATCGATGTAGCCGCTCAGGGTCGCGACCTCTTCCCAGGCTCCCTTGGCCCGCTCGAGCACACAGACGGACAGGTCCACCTGGTGGAAGGCGGTGTTGTAGAGCTCGACCCACTCCTGGCCTTTATCGGTGCCGTCAGGCGCAGGCAGGACCTCGTTGATCCGCAGATAGGCGGCGTCCTGGGCCAGAGCAGTGGCCCCAAGAGCCATCAACGTCCAAAGCATGCCCGGGGTCCCCTCGGTCTCAGCCGGCGTATCTTACTCGGTCCGCGCCCTCGTTGGCGAAAGCCCTCCGTCAATCCACGTCGACATAGGACGGCTTCTTGGTGGCCAGCTTGAAGACCAGGACCATGACCACCAGCAGCACGAGGAGCAACGGCGCCAGGAAGACAGGCCGGTATTTCACCGCGTAGTCGACCAGGTTCAGGAAGGAGACCGGGTGAGCGCCCCCATCGGGGCCCGCAAAGGTCGTGTCCTCCAGCACGTGGACCAGGGCGGCCTCGAGAGCGTCTCCATCTGCCAGTCGACCGATGGCATAGGTCGTCATCAATCCCCGGTCATAGGGCGTCGCTGCCACCCGAACCGCCAGGTCACTGCTCCCGGACAGGGTGTACATCGGGGACATTCGGCCATCCGGCGAGGCGCCCAGGGGCGACGCATGACCGACCTCCATCTCCCCGAAGAGCAGGCTCTTGAGCTCCTCCTGCTTGCCCTCGAAGCTGTGCTCGTCGATTTTCCCGACCCAGGCCCCCTGCTGACAGGCCAGAAGAATCGCGGTGTCGCCTTCCGGGTAGGGCTTGATCGCCACCCAGCATCGATCCTTGTCGATCTTGCCCTGGCCCGCCTTGGCGGCCACCTCGCGCACCGGCCCCAGCTCAGAGACCAGGGGATGACGCCACCCCTCGGGCAGCGTGCTCCTGAAAGCCGATTCACTCACCAGGGGTCCCCGGTTGGCCTCCAGGTCCATGGGCGCCTTCTCCAGCGCCAGTCCCATGTCCCAGGTCGCCAGGGCCCGGCGCACCTTGCTGGTGTTGCGGGTGAGCCCCATGGCCCGGAGGTGGGCGACCTTGCCCTGCAGGGGAAAGGAGCGCTGGACCAGCACCGCATCGTCCTTGCCCTTGTGACGGTAGCGAATCTCGGCCAGCGCTGTGGAGCGACCATTGAGGGTCTCGACCCCCGAGGAGACCACCCGGGCACCGGTGTGGTCCCCCGCTTCCAGTTCCGTCACCACCTGGTTCGCCCAGGCCTGGGCAGCTTCCTCGGTCGGTTCCTGCTGGAAGGCCGTCGAGATCAGCCTGATCTGGATGGACTTCGACTTGTCCACACCATCCAGGTCCCAGTCCGACCATCGGGGTACCCGGAAGCCCCGGGGAATGGTGACGTTCAACCCCAGGTCCGCCATGTAGAGAGGTTCATCATCCTGGGCCTGGGCGGGGCCAAGCCCCAGCACCACTCCGAGCATCCAGCCTGTCATCTCACTCCCTCCTCCTGGGGATTCGGCTCTGCCTGTGGGTTCCCGTCCCGGGGACCTCAACCCTTTCCATCGTAGATCACGAGATCCGGCAACTCCCGGTAACGCTCGCCCAGGTCCGTGCCATAGCCGAGCACAAAGAGGTCCTCGATGGCGAAGCCGACGTGCTCCACAGGGACCGAGATCACCCGGCGAGAGGGCTTGTCCAGCAACGTGGCCGTCCGCAGGCTGGCGGGCCCCTTGGCGGCCAGGTGGGCCTGGGCAAAGGCCAGCGTCCGTCCCGTGTCCACGATGTCGTCCACCAACAAGACGTGCCGGCCGGTGATGGAATGCCGCAGGTCCGACAACAGGGTCACCGTGCCCGAAGAGGTCGTGCCAGCACCGTAGCTGGAGAGCCCCAGGAAATCGAGCTCCAGGATCGGCAGGTGTGGATGGAGTGCTCGGACCAGGTCCGCCTGGAAGATCAGGCACCCCTTGAGAGGGCCCACCACCACGAGCCCCTCGTGATGGACCGCCGAGGGAAGGGCGCCGGCGATCTCGCCGGCAAGGTCAGCCACGCGGGCAGCGATCTGGTCGGACGTAAACAGGGTCTGCATTGGACGAGGCTACCGCGAAGGGAAGCGTCCGAAGCCCTGCCTCAGGTCGCCCCCCAGAGCGGGACTCGGCCCTCGAGCGACCATTGCCAGCCTCCGTCCCCGTCGATCACCAGGGCGGCGGGAGGCGCGGAACCCAGCCCCACATCAATGCTCCACAGGCGTCCACCGTGACAGCCCTGGATGTGGCCCTGACTTCCGCCAGGCATGCTCTCCGTCGTCGTGTGGCCGGTGACCATGCGGGCAACACCGAAGAGGCTCAAGGAACGAAGGAGCTGGCGACGAACCCGCACCGTTTCCTTCAGGACCAGTTGTCGGTTCCACAGAGGTCCCTGGCTGGCGCGGAAGAGACTGCCTGGCGGCAGCGAGCGATAGAAGGACGGCGCCTGTTTCCACTCCCTCTGAGCCCGTTCGTTCAGTCCTGCCAGGCCCAGGCGAGCCCAACGCGGCGTGATCGGGGCGTGAGAGAAGACGCAATCGCCGGCCACCACAGCGACGGGCAGGGTGGCCAGCAGGGCTCTCAGGGCGCCGTCAGGGCCCAGGTCCACCCGCATCGCCCGACGACCGGGCACGTTCAGGGCCTTCCAGGCTTCCATCCGGGGAGCCAGTGGCAGTACCGGCCCCGGCGGGGGCACCATCAACAGGAAGCTCAAGTACTCCCTGACCTCCTCCTCCCAGGCGTCCTTCTCATCGTCCGTGGCCCAGGCCAGGTACTCCTCGGTCGTGCAATAGGCCTCGATACCCAGGGCGGTCAGCACCTCGTGGTTTCCGAGCAACTGGGTGACCTGTCCCCCGGCATCGGCAGCCCTTTTCTGAAGTTCGACGAGGTCTTCGAAGTAGGACCGTGCGCCAGCCCCTCGGTTGAACACGTCGCCCAACTGCACCAGGTGAGTGTCGCCTCCGGTCCAGGCACCCCGGTCGTCCACCAGCCCCAGGCCCTGGGTGATGGTGTGCCAGGCCTCCAGGCTGGCATTCAGATCGCCTATGGCCACGACGCGCCTTGTTCCCATGGTCGGAGTCTACTGTCAGCGGGATTCGGGATCGGTCCTGTCGTGGGGAGGCGACCCGCTGGGATACGGGCCTCCACGGAGAACGACATGAGCCCGATGCACGGACCTCGGGAGGCGGAGGACAGGTGATCGTCCTGCTCCTGTCCTGCACGCCCCCGACGCTGCTGTCCCCCTCGGAGGGCTCCGTGCAGACCGGTCCCTGGATCCCCGTGCTCGCCCAGGTGATCGAGACCGCCACGCCAGCCGAAGTGACCCTCTGGTTGGACGACCAGGACGTCTCCGATCCGCTGGGCATCGTGAGGGACCGCCTCGCACTCTATGGCGGAGGCCACGACTACCTGGCCACCCTGGAACTGCTGGGCCTCCAACCAGGGGAGCATGTCTTGCGGCTCGACCTGGGCGGCCAACCCCAGGCGGAGTCGACATTCACCTGGGCGCCAGCACCGCACCGACTCACCGTGCGGGTTCACCAGGACGGTGACCCGGTGGATGCCAGGGTCCTGGTGCTACAGGACGGGCTGCCACTGGACTTTGCCGGGCCCGACGCCCTGGTCGCCGACCCCAAAGGCCGGGACGCCGTGATGGAGAACCTCTTCACCCGAGCAGGAGAGGCCGGGGCCAACGTGGAGCCAGGAACCTACCGGGTGATCGCGGTCCGGAGCGTGTTTGACGACCTGGCCTCCACCACCATCGAGATCTCAGAAGACACCCTGGTCGAGCTGGAGCTCCCGTCTGCGATCGCTCACCAGGACACAATGGCAGCGGACTTCCACGTCCACACAGGACACTCCTCGGACGCCTATGTGCCCGATGCCATGCGGTACCGGGCCCTGGCAGCGGCTGGGCTGGACCTGGTGGCGATCACGGACCACAACGAGGTCATCGATCCCGCGGCGGCGCTTGACCAGGCACCAGGAGTCACCAGTTGGCTGGGCTCGGAGATGGCCACTGTGGTCAACGGCGACAACATCGGACACACCAGTGTCTACCCCCTGCTCGACACCAGGACACCGCCCAACAGCGCCGAGACCCTGGACGAACTACTGGCGAACCTCCGGGCCCTCGGCGAGCAGACCGTGCTCCAGCTCAACCACCCCCGAGGGATCCAGTTCTGGCCAGGCGAGGCCCCAGAGCACGTCCACGATCTCTACCGTGTCGAGACCATCGAGGTCACAGCCGGATTCGACACCCTCGAGATCATCAACCGCTTCTCCTGGCTATTGTACCAGGGTATGCGAAAAGACTGGTTTGACCTGCTTAATTCCGGGATTCAGGTCACCGGAGTGGGCAACTCTGACAGCCATGCCCTCCAGGTGGAGCTCGCCGGCCTGCCGGTCAACCTCATCCGGTGTGAACCGGTGGACATGGACTGCGTGGTCCAGGCACTGCGCAATGGCGAAGTCACGGTCACCACCGGCCCCGTGCCAGCACTGGTCCTGGAAGGTGGCGAGGCCCGAGTGACCGTCCAGGCCGCTCCCTGGGTACCGGTCCAGGAGTTGCGCCTGGTGATCAACGGAGAAGTGGTCGTGCGAGGCCCTCCGGAGGAGCCCTTGACGTGGCCTCTCACCGAGACCCAGGACTACTGGATTCTGGCCGAGGCCGGCTGGCCTCCAGAGCAAGACGCCCCCTTGACCGAGACCGACTACGACCTCGTGGCGCCCGGATATGTGCCGGTGGGCTTCACGAACCCGATTTTCGTCGATGCGGACGGGAATGGGAGATGGCAGCGATAGACCCCCCACAACCCACAAAGCCTGCCGTTTGACGGTACGATCAAGCATGCACCTTGGTCCCGTCCTCCTGCTTACAGCCATGGCCGGCGGGTGCTATTCGGACAATTTGTTGAACGACTCTCGCAGAGGCCTGGTCGAGGGTGGCGAGGTGGTCTGCGACAACCCCGAGTTGCGCGAGTCCGAGGGGCCCTTTCACTATGCCGACCTGGGGCCCGAGTGGGATGAACAGGTGCCTGCCGGGTACGAACAGGAGGTTCAATCCGGGGTGGGCGGGGTGATCGCCGACCTGACGGGTGACGGAAGCCTGGAGATCTACCTCCCCAACATCAGCCCCGGGCAACTGTTCGTGCGCCAGGACGACGGCACCTATGCCGACGAGGCATCGTCCCGGCTTCCCTTTGCCGACTACCGCCTGACCTCCTCGGGTGCCACAGCAGCCGACGTCGACGGCGACGGGGACCTGGACCTGCTGGTGACAAACCTCGATCGCCCCAACCGGCTCTTTATCAACGACGGCAGCGGTCAATTCCACGACGACACCAGGAGTCGTGGGCTGCTGGACACCGAGTGGGCCACGATGAGCTGCGCCTTCGCCGACCTCGATGGTGACAACGACCTGGACCTGTTCGTGTCGAATGACAGCACCAAGGAAGGCCCCTACCTGCCCGATCCGGGCTACCCGAACCAGTTGTTCGAAAACGTGGGCGATGGCTACTTCACCGAGCGTTCGGAGTTACTGAGCGCCAGCGCTCGTGACGGCTACACCTTCCTCACCGGGCTGCTCGACGTCGATCTGGACGGCGACCCGGACATGGTCCAGGTCAATGCCCACGGCGACGGTGCGTACTTCACCACGCTGATCCGAAACGACGTTCAGAACGGGACCCTGTCCTTCACCGACATCGGCCAGCAGTCGAGTCTGTCGAGCGTGAAGGATGGAATGGGTCTGGGTGTGGGCGACCTGAACGGCGACACGATCCCCGACTTCCTGATCAGCGACTGGGGTCCTGTGTGGCTCCTGGAGAGCGCCCCCGACGGCACCTGGTACCACACCGCAGCAGCCCGTAGACTGGTGCCCGATGTGACGGCCAACCAGTTGATCTCGTGGGGCACCGAACTGGGGGACCTCGACAACGACGGCCTGCTGGACGCCGTCGTGGTGTTCGGCCAGAGCATCCGGCGACAGGGAACCGAGAACGCGAACAAGGTGAACGAGGAGTTCCAACCCGACGCGGTGTACATGCAGCAGCCCGACGGGACCTTCGTCGACCGGGCCCTCGACTGGGGCATGGACGACTTGACCTCTGGACGAGGCCTGTGGTTCCTGGACTTCAACGGCGACGGTCACCTGGACCTCTTTCGACGAGACGGCCTGGGCAAGGCCACTCTCGCTCTGTCCCGGTGCTCGGACAATGCATGGCTCTCGGTCCAGGTGGAGGGCCTCTCGCCCAACACCCGTGGCATCGGCGTCCAGGTACTGGCCGAGACCGGGGACCGGACCGTGAGCGGCTGGATCACCGCCGGCGGACGCGGCCTCGCCTCGTCGGGCCCCGCGATGGCCTACCTGGGACTGGGCGATGCAGAGGTGGTCGACCGGCTGGTGGTGAGATGGCCGTTCGGCGGCGAGAGCGTCTGGGAGGACGTGGCGGTGCGGCAGCAGGTGACCGTACTGGAGGGGCAGGCCGGCGGTTGCGCTGCCACGCCTCGCCCACCATCGCTGGTGTGGTCCCTGGCGCTGTTCGGACTGGTGCTTCGACGCCGATCCTTCGTTGTCGACTTCGACGGGTGATGAAGAGGACACTGGGCACGGACCGACGCTCCTCCCGCAGCTGGCGGCATTGCCGGGTGACTCCGGTCATTCCACCTGGCGGGGTGGGGGGACTGGCCCAACTGGGGAACTACCTGACCCTGGACGACACACTTCGAGCACGACAGATGTTCGACATCCACGCGGAGACGTACGGAATCTCGGTCGGCACGCTGGAGGTCGGTCTGGGGTTCTGAGTTCGCTCCGTTCTTCTCAGGGCGCACACCAGTCGGCGTGGGGGCTTTCCGAGGTCGTCAGTACGCCTGGCAGGGTGATCTCGCGGGGGTTGTTGGTGTAACGATCGGTGGTGAAGACGAGGTCCTCCAGTTGGGCCTCAGCAGCGGTCCCGTAGGACGTCCCGTCCCCTTCTTCTTGAAGGGCAGTGTTGTAGAAGAAGTTGTCCTTGACGACAGTGTCCGCCGCTCGGACACCGCCCATCACGGCCGTATCGACGATGGCATTGCACGAGAGTTCCAATCCCTGCTCGTTGTCATAGTGGTACCCCCAGCGTGACTGGGCCTCGACACCGACCACCGTGTTGTGTTCGTAGAGAACGTTTGCCGACTGGGAGAAGAAGTGACAGAACTCGGTGGCACCGGTGGTGCTGTATCCAATGTCGTAGAAGATGTTGTCATGCACGTGGAGGTTCTCGACGCTGTAGGGCAGTTCCTGGGGATCGCCAAAGGTCAGGCCACGATTAGAGTCGAACACAACGTTGCCGAACACCTCTATGTTCTTTACGTGGAAATGGCCGACGAATCCATCCCCCCAGCCTCCGGACCCGCCACCGTTTTTGTCCGTGGTTCGGTAGCCCCACATGTAATTGTTGCTCACGATGACCGGCTTGGCGGGATCATTGGAGCCCCCCTTCAGGTCGATGGCGTTCTCGGTCCAGGACCACAGCCCGTTGGGATCGTGGTTTCCCTCCCCATCCGTATAGACGTCACTGTCGACATAGATATGGTTGCAGTCGATGATGGTGCCCGGGTAGTTCACGTCACTCTCTGGGGACGGTTGACGCATTGTCTGGAAACCGTCGTTGCAATTGCGGATCTCGTTGTCCAGGAGGTGAACATCCTCCACCCGTCGGTATTCCTGGGAACTCGTGCCTGTCAGCAGCACCGCGAGTCGGTCCGCCGCGAGGCCCTCTGCTGACATGGCGTCCATGCGGCAGTGCTGAATGGTGATGTCGTGGGTCGGCGCAGAGTCGTCTGTTCCACTGCGCACCCGTATCCCACTCATGAAGTCCGCAAAGTTCATCCGATCGATGAGAATGTGGCCACTGACCGGCTCGATTTGCAGGGCGTAGTCCTCGCTGAAGCCGAGGGCGGAGAGCCGGTGGACAATCCAGTGCGACACGCCGTTGAAGGTCAAGCGAACGTTCGCCTGTTGCTCCACAGAAAGCTGCGCTGGGTGTTTGCCCGTGTCGTCGTAGAGTGCAAGAAATCGGGGCTCGTCCGGAGTGCCGCTCGCCGTTATCGTCACCGCGCCGTAGTCTCCAGGCGCCACGTAGAACACGCGCTTTTCCGGGTCGTCGATGTGGGACCATTCCTCGACACTCTGGATCAGGAAATGCTCGGCGTTACCGCTGTCGTAGGGCGGCACATCTACGGCCAAGGTGTAACTGGAGCACTCGGTGATGACGGGTTCGGCGGTGTCTGTGGTATCCACGGTGTCCGTGGTATCCACGGTGTCTGTGGTTTCCACGGTGTCCGTGGTATCCACGGTGTCCGTGGTATCCACGGTGTCCGTGGTATCCACGGTGTCTGTGGTTTCCATGGTATCCGATGTGTCTTCTGCCGTGGTGGATATACAGGCTGGGCTGGAAACCAGGATTCCGATTCCAAGGAAGCCAATTCGGGGGTCCATCTGCCTCTCCATGTCAGCGCTACAAGCATCCTAATATGCCCCGCGACTCCGATAGGTCCCAGGTGAGGTCGTCGCCCCGCAAGCGCTCCCGGGAAGGGCGACAGGCCTCAACCACCAGCCTGGCAGGCATACCGGGCCCCACTGCTTTGGCGGGGGTCGAATGGCTTCCGTGGAGGAGGCCGAGAGCGGGACGGGACATCCAGCCGCCCCCCCAACAACCGGAGACAGCAGACCACCGGACCAACATCAGGAGCCAGCAATATCGTCCCTTAGGCGATACGATCAGGCATGCATCTCGGCCCCGTTCTCCTGTTTCCAGCCCTGACCAGCGGGTGCGATTCAGACGAACTGCCTGACGACGCACGTGTGGGCCTGATCGAACATGGCGAGGTGGTCTGCGCCAACCCCGAGCTGCGCGAGTCCGAAGGGCCCTTCTTCTACGCTGACCTGGGACCCGAGTGGGATGTACAGGTGCCCGCCGGGTTCGAAGAGGAAGTCCGACTCGGGGTGGGCGGGACGGTCGCCGACCTGACAGGTGACGGAATCCTGGAGATCTACCTCCCCAACGGAAGTCCCGGCCAGCTGTTCGTGCGCCAGGCCAACGGCACCTATGCCGACGAGGCATTGTCCCGGCTTCCCGATGCCGGTGAACATCTCACCTCCTCCAGTGCCACAGCAGCGGACATCGATGGAGACGATGACCTGGACCTGCTGGTGACCAACCTCGATCGCGCCAACCGGCTCTTCATCAACAACGGGGGCGGTCGGTTCGACGACGACACCAGGGGGCGTGGGCTGGAAGCCACCCAGTGGGCCTGCATGGGAGGCACCTTCGCCGACCTGGATGGCGACAGGGATCTGGACCTGTTCCTGTCGAATGACAGCACCCTGGATGGTCCCCACCTGCCCGATCCGGGCGACCCGAACCAGCTGTTCGAAAACATGGGCGACGGCTACTTCACCGAGCGCCCGGAGGTGCTGAGCCCCAGCGCTCGTGACGGCTACACCTTCCTTACCGGGCTACTCGATGTCGACCTCGACGGCGACCCGGACATGGTCCAGGTCAATGCCCACGGCGACGGGGCCTACCTGAGCACGCTGATCCAGAACGACGTTCAGGACGGGACCCTGTCCTTCTCCGACATTGGCCAGAAGTCGAGTCTCTCGAGCATCAAGGATGGGATGGGTCTGGGCGTGGGTGACCTGAACGGCGACACGATCCCCGACTTCCTGATCAGCGATTGGGGCCCATTGTGGCTCCTCGAAAGCGCCCCGGACGGCGCCTGGTACCACACCGCGGCTGCCCGAGACCTGGTGCCCGATGATTCAGCCAGGCAGGTCATCTCGTGGGGCACCGAGCTGGGCGACCTGGACAACGACGGCCTGCTCGACGCCGTGGTGGTGTTCGGCCAGAGCCTCCGTGCGATCTCGTCACCCGCTCAGGAGGTCAAGGAGAACGTGGAGTTCCAACCGGACGGGCTGTACATGCAGCAGCCCGACGGGACCTTTGTCGACCGGGCCTCTGACTGGGGCATGGACGAGATGACCACCGGCCGTGGCCTGTGGCTCCTGGACTTCAACGACGATGGTCACCTGGACCTGTTCCGACGAGACGGCCTGGGGCTGGCCACGCTCGCCCTGTCCCGGTGCTCGGACAATGCATGGCTCTCTGTCCGGGTCAAGGGCGTCTCCCCCAACACCCGCGGCATCGGCGTGCAGGTCCTGGCCGAGACCGCGGAGGGAACCGTAAGCGGCTGGATCACCGCCGGTGGCCGAGGCCTCGGTTCGTCGGGCCCGGCAGTGGCCTACCTGGGACTGGGCGATGTGGAAGTGGTCGAAAGGCTGGTGGTGAGGTGGCCGTTCGGCGGAGAGTCCGCCTGGGAGGACGTGGCCGTGCGGCAGCAGGTGACCGTGGTGGAGGCGAAGGCGACCGAACAGTAGGTCCCGAACCAGGACGTCCGAGGCCGTTTACTTCCTCATGCTCTTGCCTCGAGAGGGTGTCACCCGGAGCCTGGCCTCGGGTCTGGGCGCCGGGGTCTCCTTCTTCAGTTTTTCCAGGTCCTTCTCGGTCGCAGCTCGACTGCCCTCGCAGTCGAACTGGCTGAGGATCAGGGCCAGGTGCCGCTTGTAGGGGACGCCCCCCTCCCAACTGATCCGCATGATGCTGTTCGACTCGCCGATCAGCCGGGCCGGGTCCTTCCTGTCCTGGTATTCGTCGTCCAGGCCGAGCAGGTGACCGAATTCGTGGATGGCCGTCCACTTGTCCGTGCTGGTGAACAGAGTGCCCGAGTTCTCCCGTCCCGAACCGCGCCGAACGTGCATGCGGTTGTCTTCACCAGACTCCACCCACTGGACATCCAGGGAGAACTCATCATTGGACCAGAACTTCTCGATCTCATTTTCCCAGCCGGCTTCGCGCTTTCCGTCACGAGCACCGGTCAGCTTGACCTTGAGGATGGCGTGAATCACCCCGTCGGGCGTGGTCACGAGCGTCATGCCCACGTTCTGGCCATAGGTCCCATCGGATGAAAACCTGGAGACAGTTGCCACCCGACCCTTGCCATCGAACTTCTTGTCAGCGTTGTCGCCGACACCATCGCAGTCCGAGTCCCGCCACTCCTTGGGATCGTCGGGAAAGGCATCGACGTTGTCACCGACACCGTCGCCATCCTTGTCTGTGGAATCCCTGGCATCGTTCGGCAAGGCATCATGCTTGTTCCGAACGCCATCGCCGTCGTTGTCGCCATTCGAGCGGTCGTAGTGGTTCGCGTGCACCTCGTCCTTGACCGGAGGGGCCGGCGCCGCGGGCGTGACGGCCATGACAACTGCAAGGTCATCGGCAATGGCCGGGGAAGCCCCAGGCATACAGCCCATGTCTCCAGCCAGCGTGCTGGGGGACAGGGTCACGAGCGCCAGGAGTACCAGGCCGGTCATGGTGCACCTGCCGGGGCCAGGGCATGGAGGGTGCGCTGGACCTTGACCAGGCGGTCGTTGTCGACCAGGTCGTTGTACCACTCCCAGGTCGTGGCCCTGGCCGGGTACATGGACACCGTGAGGACGGCCCGAGACTCGTCAGGCAACGGTGTTCGATCGGGGACCCTTTGCTCCCAGATGTTTTCGACTCGCAGCAGAGCCAACAGGTCCGTGAGTTCCTGGGTGGAGAGAGTGGCTCGGGTTTCCACCGAGGCCCTCCCACCCCTTGGGGTATGGGTGTGTACGAGCTCGCCCTGGTTCAGTTCGAACCGACTGCCACCAAAGAAACCGTACACATCGTCGTAGACCAGGCGCAGTTCGGAAGCCTGGTCGGCGTCCTGGGTCGCCGCCACAATGCGGGCGGAGAGGGGGTGAGGCGTCGCGAACCCGGGCTCTATTGCACAGAGCAGCAGGACGATCCAGATCCCTCGGACACGTAACACAGGCACCTCCTTGCAGGTCTCAGCGTTGAAACCATGGCGGTGCCAGGGGCCACCACTCGCAAGTTCCGTGCCAGTTGGCGATCGCTTCAGGGCGGGCTCGACGATGGCGGTGAGCACCGGTTGGCCCCCTGCGATCCGGACAACCTGTGCCCCAGTGGGGCGTTCTGGTCGCAGGGGATGTGAACGGGGATACCGAGGTCAAGGAGAACTCCGGGCACTGCGACTGCGCGGATGCCCCGTGGCCAGGGGCCGCTCTTGGGGAGCGTCCCCCGGGGACCTCCTCCTCGTGTCGGCGATGCCGGGCGGTACAACCGGTTCGGCTGGGCTCCGACAGGACCAGCGACTGGACTATCCTCGGTGGTCCGTCCCCCGTCCTCTGGCCTGGAGGCGGCCTCTTCCACCTGCGGAATGTCCATGGCAACCGAAGTCAGTCAACACAATGAAGACTCGTTGACCCACGACTTCGGCCGGGTTCGAAGCGCGGTGGCGAGCCTGGAGCGGGCGATGCGCAGCCACCGGGTCAACGAGGGTCAGGGCCCCACGGTCGAGGAACACATTGCCGCCGCAACCCGGCTCTTCACGGAGCTGCTGAAACGCGGGCCGGTCACGCTCCGCGTCTCCTCCTTCGGCCTGCTCTACAAGAACCGAACCCTCATGGGCTCTCGAAAGATAGACGACAGCTGGTTCGGACTGTTCGCCGACAGTGTCCGCGACCTGACCTTCGAGCCAGGGGTCTCCGACGACGAAATGCGAACCTTCATCGAGGTGCTCTGCGGTGAGCCCGAGGAAGGCGACGACCGAGTGACTCTGCTGTGGCGTCGAGAAGTCCACCGGATCCAGCTCTACATCTCGAGCCTCCTGCCAACCCGGCTGGAGCCCGGAGAGGACGGCGACATCCGACTGGTGTCCGAGAAGGGCATTGCTTCTCTCTTCGAACCTCCCCAGGACGCGCCCGGCACCCCGGCCCTGGCCTTCAGCCGACAGGATCCCCGCAGCCTGGTGGGCCGGGAGGAGTTGTCCTGGATCGCAAGCGCCCAGTCCCAGCCCTTCGAGGTGGAACCCTGGGTAGAGGCCGCGCTCAGTTCCGGAGGGGCACGGGCACGAGGAGACGACGTCCAACGTTTCGTCGAGGCCATCGTCGGAGCCGGCCCGGGCGAGGCGGAAGCCGGGGTTCCCTCTCTCCTGGTCGCACTCCTGGACACCCTGCTCTGCCGGGATCCCCAGGGCTGGCTGCTCCCCCTGCTCAACGCGCTGGTCGCCCAGGACACGGCGGTGGCCCGTCCGATCCAGGCGCACCTGGCTCACCCCGAGTTCCTGGTTCGCCTGGCTCCGCTCTGCGACATGAACCCGGGGGACTTCGAGCAGGTGATCGGCGTCCTGGGAGAGGTCGATCCGGACGGACTCTCGGCCTTCCTGGTCGCCCTTCGCAGCCCCATGGCCCAGACCCGGTTCGCTCGACTCGCTGGAGACGCCGGAGGAGACGTGCTCCCGCTTTATCTCCAGCAGCTCGACTCGGAGGACGAGCAGGAGGTGCTCAGCACGGTGGAAGCCCTGAGGGCCCTGTCCGGCGAACGAGGGCTGCCCGGCCTGGAGAAGGCGCTGAGATCCCGTTTCGATCGTGTTCGCTACCAGGCATTGCGGGCCCTGGAGGGACAGAACCATCCCTCCCTCTTCGCCACCCTGGTCGAGGTGCTCGATGATCCCCGCCGGGTCCATCGCCTCCAGGCCCTTCGCATGCTCGGAACCTCGGCTGAGCCCATCGTCGTTCAGGCTGTCGCCGACCGGGTGCAACGGCCGGAGTTCCTGGAGCGCGACCCCGCGGAGCAGACCACGTGGCTTCGCTCCCTGGCGGGCTTCCCCGACGAGGAGACCATCGAGGCCTACCGCCACCTGCTGGGGCTCCGCAGCCTGGCCCGAAAACCGGTCACGGACATGCAACTCCAGGTCGTCGAGCACCTGGCGAAGATGCAGTTCCCTGGCGGGCGCCAGCTTCTGTCCGGGGCAAAGGGCGGCTGGCAACTGGCCCGGTCCGTCCGCAAGGCCATCGCCACAGCCTTGAAGGGGGGCACCAACCCATGACCGACCCGCATACCGGCCCCACACCAGTCCAGCGGCACAGCCCCAAGGTCATCGGGGCGATCTACGGGCTGTTCCGAAACCTGGAGGTCCACGACGAACACAACCAGCTCTTCGAGCAACTGACCCTTGAGATCCTCCACGCCCTGGTCGCCTTCGAGTCCAACGTCGGAGAGACGTTCACCCTGCAGACCTACGGCCAGGAGGCGGTGGTCTGCTCGCGACTGCTGCGCCTGGACGACACGAACTTCGAGCGGACGACCATGCTGGGGAAGCTCCTCGTCCGGGCCGGGATCGGCGGACTCATGTTGGGCGGAAGCACCTCCAAGGAGAATGTGGAGCACTTCTCCCGGGACCTCCGACAGGCCCTGAAGGGAGACACCACCGCCCTGCAGCGGGGCGCCTATGGCGAGATCCTCTTCGCCACCCTCGAGGAGGACCCCTCAGCCCTCCACGCCACCCGGCCCGAGCAGCTTGCCTTGTGGCTCTTCGCCACCCTCCTGGACCTGATCTGCACCCTGGCCCAGGCCCGGGACGAGGGGCAGCGCCCCTCGCTCCTTCCCCTCAAGCGTGTGCTCCAGCGCATCTCCGAGGCTGCCCGAAAGCACGGCGCCGTCTTCCAACTGCTCCCGGCGGTCCGGGACTACAAGACCCAACTCACGATTCCTCACCGGGCGGCCGTCGAGGCCCTTGTCGGGCTGGGCTTCGGGATCCGACTCGGACTCAATCGAGCCGAGTTGTTGTCGATCGCCGTGGCCGCAATCCTCTGTCGGATCGGAGATCAGGAGGAAGAACTGGTGAGCGAGGTGCTCTCCTACCAGGGCCTCGGTGAGCTGGGCCCGACGGTCCTGCTGGCGGCACACGACCTGGTGCATCCGTCGGAAGAGTCCGGGCTGGTCGGGCAACTGCTCAGCCTGGTCCGGACCTATGAGGACGCCCTGGGGCCGGACGAGGGGGCTCTCCCCCATGCCGAGGCCATCGAGCGCACCCTCGCCTCACCTCCGGCTGGGGTGGAGGCACCGCTGGCGAGCATGTTTGCCGCCTGGCAGGGCAAGCAGCCCCTGGGCTCGCTCCTGGAACTGGACGAGGGCCAGGTGGCCCTGGTCTTCGGGCCCTCGGAGCACGTGGCCGGCAGCAGCCGGGTCGCCAGCCTGGAAGAGTCGGGAGAGTTGGGGCCCCTGGTGGACCTGGGGGATTCTTCGGCGCCATCCGTTCGCCAGGCCGTGAGCCCGGTTCGTCTCGAGCTGGACCTGACCCAGCTCCGATCGGGGAGTTGACCCGGTCGCCTGGGCCTGGCGAACTGCTGGAGAGACAACAGACTAAGATGCCGCCATGCTCCCCCTGATGCTGATGCTGAGCTGTGGTGACAGCGCACCCCAGGCCCCACCAGTCATCACAACGCCCTCACCCCAGGAGCACCTCAACCAGACCGGAGAAGCCCCGGACAGGAACTCTGTCCCCGGTCCTCCGGGCAGGGCCAAGAAGCCGGTACCGGGCAATCTTCCACCACCCCCTGCCCAGCCTCTGCTGGATCCACCGGAAGGCGGCTGGCCCACCGAATCCCCGGCGCCAGGCTGGCCCGTGGGCATGGCCAGGGTCCAGGGCGCAGAGGGAGACTTCTGCATCCATCGATTCGAGGCGGTGCTGATCGGAAGCGCCGGCCCGAAAGACCAGGGAGACACCTGGCCCACGCCGGCAGTCGCTTTCCCCCAGGTGCGCTCGGTCGCCGGGGTCCTGCCCAGCAAGGGCGTGAGCTGGTACCAGGCCCGGACCGCCTGTCTCTCTGTGGGAATGCGGCTGTGCACCAGCAGTCAGTGGGAAGATGCCTGCGACGGCCAGCCCGGCAGCGGGGGACGCACCCATTCCATCCCGCAAGCCGGCCTCAGTCAACACTGCAACGTCGGCATGGGTGCTGGTGATCCCCAGGGAAAGCTGCACGCCACAGGCCGCAACCCCGGCTGCCGGACCCCAGAGGGAGTCTACGACCTGGACGGGAACCTGTGGGAGTGGACCGATCCCGAAAAACAGGACGCGAACGGGCTCCCCATCATCGACAAGCGTGGCTCCGGCTTCTACAGCGCTCGATCCAGGCGCTGCGACGAACCATCCGGTCACCATCCGCCTTCCTTTGAAGGCACCATCGGTTTCCGGTGTTGCAAGAGCGTGGAGGGGGAACAACCCTGAATCGTCCAGGACCGCATCGTTGCCGTCCTGACCCGTGCCCCCTCCTGCCATCGCGTTAGCGACGCCATGCGTCGGAGGTGCCTGTGATGCTAGCCCTGATCGGAGGTCCTGCCCGTTCAGACTTCCGCCTGGCCAGACTCCGTGAGCAGGCCCGGAAACTCGCCCCGGAGTTGACCGATCTCCGTGCCTGGTTCGTGCACATGGTGGCGATCTCACGGGCGCTGAACGACGAGGAACTCCAGGTGCTCCAGGCACTGCTCACCTATGGCCCGGAGCCTGCCCCGGCGGACCTTCCCGCCCTGGACCTGTTGGTGACCCCCAGACCCGGAACCATCTCCCCCTGGTCGTCCAAGGCCACCGACATCGCCCACAACTGTGGGCTGGAGGCCGTGACCCGCATCGAGCGGGCCGTGGGCTGGGCCTTTTCCGGTGGCCTGGACCAGGAGGCCCGAGAGCCACTGCTGCCCCTGATCCACGACCGCATGGTCGAGGCGGTCCTGCCAGACCTCCAGGCAACGGAGGCCCTGTTCGCCGCCGAAGCGCCCCGGGCCCTGCGCCACGTCCCCGTCCTGACCGAGGGCCGGTCGGCCCTGGTGTCCGCCAACCAGGCCTGGGGACTGGCCCTGGCCGAAGACGAGATCGACTACCTGGTCGAGGCCTTTCGCTCCCTTGGGAGAGACCCCAGCGACGCCGAGTTGATGATGTTCGCCCAGGCGAACTCCGAGCACTGCCGCCACAAGATCTTCAACGCAAGCTGGACCATCGACGGCAAGGACAGGCCCCTCAGCCTGTTCGCCATGATCCGAAACACCCACGGTCACGCCCCCGGGTACACGGTCTCCGCCTACAAGGACAATGCAGCCGTGGTCAGCGGCTACACCGCGGACCGCTGGTTCGCCGACCCCGAGGACCACCGATACCGGGCACACCGGGAGCCCACCGCGATGCTGATGAAGGTGGAGACCCACAACCACCCCACGGGGATCTCCCCCGACCCCGGGGCCGCCACAGGCAACGGCGGCGAGATTCGCGACGAGGGCGCGACGGGCCGGGGAGGAAAGCCCAAGGCAGGCCTGTGCGGCTTTTCTGTCAGCGACCTGAAGCTCCCGGGCGCAGAACGTCCCTGGGAGGCCACCGTCGGCTTCTCCCCCCGGATGGCCACCGCCCTGGACATCATGCGGGAAGGCCCCATCGGCGGTGCGGCCTTCAACAACGAGTTCGGTCGGCCGAACCTGACCGGCTACTTCCGCTCCTTCTGTCTCCAGGTACCGGCGGTCGGGGGAGGCACCGAGTGGCGCGGCTTCCACAAGCCGATCATGATCGCCGGCGGCTTCGGGAATGTACGCCCGGGCCACGTGGAGAAGAAACCCATTCCAGAAGGAGCCGCCCTCATCGTCCTGGGAGGCCCGGCCCTGCTCATTGGACTGGGCGGCGGTGCTGCGAGCAGCATGGCCACCGGGGACTCCAGCGAGGACCTGGACTTCGCCAGCGTCCAGAGGGCAAACGCCGAGATGGAGCGCCGCTGCCAGGAGGTCCTGGACCGCTGCCTGGAACTCGGCGACGACAACCCCATCCAGTCCCTCCATGACGTGGGTGCAGGCGGTCTCTCCAATGCCCTGCCCGAGCTGGTCCATGACGCAAACCGCGGGGCCACCTTTGAGCTTCGGGAAGTGCCCTGCGACGAGCCCGGACTCTCCCCGATGGAGATCTGGTGCAACGAGGCCCAGGAACGCTATGTCATGGCCGTGGCCGCAAGGGACGTGCCCCGCTTTGCCACCCTATGCGACCGGGAGCGGGCCCCCTGGGCCGTCGTCGGTCACGCCACCGCAGACCAGCGCCTGGTGCTGGATGACCAACTGCTGGGCCAGCGTCCCATCGACATGCCCCTGGACGTCCTGTTGGGCAAGCCGCCTCGCATGCACCGAGACGTCGTGAGTGCCGAGCCCGAGCGAATCCCCTTCGCGACCGACGACGTCGACCCGGTCAACGGCCTGATGCGGGTCCTGGCCCTCCCTACCGTGGCCAGCAAGGAGTTCCTGATCACCATTGGCGACCGATCGATCACCGGCACGGTGGTGCGGGACCAGATGGTGGGTCCCTGGCAGGTCCCCGTCGCTGACTGCGCCGTCACCACCACCGACTACACCGGGTT
The DNA here is from genome assembly GCA_964567625.1 of uncultured Enterobacterales bacterium. Classification (GTDB taxonomy): domain Bacteria; phylum Myxococcota_A; class UBA796; order UBA796; family CAJQPC01; genus CAYFPX01. The sequence goes on along the minus strand of CAZMNK010000038.1, from coordinate 17,943 downwards.
CACCGGCGAGGCGATGGCCATGGGAGAGCGGCCCCCAGTGGCCCTGTTGAGTGGACCGGCCAGCGCCCGCCTGGCAGTCGCCGAGGCCCTGACGAACCTGATGGGGATCGGCCTGGAGTCGAACCAGCGCATCGTCCTGTCCGCAAACTGGATGGCGCCCTCGGGTCACCCCGGAGAGGATGCGAACCTCTATGACACCGTCGAGGCCCTGGGCATGGCCCTGTGCCCGGCCCTCGACATCTGCATTCCCGTGGGCAAGGACTCCATGTCCATGCGGGCCAGGTGGAACGATGACACCGGTGAGCACCAGGTCACAGCCCCTCTGAGCCTGGTCATCAGTGCCTTTGCGCCGGTCCAGGATGTGCGCACGGTGCTCACCCCCCAACTCCGGACGGATCGGGGTGCCACCACTCTCCTGCACGTCGATCTGAGTGGAGGCGCCGGGCGCTTGGGCGGCTCGGCCATCGCCCAGGTCCACGGGAAGCTGGGGGCGGTGCCCGCGGACCTGGATGACCCCGCCCTCCTGGTGGCCCTGTCCCGGTGGTTGACCGCCTTGCGCCAGGACGGACTGGCCCTGGCCTGGCACGACGTTTCCGACGGCGGGGTGATCGTGACGCTGCTGGAGATGGCCTTTGCGGGCCACACCGGGCTGGACCTCTCGTGGCCGAAGGGCGACCCGGTGCGGACCCTGTTCGCCGAAGAACCCGGCGGCGTGGTGCAGGTCCGGTCCCACGACGTCGCGGGGGTGATGACCCTGGCCACCTCCCTGGGCCTCGATGGCCTCGTGACCCCGGTGGGCATGCCAGACGACAGCCAGCGGGTGCGGGTGTCCATCGGTGACCGACAGGTGCTGGACGAGGGACGGGTCGACCTGCACCGGGCCTGGGGGGAGACCAGCCACCATCTCCAGGCCAGCCGTGACGACCCGACCTGTGCCCAGGAGGCCTACGACGCCCTGCTGGACACCACCGATCCCGGGCTGTCCCCGGTGCTCACATTCGACCCCGCCGACGACGTGACCGCCCCGTTCTTGAACCTGGCGCGGCCCCGAGTCGCCATCCTGCGGGAGCAGGGGGTCAATGGACAGATGGAGATGGCTGCGGCCTTCCACGCTGCCGGGTTCGACGCCATTGACGTCCACATGTCCGACATCCTGACCGGGCGCGACGACCTGACGTCCCACGTCGGGCTGGCGGCCTGTGGCGGCTTCTCCTATGGCGACGTGCTCGGTGCCGCCGGAGGCTGGGCCAAGGGCGTTCTCTTCCACCCGGCGGCACGAGAGGCCTTCGCCGCCTTCTTCGCCCGGCCGGACACCTTCAGCCTGGGCATCTGCAACGGTTGCCAGATGCTCGCCCAGCTCAAGGAACTCATTCCAGGGGCACAGGCCTGGCCCCGGTTCGTCAAGAACCGCAGTGAACAGTTTGAAGCCCGGGTGAGCACCGTGGAGATCCTGGACTCACCCAGCGTGCTTTTGGCCGGCATGGCCGGGAGCCGGTTGCCCGTGGCCGTGGCCCACGGGGAGGGCCGGGCCCTGTTCGACGACGACGCCCAGCATTCGCTCGCCATCCTCTCCGGCCGGTTCGTCGACAACCGCGGAGCAGTGGCCAGGACCTACCCGGCCAATCCCAACGGAAGCCCCCAGGGGATCACCGCGCTGACCTCGACCGACGGGCGGGCCACGATCATGATGCCTCACCCGGAGCGCGTCTTCCGGACCATCACGAACTCCTGGACGCCTTCGGACTGGGGACCAGACGGCCCCTGGTTGCGATTGTTCCGGAATGCGCGGGTGTTTGCTGGATAGCGGAGTGGGCGCTCGCAAAGCCAGGCCAGCACTCTATTTGTATGCAGTGCCCGGCTCCGGTCAGGGAGCGGCCAGGACCGCCCGGAGCTTCACGAGCTGGCGACTCACCTCGGACCAGGCAGTGCCACCCCGCGAGGTGCGACGCTCCACAGCCCCTGTCGGGTCCAGCCAGTCCAGGGCATCGGCTTCAAAGGCCGGGTGATGCTCCTGTAGCGTCGACAGGTCCAGACCCCGAAAGTCCGTGCCCTGCTCCTCGCACCACTTCACGAGACTTCCGGAGACGTGGTGCGCCTCCCGAAAGGGCACCCCCTTGGCAGCCAGGTAGTCGGCCAGCTCCGTGGCCAGCAGGAAGTCGCCCTCCAGCCGGGCCGCGTAGGCATCCTTGACCGTCAACGACGACCACATCCCCGCCATCACCGAGAGGCAGGCGGTGGTGGTGCGAACCGCATCGAACAGCGCCTCGCGATCCTCTTGCAGGTCCCGGTTGTAGGCCAGGGGCAAGCTCTTCTCCATCGACAGGAGTGCCACCAGGTCCCCGAGGACCCGACCGGTCTTGCCGCGAACCAGCTCGGCAGCATCCGGGTTTCGCTTCTGGGGCATGATGCTGGACCCGGTCGCCCAGGCCTCGGCCATCTCGACCAGGCCGAATTCCGGCGCAGACCAGAGCACGAGTTCCTCGGCCATGCGCGAGAGCCGGGTCGAACAGATCGCACACATGGCGGCCACCTCGGCCAGGTGATCCCGGGCGGAGACCGCGTCCATGGCGTTCTCCACCAGTCCACCAAACCCCAGGAGCACTGCAGCCCGCTCCCGGTCGATGGGATGGGATGTGCCCGCCATCGCACAGGCACCAAGCGGCGAACGGTCCACCCGATCCAGGGCGCCTGTGACTCTCTCTCGATCCCGGGTCAACGCCCACGCATGGGCCAACAGGTGGTGCCCGAGCCAGATGGGCTGGCCCCGCTGCAGGTGGGTGAACCCCGGAATCAACGTGCGGCCATCGGACTCGACACGGTCCAGCAGGACCCCGATCAGGCGTGCGAGCTGGGCATCGAGATCGCTGAGCCGACCCTTGAGCCACAGGCGCACATCGGTCGCGACCTGGTCGTTGCGCGACCGCGCCAGGTGCAGCTTCCCGCCGACCTCGCCCACGAGTTCCGTGAGACGGGCCTCGACCGCCATGTGCACATCCTCGTGCCGGAGGTCCGGCTGAAAGTCCCCGGCCCTGGCCTCGGTAAGTACCGCCGACAGGCCCTTGCGGAGTTTCTCGCCCTCGTCGGCCGAAAGCAGCCCGACCTCCTCGAGCATGGTGGCGTGGGCGATGGACCCACGGATGTCCTCCTCCAACATGCCCAGGTCGACCCCAAGCGACTCGGAGAACCGCAACATCTCTTCGGCGGGGCCACCCGAAAACCGACCATCCCAGAGTGCCATGTTGCTCACTTATCCCGGCCGACAGCGGCCATGCTCGCCCAGGAGACGACGAAAGCGCTAGCTTCCGACCACCTTGCGGCGCCGAAAGGCCGGCTGACCCGCCTGGCGGCGCCGTTCAGCGACTGTCTTGTTCATCAGGCCGTAGATCTGCATGAAGCCCTCGGCGGCCGTGCGATCGAAGGTGTCTCCCTCGTGGTAGGTCGCCAGCCCCTCCTCGTACAGGGAGAACGGCGAGCGGCGCCCGGTGATGCGGGCCAGGCCTGCACTCACGCGAATCCGAACCTCGCCAGTGACCGTCCGCTGGGACTCCTCGACAAAGGCCTGCAGCGCTTCCCGCAAGGGACTGAACCACTGGCCGTCGTAGATGAGGTTGGCAAAGTCCTGGGCCACCCTGCGCTTGTAGTTGAAGGTGGCCCGGTCCAGGCAGATTCGCTCCAACTCGGTGTGCGCCATGTGCACCAGAGTGGCTGCTGGAGCCTCGTAGATCTCCCGTGACTTCAGGCCGACGACCCGGTTCTCGACCATGTCGATCCGGCCCACCCCAAAGTTCCCCGCGAGGTCATTGAGGTACTCCAGGAGAGGCACGCCACCCATCGGGCGATCGTCGATCGCCACCGGGATGCCCTGGTCAAAGGTGATCTTGGCCTCGACAGAGCCGCGCGGCGCATGGGAAGGGTCCTTGGTGAGCTGCCAGGCATCTGGTGGCGGCTCGGTCCACAGGTCCTCCATCTCCCCACACTCGATGGCACAGCCCCAGATGTTCATGTCGATGGAGTAGGGCTTTTCCTTGGACACCGGGATCGGGATGCCCCGCTCGACGGCGTAGTCCACCTCGTCGTCCCGGGTGAGGAGCTCCCATTCGCGCAGCGGAGCGATGGTCTTGAGTTGGGGAGCCAGGGCCATCTGCGTGACCTCGAAGCGGACCTGGTCATTGCCCTTGCCCGTGCAGCCATGAGCGATGGCTTCTGCGCCGTGCTCCAGGGCGACCTCGACCAGGCGCTGGGCAAGCAAGGGCCGCCCCAGCGCAGTGTGAAGGGGGTACATGCCCTCGTACACTGCCGACGCCATCACTGCGGGCCAGATGAACTCCTCCACGAAGCGTTCCTTGAGGTCGTCGACGACCGCGTGGCTGGCTCCTGTGGCCAGGGCCTTCTGGCGAATGCCGGACAGGTCCTCCTTCTGGCCCAGATCCCCCGTGTAGGCGATGATCTCCGCCCCGTCGTAGTTCTCCTTGAGCCAGGGGATCATCACAGAGGTGTCGAGACCTCCACTGTAGGCGGTCACGATCTTCATGAGTGCTCCTGAAGGGCCCGGATCTCTGCGGCGAGTTCGGCGATCTTCATCACGTCGGCTGGCGCGACAAAAACCGTATCGTCCCCAGCGACCGTGCCCAGGATGTGTTGGTTGTTCCAGGTGTCGAGAAAGGCTGCAACGCCCTCGGCCCGCCCCTGCATGGTCCGGATGACCACCAGGGACTGGTTGTGGCGCACGTTCAGGACTTCCATTCCCACGACCTTGCGCAAGGCGTCGATGTACACCGGGGATTGATCCAGTGTGTACTCCGGCCCTCGCGCCGTGTTCCGGCGGACGACGTTCAGGTCGCGCAGATCCCGGGACAAGGTGGCCTGGGTACAGGAGATCCCCTCCACCTCCAGCAGGCGAACCAGGTCCTCCTGGGACTGGATCCGCTCTCGCTGGACGAGTCGCTTGATCAACAGATGCCGGCGTTCACGTACAGTCATGAGGTGGCGGCATATACGGTGTTCTGCATAAGTATGCAAACCCTTCTCCTTTCCCGACGGACGCCTTGAGTCGAGGGACCCGAATTCAGACTGCCTGGCGCTTCACAAAAGGCATCTCCAAGGCCTTCCAGCGAGGCGAGTGGCTGCCCGATCTCGTCCGTGACGCCGCTCCCGGAGCACCGGGAGGCTCCACGGAGACCCTCCCTTCCGGCAGTGTCCTGCAGCGACTTGGCAAGGAACTGGACTGGTTCACCCACTCCTCCCACGTGGTCCCGCTGGAAGGCCTGGAGCGACCGCTGCGACTGCTGCACCTGACCGACGTGCACATCCGACGAAAGAACCGCCGGTTGATGACCCTCTGCGACCGGGTGTCCGAATTCCAATGTGATGGCGTCATGCTGACCGGCGACGTCGTCGCCAAGGGCTGGGAAGAGGAGGCTGTGAGCCTGTTCCTGGAGGCGTTGCCAGATGCACCCCTGGGTCGCTTTGCGGTGATGGGCAACTGGGAGCACTGGGGTGGGGCCCCGGCGGAGGTCTGGGAGCCCCTGTTGGCCAGACACGACGTCCGGCTCCTTCGAGACGAGTCCCTGGATCTGGGCCCCTTGCACCTGGCGGGCACCGAAGACCTGCTGTCCGCCACCCCCGATGTCGAGAAAGCCCTGGCCGGGCTGCCCAAGGACCGCCAGTCCATCGTCCTGACCCACTCCCCCGGCCTGTTTCCCCAGATCGCACGGAGGGAGGTCGGGTTGGTGCTGTCCGGGCACAGCCACGGGGGCCAGTTCCGCCTGCCGGGCGTGGGGGCACTGTTCGTCCCCCGGGCGACCGGGGCCTATGTGGCCGGCTGGTACGAACAGGACGGGACGCACCTGTTCGTCAACCGGGGGATTGGCTGGAGCATCGCACCCCTGCGGCTCTGGTGCCCGCCAGAGCTGGCGGAGATCCAGCTGGTTCCAATGGGGTGGTAGGGAGCGGGAATCGTTGCCGGCCCTCATGACCGGTGACGACTAGAAGTTCCACACCTTGAAGACCTCCAGGGAGGACTGTCCCTGGTCTCCCGTCGTGGCGGTCAGGTACCAGGACGAGACGGGCACCCACTCCAGAGCCCCCTCGATCTTGTTCTCCTCGTCGTCGGTGGTCGCCGTGTAGTTCAGGGTGAAGAACAGGTTTCGCCCAACCGCCCAGCCGACCTTGACGCCTTCCAGGGCGGCCTCGCTGCTGGTCTCGATCTCGATGGTGTCCACAAGGTTGTCGCCAGCCAGTTTCTCCACCTGGCCGGCCACCATGCCCAGCGCGATGTCCAGGGCCTCGTGGCTGGAGCCCCCCTGGGCCTGGGAGAACTGGCTGGTGGGCCGGCCCAGCAACAGGATCGCCACGATGTCCGTTTCCGACCAACCCTGGGTGCTGTCAAACATCATGGCCATCTGCTCGACGTTGTTCGAGATCTGGACGCTGATGTCTCCATACTGAGCGGTCTCGTGGGTGGCCTCGATGTCCAGGACCGGATTCGCGACGTCGCTGCCTGCAAAGGACACCAGGCCCTGCTCGATGCCAAAGACCCGTCCCAGGATCCGAGTCGTCCCCTCGTAGGTCTCGACCTCTCCCTCGGCGTAGACTTCGTACCCACGGACTGTCGCATCGACCTGGCCGCGAATGAAGCTGTCCAGCGCCACGGTGGAAGCACTGGCGGCCAGGGTGCCGTAGGAGGTGTCCAGGGGGACCTCCACCTTGAGCTTGGTGTTGTAGCCGAGGTCGATCCGGGAACGGATGTCCCAGGCCTCCCAGAATTCCGGCTCCAGCGGCGGCGGCGGCATGCTGACGTATCCCGGTCGGTCGATCTCCAGGGCGGGGTCCAGTCGCAGGCCCTCCTGGCCAAGGTAGGCCCGCGCGTCGAGAAAGTAGCGGAACTTGTCCAGGCCCACGTCGCCTTCCACCACCAGGTTCGGCCAGTCCCCTCCCACATTGACATCGCCCGTGTAGGCGACAACAAGGGCCGTGGTGTCCATGAGCCAGGCAAAGTTGGCACCGATCTGAAGGTCCAGATCCCTCAGGCCATCGAGCCCCAGGTGCGCCCCTCCGCTGAGCACGATGCCGCCCTGGGGTTCCTTGCGATCGACCCGCTGGTCGCCCGCCACGCCTCCTGCCAGCCCCTGAACCACCCGGGTAGCCCCCACGCCGGTGACTTCCAGAGCCCGCTGAACGGACTCGCGCACGACCTGCCGGGCATCCGTGAACATCGGCTCTGTCATCAGGCTGCCGCTCTGGACGGTCAGGTCCTGGTGGTCCAACACCAGGAACAGGTCCAGGTCGGAAAAGGTGACCAGCAGGGGTTCGTAGTTGAAACCGCCATCCCGCACCGAAAAGGACACCACGGGATCCGGTTCGGCCACGGACCCCTCGACCTTGCCGGCGATCTCGAGGACCCCTGCGGGTTCGGTGATTCCCGGATCAAAGAGCTGAAGCATGGCCAGGGGAATGTCCGACACCGAGACCGACAGGTCCAGGCCCGCACGGGCCAACTCCTGGTCCAGGTCCAGGGATTCCTCGCTCTCCCGGTCAAAGGGAACGTGGCCGGCCAGGGACAGTTCCCCCTCGCCCGTGCCCCCCATGAGCTTGACCTCGTACCCCCCCTCTACCGGCACCAGGGTCAACAATGCGGGTGTCACCGGTATCTCTCCCAGGACCATCTCCACGACCTGCAGACCCGCTGTCACCTGGGGGCGGTCCACGGCCCCGTTCACGAGAACACCTCCCGCCAGGAGCCCCTGGATCTCCAGGTCGACCCCCAGTGCCTGGCTCCAGGTCGCCAGGTCGATGTTCACCGGCACCACGCGAAGGTCCAGGTCACTGAGCCAGGTCGCAGGGTCGCCTGTGTCCGGCTGAGGCTGGTCGTCCACCAGGGCCCCCAGCAGCACCTCGTCGAGACCTGTGAGAGCCGTCCCCTCGAGCAGGAGTTGCAGCGTACCCGCCCGGTGGCCCTGGCCCTGGACGGTGAACTGGCCGTCCTGTTCGTGGACATCCAGGTCCAGCCGGATGTACTCGGCCGGTGCCCCAACCCCCAACTCCAGCCCCAGGGCCAGATCGATCTCCGGGGCCACGAGCATCCCGCCCAGGTTGAGCTCACCACTGACCTGTCCCGTGGTGAGCCCCGCAAGAGCCGGCAGGTGTTCGGCCAGGGAAGCAAGCGCGACCGGGCCCCCTTCCAGGTGCACATCCAGCGAGCCCTCCGGCAACGGACCCGGCGCCTCCAGGTTGACCGCAACCGGCAGGGTGCCTCCCCCCCAGAACAACGGCAGTCCATCGTCTTCAACCCGTCCGCTCACCAGCAGTTGCTCCCCTTCACCGAGCATCTCGAATTCCATGTCCAGGCCCTCGACCTGGTCCGGAATGACCAGGTCCTGGACCGCGACCTGCACGTCCAGGTAGACGTTGTCCGCTTCTCCCTGGAGACGCACCGTGGCCGCAGCCTCGCCGCCCCAGCCGCCGGTGGTGTCCGAGATCAATGCCTCGACCCAATCCAGGTGAAATCCGTCGACCACCCCTCGCAGGTTCACCCGCTCCCCAGCCAGGTAGGTGCCGGTGATCGCCAGCCGGCCGACCTCGGAGTCGAGCAGGACACTCAGGTCCTCCACCCCCCCTTCCACCACACGAACCCGAAGAGGTTCCGGGTTGGTCCAGGCGGCATTGTCCGGGGGAATCAACTCCAACAGAGGCACCTCGTACCGGCCATCTGCCAGGTTCCCGTAGGCGCGAAGGGCCAACCGTTTCTGACCGTCCTCCTCCAGGGTCATTCCGGCCTGCAGGACATCCCCTTGCAGTTCCAGGGCCAGCCGGCCCGCGTCCCCTCGGATGGCCCCCAGGTGGGCTTCGAACAACTCAAGACGCGCCATGATCCGCGGTTCGGAAACCTGGTCGTCCTCACCCGACACCCTGCCGTGAATGGCCTCCACCCCCAGGAACCCCTCGATGTCCAGGGGACCACCGTCCACAGCCGCCTCCCAGAGCAAGGCGCCATCGGCCCGCACATAGGCCCGCCAGTCCACCTCCACCCCCTCGACCAGGGCGCCAGAGGCGTCCACATCCACGGCACGACCGGCACCAAAGACCTCCACGCTGGTCCCGATGACCGTCGCATCGACAGTGCCGTTGTATCGGCCCACATCAACCATTCCCTGCACATTGACCTGTTCCGTCTGGGTGGTGCCGACAAACCGCACGTCGGCCTCCACGCCACTCCAGTCCACCTCCAACGCCCCCTGGCCTCGAGCGGTCCCTGCAATGTCCGGGACACCAAAAATGGCCAGCCCCAGCAGGTCATTCACCTTCGCGTCGACCCTGAGATCGGTTCCCTGGAGTCCAAATTCCCCCGTTCCCGCCGCACTCGCCCAGCCCATGTCCCCGTGGAAGGCCTCCACACGCCCCTTGCCCCCGCTCCAACGCAGTCGGGAAGTGCCCCCGTCCAGCGGGTAGTTCCAGATTACCGAGGGGCCAGCAACCAGGTCTCCCGTGACCTCGACACCATCCGGAAAGGCCAGGCCGGAACCCTGCAGCGCCAACGCCGCGTTCAGGAAGACCGACTCGGTCACCGCGTCCACCAGGCCCTGGCACTCCAGCCCCTCGGTCTCGACCCGGACCTGCCAGGTGGGTGTCTCTGCAGCCAGGTCCATGGAGCCCGTGGCTTCGACCTGGCCCCCAACTGTGGTCAGCCTGGCGTCCAGACTGAGGGCCTCCAGCGGCCCAGAAGCTCCCACAGACAGGTCGACGGAGCCCGCGACACCCAGATCGCCAACCAGCCCTTCCAGGCGATCCAGGTCCAGGCCTGCCCCCCGCAGCGCCACCCCCTCCAGGGCCAGCAGTTCGGGCTGTTCGATGTCGCGCACGATGCCGTCCAACAGGACAGCGTCCTCGCCCACCGCCGCCACGACCCCCTCCAGCCAGAGGTCTCCCTCCTCGAAGCGGGCGTCTCCCCGCACCGAGATCGGCAGGGCCAGCGGCGCAACCAGTCGACCTTCGAGGACCAGGGAGTCCCCGTGGACATCCCGGCCCGTCGCCGAGGCCCGCAGGCCTCCGTTCAGGTCCTCGATGGCCACGTGGGTCTCGCCATCTCGGTAGGAAAATCGCCCGTCGTTCACCTGGAGCTCCCCCAGCCGAAGGTCTACCGGCAGCCCCTCCCACGAGACGGGCTCCGTCGTGGATTGGCTGGGGAACATGCGCAAGACGTCCAGAAGTCCGTCCCCATCGGCCTGCAAATCGACCACTGGCTGCTCCAGGATCACCCGGTCGAGGGCGAGCTCCTTCTGGAGCAGCGACACGGCACGCCAGTCAAGTCGCAGGCTGTCCAGTGAGACCACTGGCCGGCCCTCCCCATCCTCCAGGGCCACCTGGTCCACCCGCAGGTGGGTAAACAGGTCCGTGGTGACCTGGCCGACCGTCAGACGTCCTTCGGCCATCTGGTCGGTGACCACCTGTTCGGTCGCCTGCCGCAGAAAGCGGTTTCCGCTGGCGGTCTGGAGCCAGAACACCACGCCTTCCAGCGCGATGACCGCAAGCAGCACCAGGACCACCAGTCCCTTGAGGGCCCCGCGCAGGACTCGCCACAGCCGACCCATTCAAAAGGCCTCGGTCAGGGCAAAGTGAATCGCCCACCGCGGTTGTTCCCGGAATCGGTAGGTCTCATGACGGGGTGTCTTCGGGATCTCGCCCAGGGGAATCCGCCACCCGAAGTCCAGGCGAATGGGACCAATGGGGGTGGCGTAGCGCAGACCGGCACCGACCGAGGGCTGGGGTGGCAGGCGCCCGCTCACATCTCCCGGGTTCTTCCAGGCCATTCCCCAGTCGTTGAAGATCGCGATGCCCAGGTCGCCCACCAGCCTCATGCGGAGCTCCAGGCTGGCAAACATCGACAACTCTCCGCCAATGGGAACACAGGTCCGACTTCCAGGAAGCGAACCCGGTTTCGGGGAATCCTCAAAGGAGCAGGCCGTGGGGCCCAGCTGGTCCGCGGACCATCCGCGCACGTCGTTGGAACCCCCCAGGGTGAAGCGGTAGTTCGGGTGCACATAGGGCTGGTTGCCCTCAAAGGGACCCCAATCCAGGCTGTAGCCGCGAGCGTAGCCTCCACCGAGTCGGGCCGCGAAGATCGGCTTGTACTGCTTGAAGAGCTTGCGCAGGGGTTTGCGCTTGCGGGAGATGTACCGCCGCAAGAAGCGGTACATGCGCAGGTCCACCTGGGCACGCCAGAAGGAAAACCCTGTCGGGAGTCCAGCCAGGGTCGCGCCCAGGCTCACGTACTCCCCGTTTCGCGGGTTCGTCAGGTCCTTCGTGGACCGCCAGAGATACCCCACATCGAAGTAGGTCAGGTTGTAGCTACCCCCACCCTCTATATCCAGCGCCTCGAGGGCCCAGATCTCCCAGGAAGTGCTCTCCGTGTTGTAGAGGTCCACATCTCCAGCGATTCGTTCGGCTTCCTCGATGGCATCGTCGAGCACGCCGGTCCAGCGCTCGAGGTGGTAGCCGACCGTCAGGCTGTGTCGGGGTCGAAACCGCCAGGTGAGCGCCGGGCCCAACTCGGCACGGAGGTATGTGGAGCGCTGATCCCGCCCCAACTCCCCGGTGACACCCAGGCGGGGCTCCAGGGTCCTGCGAGGAAAGCGCGGCAGCACCAGCCTGGCTTCGGACAGCGCGAAGAACCCGGCGTTGTTGGTCGACAGGTCGGTCCAGGCCGGGACCACCCGGTTTGAAAAGGTCCGGTAGCCCGCGGCCACTTCGGCCTCGAAGTTCCACAGGCGATTGAACACATTGGAGTTGGTGAACTGGGCGCTGACCTGGGCCAGTTGCTCTCCGGACTCGATGCCGATGCCTGTGCCGACCCGCACCTCGTGAAAGGTTGCCTCCACGAGTTCGATCCGAACCGGGACGATCTTGTCTTCTCGACTCAGGTCCGGCTGGATCTTGACCAGGGAGAAGACCCCCAACCCAAACAGACGAACCTGGGTCTCGGCAATGGTCTCGCTGGAGAACTTGTCCCCCTCCTGAATCGTGATCTCCCCCTGGACGAAGGCATCGGGCACATTCTCGTGGCCACTGACCGTGACCTCCCCAAAGCGACAGACGGGTCCCCGATCGATTGTGTAGGTGACATCGACCGCGTGCTCCTCGGGAAAGACCTGCACCGACGAGGAGACCTTTGCCAGGGCATAGGACCGGGCCGCCAACACACGACGGAACTCGTCCGCCGTGGACTCGACGGATGCCAGCGAGAACCGGGAACCCACCTGGAGATCGGATTCCTTCTGCGCCGTCTCCAGAACCATCCCAAGACCGCGCTTTACACCGGTCACGTCCACTGAACGGACCAGGCTGGGCTCCCCCTCGTGGACGCGAGCAACCGCCAGCACCGAGGGCGTCATCCGCGCTCGCAGATAGCTGCGATGGGGGCGAATGTCCCAACCCATGACCCTCGCGTCAAAGAAGCCGTGGTGGGCATACCAGAGCTCCAGCCGCCAGCTGTCCCGGTACAACTCGGCCAGGTCCAGCTCTATCCGGGGGTTCGCAGGCTCGAATTTGTAGGACCAGAACGGGCTGATGGGCTGTACCAGCGCCGCCCGCAGGGTGTAGTCAGAGGTGCCACGCCACAGGCGCATGGCCAGCAAGGCATCCTCCTGCACAGCGATGCCCTTGACGGTCTGGGCCCGGTAGACCCGGCCCGTCCTCTGGGTACAGCCCAACAGGAACACAGCCAGCACCACCAGCAGAAGTCTGCGCATCTCTCCCGCGGCCGACTCCTCCCAGGATCCTTGGAGACTAGCCTAGCGCGGCGGTCTCGGCACTGTCCTGTGAACCGGGCCGGAAGCGGCCCGTGCGCAGGTATGAAAGGGTTGCCTCGATGACCCGCGGCTGGCGCATCAGGAGGGCGTGAACACAAGATACCTCCAGGGAATCCTCGGCACCGTCCAGCCTCGTGGAGGCCAGGCTCACAATCCCGTCGTCTTCCCCCTCGATCAGGGGGTTCCAGCCTTCCCCGTTTCCTCGAACTCCGGAGACCAGGCCAAAGGCACAGGAAGGTCCAGGCAACCCGGGCACCGAGGTGGTGGTCAATTGAGCCAGGGAAGGGCCGCCCATGGCCCGGGACAACCAGGTCCCGCTGAGAAGGTCGGCCAGCTCCGCACCCTGGTTGGGTACCCCCAGCATGACGAGCCGATTGACCTCGAGTCGCTCCTGCCAGGCCCCGCCGTCGGCCAGGGCCTTCCGGGCGATGAGGCCCCCCAGGCTGTGGCCCACAAAGGACACCGTGTACCGCCCCCGCAAACGGTCCAGCACACGGCCAAGCTGCTCGGCATGCTCGCCGAGCCCTCGCCACATGCTCGGGTAATTGACCGCTGCCGCGGCGTACCCGGCCTGGTTCAACGCAGTGGCCATCGGCCCGAAAGCGTCCTTGGCCCTCAGGTACCCGTGCAACAGGAACACGACATGGGTGCCATCCTGCCAGGGCTCCCGAGGGGCTTGCTGGTAGGCCTGGAGACAGGCCTCGTAGTTGCCCCAGTGCCGCCTGCGATCGTCCGGCCCCAGCAGCCGATGGTGGTCATTGAAGACGTTGCGCTGGATCCGGTAGCCGTCGTGAACGAACACGTCAGCCCAGAGTTGCTTGCCCCCAAGAGTGGGGGCCACCAATGACTTCCAGACGCCCACCGCGAATCCACCTAACATGTCGGACACCCATTGTAAGGCCCCCCCGACACTGCTCGCCCATCCCCGGAGGCCGAAGCACGGCGGGCCCGGTCATCGACCGAGCCCGCCTTGTACACCCGCAGGTCTTCGACCTACTTGATCTCCTTGTGGAGCGTGTGCTTCCGCTCGTAGCGGCAGTACTTCATGAACTCCAGCCGATGGGGCGTGTTCTTCTTGTTCTTCTGGGTGTGGTAGCGGGACACGCCCTTCATGCCGCTGGTGCGACACGTCGTGCACTCCAGGTGGATGATGACCCGGCCCTTGTCTGACTTCTTCGCCATGGTGTGGTCTCCGTCCTACAGGGTCTGCGAGTAGAACTCGACGATGGCCTGCATGTTGGCAGGAAAAGGCTGGTCCTCTTGCTGGGGCTCGGTGACGAAGACCCCCTCGGCCTTGGCGGGATCAAACTCCAGGAAGCCAGGACGCACCCGACCGGCCGAAGCCTCCAGGCGCTCCACCATCCACGGCTTGGTCTTGACGCTCTCGCGAATCCCGATGACCTGGTTGGGCCGGACCGCGTAGCTCGGGCGATCGACGCGCTTGCCGTCCACCAGGATGTGTCCATGCACGACCATCTGGCGGGCAGACGGAATGGTGGCTGCAAGCCCCAGGCGCCAGACGACGTTGTCCAGACGACTCTCGAGCAGACCGACGAGGATGCGGCCGGTCGGTCCCTTCCGACGGCTGGCCTCCTTGACGTAGCGGCGGAACTGCTTCTCCAGCACGCCGTAGTGCCAGCGGACTTTCTGCTTCTCCGCGAGCCGAATCTTGAAGTCTGAGGGCTTCCCGCGACGACGCTGGCCATGCACACCGGGCGGATAAGGCCGCTCCAGGGCACCAACGGTCGTCAGACCAGGAAGCACCGTACCCACCGCCCGGCATTTCTTCAGCCGAGGTCCACGATATCGCGCCATTGCGCTCTCCTGAGGTGCTTGATTCTTGCGGTCCAGGGGGTCGATCCGGAGGATCGTGGGCCTGGCCGCGACCGCTTTCAGCAAGGATCTGCTGAAGCCCGGCGATCTATGGGGTCAAAGAGGCCTCGTCAAGCAGCCCGGTCAGCCGATCGGACCCATCCGGCGCTATACTCGTAGCAGGTCTGCTCTCCAGCGCCTCTCCTCGCTCCCTGGACCCTCATGACGACCCGACCGCCCCGCCGCGGTTTTACCCTGCTCGAGATGCTCTTCGTCGTCGCCCTGATCAGCATCCTGTCGGCGCTGGCGGTCTTCAGCACCCGGGATCTCATCCCAAGATTCCGGGCACAGGGAGCGGCAAGGGACATGGCCAATGCGCTCCAGTTGGCACGGGTCACCGCGATCGAGCAGAACAAGGAGACCCGCCTGCTCATCTTGGACTACGACACGGCAGCCACCACCTTTGACGGGAACTGGTACGGCGCCTGGCGCATCGAGGTCGGAGACAAGAACCTTCACAGCAGTTCCTGGTCCACCCTGGATGCCTCCGAGTACGACGTGGCCCGGGACGCCAACAACCAGAAGCGCAACGTTTCCCTGGACTACAGCCGGAACGGCTCACTGGGCGGTCCGACCTGGTGCAGTTGTGGAGACGCAGTGGTCTTCAATCCCCAGGGCTGGGTCGCCAATCCACCGGGCGACTTCCAGAGTGACGGGGACATCCAACTCATCTGGGTCAACAAGGCCGCAGCCGCCAAGGACATCACCGACGAATACTGGGTCAGGCTCTACCGGGGCGGCATGATCCGTGTGGACAACACCCTGGCCAGCGGCTTCGACTCCGACGAGGGTGGGACGGACCTGACCACCTCACTCCCGGACTGACGCCCGACGTTCCTCCAGGACCTGGCGAGCCAACTCCCCCGTTGAATCCCCCCGGCTGGTGAGCTTCTCCAGGCCCGCCCGGGCCGTCGGGTGATCGCTGGCCAGAGCCTCCAACACCCCGACCGCGTTTGCCGCGGCATCTCCGGGAGGTCCCGCTGCGACTGCCAGGGTCGGCACGACCGCGGGTCCACCGAGCTTCACCAGGGCTCCCATCGCTGTCAGGTGAAAACCTCCGAGAGCACTTCCCGAGAGGTGGCCCAGATAGGCCGCAAGGACGGACGCAGAGCGCGAAGCCTGGAGCTCGCCCACGGCCCACAACAGGTTGGACCGAACCGGAAACTGGATACCCAATCCGGCACCGGGCCGGCCTTCATGCTCCCGTGCCTCTCGCTTCAGGGCCTTGTGCAGAGCCGGGACTGCATCGGGATTGCCCAGGCGCCCGATGGCGACGGCGCCGAGACGACGATGGGCAAAAGCACGGCCGGGATCGACGTCCATCTCGACCAGGGCCTCGAGCAACTCGGGCAACGCCCGCGGGTCCCCCAGGCGTCCCAGTGCATTCACACAGGCGTGGTCCATCCGCCGTCCAGCCTCTCGTCGCAAAGCCAGGATGCGGGCCAGGTCCTCGGTCCGTCCATGGGCCGCCAGCGCCTCCACGACCTGGCGCCCCCCGGAACTGTCTGCTTCCTGGTCCAGGGCTTCGAGTTGGGCGGTGCGCAGGACCCTGGCATCTTCCGGTTGCAACCCCGACCACTCCAGGTCCGACCGACCCGCCTGGGAGGGACAGAGGGCCAGCACGAATTCACGTTCGCCCATTCGCGCCCCGAGCCCCAGCGCCCCGTCCACCTCTCTTG
>CAZMNK010000038.1:0-1579 GCA_964567625.1 uncultured Enterobacterales bacterium | reverse complement strand
CTCCGATCCGCGCCACCAGGCGCTCCCGGGCCTGGACCACCCCGGTTCCACAGCGGACCCCGGCCACCGCCAGGGCCGTGGCGACGGTCACGGTTCGTTCCTGCTCCAGTGCCTTCCCCAGCAACCGCGCATCCTCGGCGAGACCTGCGTGTCCCAGGCCGAGAGTCGCCGCCCGCCGGACCCCTGGTACCGGGTCCCCCAGGACGCCCCGCAAGGCCTCCAGGGCCTGGGGTTCTCCCCGTTCCCCGAGCGCCAGAGCGGCACCAATGCGATCCCTGATGCGGCCACGGCGCAGGCGACGAACGAGTGCCGGACCTTTCAGCCGTTGCATGTTGCCCCGATCGCGCCAGCCAAACGGCATCTTTGCTTGTCAATCTCCCAATTTGAATCAACTCTTAATTCAACCTTATAACATATTGATTTTACCGAGGAAAATACCGATATAAACAGACTACCAACACAATATATTTCCAGGGCGGCGAAGACCCTCAAACAACCGGCTGAAAACCCATTCATCCACTAGACCATCCACAACCCAGAGGGGTCATCACTCGGCCAAGGGGGCCGATTTAGCTCTTGACACACAGAGTTGTCCATAGGCTGTCACGGACCACTATATGTAGGGGTTTCAGTCACTTGGAACCACTACATATAGTGGCAATAAGTGTTGACCGGTGCGTGCCGGTCCAGTAGTTCTACATCTGGCCATCGGATCTCCCTGATCCTGCTGAGGCTGTGCTGCTGACTTCTCGGTCGGACCTTCCACCGACTGACCTGACCCTGCTGGAGCTCCCATGGAAACGACGCCAGTCGCCCCTCCCGTCGTGACGACCCCAAAGGCCAAGAAGACCCGGTCCAGCCGAAAGGTCGCTGACAAGAATGTCCAGGGAGCACCTCTTCTGACCTGGACGCGGTCCTTCTGCCCCGAGGACACGGCGCCATTCGACACCGTCACCTGGGAGCAGCACGACGCGATCATCGGGGATGCCTCGGGCAACAACGTCTTCGAGCAGCGAAGTGTCGAGGTTCCGACCACCTGGTCTCAGACCGCCACAAATGTCGTGGTCTCCAAGTACTTCCGAGGACACCTGGGCACCGATGCTCGGGAACGCTCCGTCCGCCAGTTGATCAACCGGGTGACCGACACCATCACCGACTGGGGAATCAAGGACGGGTACTTCGCGGATGAGGCAAGTGCCAAGGCCTTCAACGACGACCTGACCTGGCTCTGCCTGCACCAGTACATGGCCTTCAACTCGCCGGTCTGGTTCAACGTGGGCGTCGAGGCTCAGCCCCAGTGCTCCGCCTGTTTCATCAACGGGATCGAGGACACGATGGAGTCCATCCTCGGGCTGGCCAGTACCGAGGGACTGCTCTTCAAGTGGGGTTCCGGCACAGGCACCAACCTCTCCCCCATCCGGGGATCCAACGAGCGTCTGCGTGGCGGCGGAACAGCTTCCGGGCCGGTCTCCTTCATGCGCGGTTTTGATGCCTTTGCGGGCGTCATCAAGTCGGGCGGCAAGACCCGACGGGCGGCCAAGATGGTCATCCTGGACGCCGACCACCCGGACATCGTCGA
>CAZMNK010000037.1:36956-41836 GCA_964567625.1 uncultured Enterobacterales bacterium | reverse complement strand
AGGAACCCTGGTTTCCCTCCGAATCGAGTCCGAGGGAATCCTGGAATGGGAAGAGGCCTGTCAGGATCCTCCCCGAATGGACCCGGACGCCTGGGCCACCCTCTGGTCCGGAAGTTCCGGCTTCCCGGTCCTCACAGTCACCCCGGAACACCGGAAACTCGTCTCCCGAGAGCGGGGCCGGCTGGAAGGAGCACGGCTGAAGGCGGTCATCCAGGAGGAGGGCGCAGTGGCCCTAGACCTGGACTCCACCGAAGTCCTGGCTCCGGAAGCGGCGGAGGCCCTGTTCGGACCCCTGTTCTCCGAGCTTGGTGCGGACCGCTTCACCCGGTGCGTGCGGATGATCGGAGGGGATGACTACGAACGTTCCCTGGTGGAGCGGGTGATCGGAGGCCAACTGGGCGCCGAAGACCGGTCCTGATCCGTGCGGGTGAGCCGGGCTTCCTGCCCCGAAGCAACTGTCTCCAGGCGCACCAGGACCGCAGCGCCCTGGCCGAACAACTCCATGCTGTGGAAGAAATCGCCCGGTGGGCTGCAATCCTATCGGGCGCTCACGCGTTGTATCGTAGCCTTCCTTCCATCGAATGATCCGCCTTGGCAGGCACAGAGAGCGGTCCGGAAAGGGCCCTCGCGCCCCTTGGCCCCACCTGGGTTGACCCATGAACCAGACCGGCCAGGACGCGGATCTCTTCCGGAGATTGCAGGGTCTCGCCCCGTCCAAGCTCCGTTTTCGAGAGGCCTCCGAACTGACCGCGGCCCGGCTCCCGGGAGCGACAGGCCCTGACCCCCACGCTGCCATCCGGGTCAACATCGGCGCCCGTTCTGCGAACCCGGTGCTCGAGGTCCTTGCCGGAGGCGGCATCGAGGCCCGCTCCCTGCCCCAGGAACAGGCGCCAGGCGCCCTGGGGGAGGTCCGGATCTTCACCAACCTGATGCCTGGCGAGGTCTGGATCGAGGCAGTGGTGCCACTCTCCGCGCTGGAGAGCCTGCTTCTCCTGGACACAGTCCTGGGGATCGAACCCGCAGGGGCGAGCCAGGCCCAATGACCGACAGACTCGACCGCATTCGGGCGACCTGTGAGGCTTCCCTGCTGGAGCGGCTTGTGGGGATGGACGCCGGGCAGGCCTTCCTGGCCCGGGCCCGAGATCACCTGTCTGGCAGCCCCTCTGGTGACGAGGTGGAGGCTGCGGCGCTCCTGGACCGGGACGATGAGGGGGCTGTGAGCGAGACCCTGCGCCTGATCGCCCGGCTGGTG
This sequence comes from uncultured Enterobacterales bacterium, assembly GCA_964567625.1. Classification (GTDB taxonomy): domain Bacteria; phylum Myxococcota_A; class UBA796; order UBA796; family CAJQPC01; genus CAYFPX01. The sequence continues at coordinate 40,584 of CAZMNK010000037.1, read as the reverse complement.
GGGGCCGACGCCTTTGAAGCGGTAGCGGTCGGCCTGGCCAGTGGCGCAGACCCAGGAAGGGAGCTGGCTCGCCTGGAGGCTTTTGGCTACCCCCGCTACACCGATCCGACCCTGGAACTGGGCGAGGATCCGGCGCTCGTTTTGGCCCCTTTTGGAGTGTTGCTGCTCCGGGTGCCCCCACACACCACCGGTCGGTACCTGGCACCACTGGTCGAGGACGCCCAGATCGTGCGCCTGTACGATCCTTCTGGCACCGTTCAGATCCCCGATCCGATCGAGGTTTCCGGTCCGGGAACACGGCTGGAACGGGGCACTGGCGAGGTCTACCCCGACCCCCTGCCCCGGGGCTTCAATCCCGACACCGCAGGCCAGGGGGTCCGCGTCGCCGTGGTCGACTCAGGCATCGACGACACCCATCCCGCGCTGAAAGGCAAGGTGGTCAAGAGACGAGACTTCACCTCGGAGGGCCCCGAGGACAGGAACGGCCACGGAACCCACTGTGCCGGCATCATCGCGGCGAGCACCGGACCCCGTGGGTACCGTGGCGTGGCTCCGGGAGCACAGTTGATCGACGCCAAGGTGTTGAATGAGAGCGGCACAGGGGGGACCCTGCCCATCGCCCAGGCCATCCGCTGGGCCATGGACCAGGGAGCCCAGGTCATCAACCTCAGCCTGGGTTCTCAAGGCCGGACCGATGGGCGGTCACTGCTGAGCCGGGTGGTCGACGAGGTCTCTCAGCAGGGAGTGGTGGTGGCGGTCGCCGCCGGGAATGCCGGGTACGGCGGCCGGGGGACCATCGGCACCCCCGGAGACGCGGCCCACGCCCTGACCGTCGGGGCCCTGGACCGTTCCCGTGGAACAGCACCGTTCTCCAGCAGGGGGCCCACCGACGACCCGGCCGTGACCGGGGACAAGCCGAACCTGGCCGCACCGGGCGTCGACATCCGGGCTCCCCGGTCCCGACACAGCCGACCATGCGAGGGGGACTACATCCCCATGTCCGGCACCTCGATGGCCGCCCCCTTTGTGGCCGGCGCAGCGGCTGCTCTCCTGGGCTGGAACAAGGGACTCCAGGCGAACCAGGTCCGACAGCTCCTCCTGGACAGCTGCATCCCCCTGAAGGCCCCAGACGAAGAAGTAGGCAGAGGCCTGCTGAACATCTCCGCCGCCCTGAAGAGCGCAAAGACGAGCGGTGGGGCGTTGGCCCTGGAGCATCCGCGAAGGCTTGGAACGGCCGCCGCAGTACTCGCCGGGCTGGGAGTGACCTGGTGGGCACTCTCAGGCAACCCGGAACCGACCGCCTCCCCGGCCCGAACGGAGGCCATCGTCAGGCCCCCACCGGCCCAGATGACCCCGGTGACCAGCCCCCTGGACTGGGGTCTGGAAAACACGGAGGCACTCATCGGACCCCCCACCGCTCGTGACCCCTCCCGGTCAACCCTCCACCCCCCGGAAACGTCACCAGACCACGTCCTGGAGGGATGCTATCGACTGTGGTCCAGCGAGGGGGTGATGGAGAAGGTCGTCACCGGGGGAGACAGCCTCTCCAAGTGGGCTGCCTGGTTCTCCGTTCCTGTGGCTGACATCGCCCGGTGGAACGGTTTTTCCCCAGACGTCCAGTTGCTGCAGGGTGACCGCCTGTTGCTGTCCCTGGAAGGCACGAGAACGCAGCTGGAGACCGTGGCCGACGGCGAGACGCTCCAGGGCGTGTTGAAGCGCCATGGCATTCCCAACCCCTGGTTCCTGAGAGCCTGGAACTGCCTGCCTGCCAGTCAGCAGCTCCAGCGGGGACAGCCCCTGCTGCTGCTGGCCCAGCGATAGGTCTTCGGGGAGTCGATGAACAAAGGACCGGAACACCGAGGCAACGGACGCCGCCCCCCGACCCGGCTCCCGCTCATCGTGGGAATTTTCGGCCTGCTGTTGTCAACGGCCCCCGCACGGGCCCAGACCCTCTCCCAGGGGGGGAGATCCACCTGCACCTGGACCCTGGAGAAGGTCCGGGGAAAGCCCTCCTGGACCCGTGGGGTTCCCATGACCGGCGTCCGGGCCGTCAGGGGACGCCGGTGTAGCAAGAAGAGCCCCTCTCCTATCCTGGTGTATGTCGACGCCTGTGTCCTGGACAACGAGGGTCGGTTCACCCAGGTCGGCCAGCCCACCCAGGGTGATGCCCTCCAGCCCTCCAGCTGCATGCCCCCAGGCGGTCTCTGGCGGCTGGACCAGGTCTATCCCCAGGGGCTGATGGCCAGTGCCGACACCACCCCTGCGGCCCTGGGACTCGACGGGACGAAGGACGCCCCCCTGCTCCTGGCCAATGGGGTCTTTCCCGAAGCATTTTCCGAGACCTTTGAGGCCCTGGAGAGTGCCTGGCGCCTGCACCTCTGGGCGCCAGGCCAAGAGCTCGCGAGCGTAGTCGAGGATGTTCGCGAGCTTGTGCCGGATTTCGTCCTACCGTGGCTTCCGAAGCCACCGGGGACCCAACGGGTTTTCCCAGAGGCACTGACCGTCTTCTCCGACCGCAGCATCGGGGGCTGGACGGGCCCCGTGGTCATTGGTACCGCCGAGTTCGAGGATGGCTCGTCCTGTTCCGTGATCTCCGAGGACAAGACCTGGCAGCTGGCGGCCTGTTCTCCACCCACCGAGAAAACCAAGTTGAGCCTGGCGCTGTTTCCCCTGGTGGGGGGTGACCCCGATTCCGCCTTTGGCCTGCAGCCCCCCGGACGCGGGAACACCGCCTCCCCGAACCCGGGTACTGCCGGCCAGGCAATCCTGACGGTTGCCAAGGTCCAGGCCACCGTGACCGGCGAGGTCCGAGCCTCCCTTCCGGATTGGCCGCCACCGCCACAGAGGTTTGAGGTGGCTCCGTATGTGGGGTGGGCACCTCTGGAAATAGCGATGAGGTGGGGCGCAAACGCCAATCTTGTGGGGGTGTTGACCGGGGGGGTCGCGTTGTGGGCTCTCTTCCTCTGGGTCTGGCTTGGCGGACGACGGAGAGAACTGGAGGATCCCGAAGCGAAGGGAGCCGTCAGACTTGAAGTCGCGCCTGAAAAGCGCACACCAATGCAGCAGCTGAATGAACTCAAAGAGCGGCTCGGAAAGGGCAAGGGGGCCGTAAAGGAAGGTGCTCGCCTTCAGAAGCCGATCGAACGGGAGATCCCCCTCGAAGAGCTGGCCCTGGACCCTCCCAGCGAGCTCACTGTTACCCAGGAGATCCCTCCACACGAGGCCATTGGCATCGTGGAATTGTCGGCCCCCGAGAAAGAGCAGCCGGCACCCATCGGTGTCGTGGACCTGCCACCGCCCGAGGAAATCCCCAGGTCTGTCCCCCCACCGTCCTATGAACCCAGGCTGGGAGGCCGTCCACCACCACCCCGGGCGGAGATCTCCTGGGTCCGCGGCCCCATGTGGGCAGAGACGCTCGTCGAGGCCTGCGCAGAGGCCACCCAGGCCGAAGAAGCCCGACTTCTTCCCGAAGGGCGGGGATTTCAGTTCGTGTGGCACCTCTCCAGGCCACAGGCCTTCTACGAACAGGTCGCAGTGGTCTACGGTCACCTGAGCCTTGCGGCATTCCAGGGCCACGAGGAAGGAGAGCGGTGGCACCAGTCCCAGCTGGACGCCCTGATCGGGTTCG
>CAZMNK010000037.1:0-36946 GCA_964567625.1 uncultured Enterobacterales bacterium | reverse complement strand
GCGCCATGGGCCATCCAGAACCCCTCCCCCTGGAACGCGGCCAGGGTCCGGTCCCGGTCTGCCTGGTCACCGCCGGCCCCCGGGACCCGGGGTCCTTGAAGCGTGTGCGCATCCCCCTGGCCAGTCACCTCTGGCAAGGCTTCATCCGGCCCTACGTCCCCTGGCCGAGCCTGGCCCAGGGCCCGGTAGGCGAGAAGCGCCTCCGCGCCGGCCTGACCCAGCTGCGGGAGCGGCTGGCCGCCCGGACGGACCTGGGCCCCGACCTCGTCGAGGTCGAGGAACTGCTCGAGGACCTGCGCGGGCGACGTTGGCGAAAACCCGGACGACTCGCAGCCTCGATGGTGCTGATCAATCCGGACCCGGACTCCCGGACGCTGTCCCTCCTCCCCACCCAGTGGCGACCCTTTCACCGTCGCTGGCGAGACGCCTTTGCCTGGGTGGAGGAGACGGAATGAGCGTCCTCCTTCTGTTCGGATGGCTCCACGCCTGTACCGGCGAACAGTCGGTGCGCCACGTCTCTGAGCGTCGAGCAAAGGTGCGCGAGTGCCCCCGGGTCGATGACGAAGGATGCCCCTCGCTCCGTGTGCTTTCAGTGAACACGCCAGTGATCCTGATCGAGAACCGAAGATCCGTGCAGGAAAAGTTCGAGAACCAGGAACCAAAGGACTGGTTCAAAGTGGAACTCCAGGGCGTGGAGGGCTTCACAGCAGGTTTCATCCGAGAAGATGTGATCGAATGGGAGCAGCCCAGGACCACGGAGGAGATCCGAGCCCTCGTGGCAGCAGAGATCGCAGAGGGCCTGAAGACCCCTTCTGCCACTGAGGTGAGCTACAGGTACATCGCGCGTGTGGGCATGTGGGCCGAATTCCAACCCGAGACCATCCTGCCCTGGAACATGGTCGTGAACCTGCTTGCAGACCGAAAGGTCGACGGGAGCGAGGTTCTGTTGGACCGGGCAGCTCATCGGCGCCAGACCCAGGCTGTCCGGAAGAAGTTCCCGGAGTGTCCGAAGAACATGGATCCACCCGGGACACCCCCCAGCCTCAGGCGCAGCTGGTCCGCAGAATACGGGAACACCAGGGTCATGTCCCTGCACCACGTTGAGGAAGTCACCTACCACTGGGTGAGTGCAGAGAGCACGATCTCCGGGTCGAAGGGCACCAATCTGGCCATCCGCTGCATCCTGGACGTAAAACTGAGCGAGACCGAACACCTGGCACTCTCCAAGGTCCACCCAGACAACCGGATCCACGAGTGAAGCGCCTGGGCCCGTGGATTCACCGCATCCGGGACGAGCTTCCCGACCACTGGCTGCGCATCCTGCGATGGGTCGGAGCCCCCTGCCTGGTCCTGGTGGTGTGCTTTGCCATCGTCCCGCTCTTGACCCACTGCGGGGACAGAGGCCGCTCGGGCTATGCCCTGCTGGTGGCCCACGAGGCCCCCCAGGACATGCCGATCTCCCTGGGAAGCGATCGAGAGAACACCCTGCGGTTTGCCGAACCGGGCGTGGACAAGGTCCACGGCCAGCTCTCCCTGACCGAAGAGGGAGACTGGGGCTACACCCACGCCTCGGACCACCGCAGCGCAGAGTTCCTGGAGCCCACGGGCTTCGCCCGGTGGAACGACGGGGGCAGCGCCCCGCGCTTCGCCCTGGGACCGACGAGCGTCATCCTGACCGGGGTCCCCCGCAACAGCCTGGTCACCCCGGAGCAGTGCGCAGGAACCGCCGCGCTGCCCACCGGGGCACACCGACACACCGTCCGGTCGGTCCCCTCGAGCCAGCTCCGTCTGCTGGATGCCGAAGGAGTCCTCCTGGGCAGCCTGGACGTTCCCCGGGTTCCCGGAACGACCATTCCCCTGGCCCACACCTCACTGAGAGTCTGCGAGGACGGCACCCTGCGGGTCGGGGGCTGTCCCGACGGCCTGGCCCTGGCGCCCGGGGGACTGGGGGGCAGGGCCTGGTCCGAGACTCCCCTGGACACCTATGCGGGCCTGGTACTCAAGAACGCCCTGGCGCCCGTCCAGACCATCGCCCGAAGGGACCGCATTCCCTTCAGCGACACCCTGGCCCGTCAGTCCATGGTCCTGGAGACCGACGGCATCGCCAGCCAGCTGATGGCCCAACCCGATGCACGCCACCCTGTGCCCCTCACCGAACCCGACGGTCGTCCTCACTCCGCCTCGCTGCTGCGAAGGGCCAGCCGAAAGGGCCTGGAGGTCGTCGCCCACCCTCGGTCCAGAGAGGAGGTCGTCCACTGCCACCGGTCCCAGCCCTGGTGGCGACGGTGGGGAGGAGAGGCGGACTGGACGATCGAGGCCCGGGGAACGGGCACGGTTTCGCCGAACGGCCTGCTGCTGGTGGGCTCCTCCCGCTACCGCATCCAATCCCGGACACGCCCCTGGGGCGCCGAGGGCTCCTCCACCCAGGTGGTTTCCGTGGCGCCCACGGATCGGCCCACGGGTCTGAAGGCCCTGACTTCCCTGGCTGCAGGCCGCCTGTACCAGCCGGGGAGGTCCTGGGGCATCCCGGACTGCGACAGGAAGAAGCTCCTGGGCCTGCGGGGGGATCCCCGCTCCTACGCCATTCTCCAGGTGCGCATCGAGCCGGAGCCAGCCGAAGACGACCTGACCGACCTGGACGTGCTGGCCCAGGAGAGGCCCATCGTCCGGGTTGACGGCGTGGACCGTTCCCAGGACGAGCTGGACGCACTGCGACCCGTGATCGACCTTCCCGTGCCGTCCTGGGCCGTGGAATCCTTGCCCTCCGACCAGTCCGAGGTGGCCCTCTTGCATCTCTGCCAGGGGGTTGAAGGAGGCCTGCACAGCCGGCTCGTAAATCCCCTGCCCCCAGGACACCCCCTGCGGCCCGTCATGGCCCGAGGCAGTGGAGAACTGAGCGCCAGCGACTGGGTCCCACACGACGCCGGGGATCAGCTGGCCATCGGAGGCCAGGTCCTGGAGCTGCGACAGTCCATTCCCCGGTACGAGCGAACAGTGCCCCTCCTGCTCCTGCTGGGCATCCTCCTGGTGTCCGGTGTCCGGACCATGCGCGAGATGATCCTCCTGTCCAGCCCTTCGGGTGCCTCTCTGGACGAGCTTCATGAGACCGACCCCTTCGCCTGGTCCCTGCCCATCGTGCTTGGAGCGATCTCCTTGCTGTTGCTGATCGGCTGTCACCTCCAGGGTCTGACCAGCGCCGATCCACGCCTGCTGGGAAACCCGGACTTCCTCCAGAGGACCTGGTTCTCATCAGCGATCGCCGCGTTCGCCATTCCCGCCGCGCTGGCCGCGACCCGGGAATACAAGTGGGGGAGCACGGAGCTGGCGACCCGGTGGCGGATGGCATGGCGATGCTGGAAGGCCTTCCGCCGGGAGACTGGCTGGGGCCTGTTGACCATCGCGACTGCCCTGGTCCTCGACGCGGTCCTGTGGAAACTCTGGGGACCTGCGGAGCACTTCCCACTGATGCCCTCGGTCCAGCACCTGGTTCTCCAGACCGTCGTGGTGTTGGCGGCACTTGGGGGATTCGCCATCTTGATGGACCACCCCTGGATGGTCCGTCGACTGTCGGAGGCAGGCCATGCCCTGCTGGAGACGCCGGAACGACTCGCCAACCTCTGGACTGCCGCGCGAGAGCGACCTGGGGCCGGTTCCCCGGTGAACGGGAAGCAGGCGACCCACTCCCTGACCTCCGAGGAGCTGGCAGGACACCTGTTCGGGGACACCTCACCGTCTTCAAGCGTTTCCACAAGAGGCCTGGACCTGGATGACCTCTATGGCGCCACCGATCCTGCCAGCGGACTGACAGCGCCCGAACCGCTGACACACCCGGAGTGGGCCAGGCGTGCCTGGCATGTCTTCCGCAACCACCCCCACATCGGCGGTGACGGCGGGCTGTTCGGCTCGGGCAACGGAGACCTGGCGGCGGTCCTGTTCGTACCCGGCTGGCTCCTGGGGTTCGCCGTCGTGGCACGCGCCCAAGGAGGGGCTGCCCACAACAACCTGGAGTTCGGATTCGGGTTGGGCTTCAAGCCCGCCGAGATCGCGGCGGTGTTCCTGGGGTTCGGACTGGCCCGACTGCTGACGCTGACCTGGTCCAGGGGAGTCCGTGGCCGGGGAGAGACGTCCCTCCGCACCCGGGTGCCCGACGGAACGTCCGGGCGGTCGGCCTTCGCCGAGTGGTCAGATCCACTCTGGCTGCTTCGAGGGCCAGAGTCCCAGAGGGGCCTGGCCCGCACATGGACATTCGGGGCGGGGATGGCGGTGGCCACGGTCCGCTACGGCATCGCAGTACTCCTGCTCCTGGGGCTTGGAGCACTGTGGCTCAAGGGCACGATCCAGTTTGGCGTCCTCGCGGCCGCCCTGGTGGCCGGAGCCCTCTGGGAAGCCGCCATCCGCTGGGCGCCAGACCTGTCCTCGATCCTGTCCGTCGTGGCCCTGGTGCTCTTCGTGACGACCCTGACATTCACCATCCAGGGTGACTTCGGGCCCCTGATGGTGACCGTGCCTGCGATCCTGTGGACTGTCCTGTACTGGTCCATGCCTCGTTCCAGGGAGCGCTCCCTTCTCGACGGGGTGTTGCCTACCCGAAGCCTCGTCAGCCGCGTCGGCGCAGCCATCGCACTGGTCATCGGCACGGCAGTGGCCTCCATCGCCACCTACCACCTGGTCTTTGATCTCCAGGAGGTGCTTCCGGATCTGCAGCGGGCCACGGAACGCTTCCTGATCAAGTCAGACCCCTGGTACGCCATCGGAGCCGACTGGTCTATCCGGGCCCAGTGGATCGCCGCCGGGGCCTACGGCGAGCAGGGCGTGGCCTGGGTGGCCAACCTCCACTCCGACCTGGCCTGGATCGCCCTGATCCAGTCCCTGAATACGCCCTTTGTGGCGATGACGGGGCTCTGCTACCTGGTGCTGGTGATGTTCCTCATCGGGGTCGCCGAACACACGCTGGAGCGTTCGGAACAGCCCGGCGTGAAGTCGCGCACCGCCTTGCGCCAATCTGGGTTTTTCTGCGCCTTCACGGCCTTCTATCTCTGGATGGAGGTGGTCGTGCACGTGGCCAGCTGCTTCGGCTGGATTCCTCCCACTGGACTGACCCTGCCCTGGGTCAGCAACGGGGGCTCGGCGGCCTTGAGCTATGCCCTGCTGATCGGGCTGGCTCTGGGACTGGTGCTGTCAGCACGCCGCCGAGACCTCCTGCGCCAGGGAACCGCCACAACTGCCTCGGTCTCCCCATGAGCGAACCCTCCCCCCGTCAACTCGGCCGCCGCAGTGCCCTCACCATCCTGGCGATGGTGGTGGTCTTCAGCGCCCTCCTGGGGGGAACGGTCTGGCAGTCCCGGATGGACCCGCCCCAGAACACGATCTACCTGCCCGCCACTGACTCCGGGGACCTCGGGGTCGTGACCCTGGAGGAGGACCCGACCAAGGGGACGGACCGGTTGCTCTTCGCTCTGGCGGGCACCGAGGAACCCGTGTCGCTCGAGGCGGGCAGCACCCTCATGTTCGACGGCATGGTGCTGCGCATCCAACGCCGAGGGGAGGGGTTTCGCCTGGAACACGTGGGAGCCCTCCTCGACCAGGGCATCGTCGGCGGCGCCCGGGATGCAGACACGGTGCTGCGCCTGCCCGGTGTGGGCGCCCACCATGTGGCGATCGGGCCTCCAGAACTCTGCGGCGCCACCCTGCGCTGCGTGGAGTCACTGGTGACCCACGACCACACCCGACTCGAACGCCCCGGACAGGGGCCTGCGCTTCCCCTGCGACAGGGTGAGCAGGTCGCCCTGGAAGCGGGGGACCTGCTGTGGCTGGGGCTCTCCCCCCTGCGGGTGGCCGAGGAAGACGGCCTGATCAGCCTCACCCTGCCTCGAAACTACCAGGAGACCGGCGGCTCCAGGGTCTGGCTCCAGGACCCGGCGCCCCGATGGTCGTTGACAGGACCGGGACCCTGGACACTCGTCTCCGAACGGGCGCTCTTCAAGGGCTCCCACCTCCCCCATGTTCGAATTGCTCGACAGTGGGAAGAGGAGGTCCAGCAGCTCGTCGACGAGGGCGTCCTCTGTCTCGTCCCCGGGGTTCCAGGCTCGGTCCAGCCCCCCCAGGTTCGCTGGCGCGATCCCCTCCAGGATCGCTGCGTCGATGCCGGAAGCGTGCACCCGCTCACTGACAAGGTGCAGACCCTCCGCAACCGCTACCGCTACGACCGCTCCCTGTTGCGGGCAATCGCCCAGGCCAATGACCACCTGGCCGAGGGCACCTACCTGGCTGCGGCTTCACTCCTGCACTTCACTTTTGACTGGCAGTACGTGCTGACCGAACAGGGACTCGACACCCTCCGGCAGACAGATCGGTCAAACGCCCAGGACGGGAAGGCCCCGGAACCGGTCAGGCTGCACACCCTGAGGGACGAGGACCCCCTGTTGCCCGTCCCGACACGCCTGCTTGGCATCTGGTGGGGGATGAGCCAACAGGGGGTCCCTCGGGTGTCCGGTGACGATGAGGACCGCCTGCGGTCGAGCCGGATGAATGGCAGCCCCTTCACCTCCCTGAAAATGCGGGACGGTTCCACCAGTCCCCAGCTGCGCGTGGTCGCAGACTGGGGCGGACTGAGACAGGATGACCTGCTCTTGTTGACCGGATCCGAGGAACCGATCAAGGTCGAAGTCCCCCACCCGAGCAAACCCGACAAGACCGTCGAGGGAAGACTCCTCGGCGAGCTCTGTGCCTCTCCTTCCACCGTCTCCGGATCCGAGTCCGCCACTGTCCTGCAGAGGGTCGAGAGCCTGGCGACCTGGGGTGGCGTGGACCGACGGCAATTCGCCCGGGTCAGGAGTGGACAGCGCTTCCACGGCACCGCCTTTCCCCTCGGCCGAATGGGGATTGGTGAGGGAAGCGGCGATCGGATCAGTCTGGGGCCCCTGGAAGAGGCCCATCCCCACTGCCTGTTGATCGCGGCAGGAAAAGAGGACTCCACCCTGGCTCGCATCCCCGGCGGTCCATGGAAGCCCCTGCAGAGCGGTGACAGGCTCCACTGGAACGGCCCGGATCTCGTCTTTCGCGACACGGGAGACATCGCCGCGATCACCCAACCCAGCTCCGACGATCACCGTGACCGGCGGGTCTATCCCTTTGAGACCGATGCCGGTCAACTGATCGGGCGGGGAGGTCGCCACTCCAGCGGCCTCGAGGCCGCGCTCACCGACCAGGTGGTCGGCGAGGCCGACCGGCACGAGGGCATCGAGTTGAGCATCCACGGGGACCTTCAGCGGATCGTTCATCGGGCCCTGACACAGGTGATGAACCGCCTGACCCTGGACAGCCAGATTCTGAAGCGCTCCGGTCGCGCGTCTGCCGTCCTGCTTGACAGCAACACCGGCGCAATCCTGGCCGCAGCCAACTGGCCACCCTTCGACCCGAACCTCTCCCCGGACCAGGAGGCGCAGGACGTCGCCAGGCGGCGCCTGGAGGGTCGGACCTTTGATGCGGCACAGAACTGGGCCTTCACCCGCAACCAGGCAGGCGGCTCCACCTACAAGCTGGCCACCTCGATCGCCCTGGCACGAGCGGGCATGCTGGACGTCGAAACCACGAAGAAGGGCACCGCTGATCTCTGCAGCCGGGGTCTCCGGGTGTATTCCTGGAATGATCGGGGGCGGCTCACCCCGGTCACCGATCCAAGACGACGGGACGACCAGTCAGAGGGACACTTCCGATGCCTGGGCAGTCACTCTGTGGTTCCCACGGACCAGAGCACTCCTCGGGACACCTTCATCGAGGCCTTCGCCCGCTCCTGCAATGTGTACTTTGGGATGGCCGGCTACGCGCTCCTGGACGCCGGCATTCCCTTTGGCCGGCGCCTGAACGCCCAGGTGAACCTCCGGCAGCGCGACCTGGGGCTGGGAGAGGGGCCCCTGGTGTTCTCCCGGGGACCCGGCCACCCCCTGGGACTGGTTCTCCCGCGCAGCAGGAGCCTGGGAGCCGCCCTGAGGCTCGCCATTCAGGGACCGGGAACCGAGACCCCTGCCGGCAGCCTCTCCGAGAACCAGCTCTGGCGCACCCTGCTGGAGCTGGGACATCGCTTTCAGTACGAGTCAGCCCAGGGCACCATCCGGCAACAAGGGGACGAGGACCGATGGGCACCCTGTGCGCCCTATCCCACAGAGGCTTCGAAACGTCCCTGGCTTCCCGGCGTCAAGGCAGGCGTGGGCTTCCGCTACCCTGAGGTCCCAGGGCCTGCCGCTTTTGCCCCGGACGGCTGGCCGGCTTCCGGAAGCTGCCAGGACCTCCTGGAGGGCATTCCAGGACGGGTGATCCCCAATCGCCCTGCCCGCTCCATCGGGCTCATCTCCTGGGGCCAGGACGTGGAGGCCTCCGCGCTTTCATTGGCGGTCATGACGGGTATTCCGACCTCCGAGGACGGCCGCCTGGCCGCCCCCTGGATCGTGGCGAGTCCAGACGCCAGGGACCAGCCTTCCTCGGAAGCCCTCGTCACCCCTGAACAGAAGACTCTGTTGCGCCAGGCCATGCGGCGTGTCCTCCAGCCCGGTCCAGGCTACGCGGGAACCGGGGCCGGGGATTTTTCCGTACTCGGAGAGAGAAGCAGCGTGATCACCGACCGGGTCGGTGGCAAGACCGGCACCATCACCGCGGTCCGCCCCCCGGATAGTGCAAATGGAGCCACCACGTCTGGCGTTCGCAGAATGCGCTACTACGCCTGTGGCATCCCCGTGGCAGATCTGGACAGTGGCAACACGGAGCTCCCTCGACTGAGCCCCCAGGACTGGGCCCAATTCCCCGAACTGGAGTCCCATGCGCCCCAGCCTGGATTCGCCGCCCACACCGATGCCTGTCATTCTCTGACCCCCGGCCGGATCGCCACTGATCACGACACGCGAGACGAGGTGGCGGCTGCGCTGTGGCAACGGCGACACCGCGCCAGGATCAAGAAGGCCCGCTATGTCCATGCCACCAGCAGCGCCTTTGTCGCAGGGGTCTTCGACCCCTTCCGAGCCGTCCGCGCAAGCCGACGAGAACGGGCTCTGACCACCGGGGAAGGACTCACCCTGGCCGTCATCAGCGACCTCCACGAGGTGGCATCCAAACAGGCAAATGCGATGATCCTCAGCGACTTGGAGATCTACTACCAGATTCGGGGCGGTGCGGCCCCGAGGAGCCGCTGAGATGGGAGACATGCTGCAGTGATCGTCCAGTACCGATGGGAAGAGGATGTCCTGCAGCATCTCGGCGGGGACTGGGAGGCCGATGCCCTGGCCCGGCCCGCGCTTCGACGAGGTCTGAGGAGGCTCGCCGGAATTCCCGACGTGGAGGATTCCACTCCCCTGAACAACGAGGATGCACTCGCCCGAGACCTCCACTGGATCCAGGTCAAGGCAGGGCGCCTGATCCGGCGACCTCTGTTCGCCGACAGGTGCCTCATCACCCTGACCGACCCCGAGGAGGAGACAAGCGTCCTGTACATCAACCTGGGCCCCAACCTGCTTCGACTGGATGCCCAGGACATTCGCCTCGTTCTCCAGCAAAAGGTCCAGGAGGGCCAACGTCCGCCGCGCCTGAAGAAGAAGGACGAACAGAAGGTCCTCACCCGACTGGACGGCATCTGGTCCCTGGACCCGGAACACCGCATCTTCCTGACCGCCTGGGACCCGGGCCGATGCAGACTCCAGGTGGCAACGGGCTCAACCAGGAGCAGCCGCTCCAGGATCTCCCTGCAGGGCGGCCCGGAGATCGGCTGGACGGTGGCATCCGGTGCCGGACTGCGGCTGACACTGGAAGGACTCGGCTTTCCACGGTCCCTGCACGAACTCCTGGCCGCGAGCCTCAAAGTTCCCCCGGGGTCGGCGTCGCAATCGGTGGGCTTGCAACCCCTCGGCATCCTGGACCTGTCCCAGGTAAGTCTCCAGGACCCGCCTCCCGAAGCCGTCACCGTGCACGTCGAGCCCAGGGATCCGACAGACGGGGAGTCGGTGACCGACTGGGCGCACCTGGACACCGACCTGCCCATCGCCACCGACTTTCGCGGTATCAAGGCCGTGGTCGAGGGGGGCGTGGCGGAGATCGTTCACACCGGCCAGGCCATCCAGGCGCTCCAGTTGAGCTCCCATGGCCCGGCGCCACACACACTGACGGTCCAGGTCGAGGGACTCTCCACCCCCCGGACCCTCGTCCTGCAGCGCCAGACCCGCCAGCCCCTGCGTTACACCGGCGACCTGTCGTGCCTGACCGAAGACGTGGCAGCGCCCGTCCTGTTGTCCTTTCACTGCCGAGGACAGGACGATGTCATCGGCCACCTGGCCGCATCTCCTTCCAGTCAGTCCGGATCCTGGCGGCCAGAGGGCAGTGACCGCCTGTACTTCACGGTCCAGGGAAGCAGTGGCGAGGACCTGGCGTCCCTTGCCCGACCCTCGATCGGTCCCGATGGCCTGAGTCGATTCGAGGTCACTCCAAGCCCCGCTGCCTCCTGCACCTCCGGGATCTGGTGGCAGGCGGCGGAGCTAGAACAGCCCGGTCACAGGATCCAGGTCAACATTCCCCTGACCCGGGATGCCCCCCACCAGGCCGTGAGAATGGCCAGCGACCCCCGGACCGGGGGACAGGCAGCGGCCCTTGAGCTGGCCTGCCCGCCAGCCTTCGACCCCATCGACCGGGTGGAGTGCTGGATCCCCGGCAGTGAGTCCTCGGTGCTCTCCAAGATCCAGGTGCTGGAAGGCGGACGCTTCCGCCTTCCCCTGGACCCCCGCCTGGAGATCACCCTGGAGAAACGAGCACTGCGCCTCTGGATCTGCAGCGAACACCCGACGCTGCGACTGTCCACCTGGATCCACGCGGTCGGTTTTCCGGACCGACGGGACTGGCTTCCCTGTGAGACGGATGGCCAGGGCACGATCCAGGTCCCACCAGACGGCCCACTCTTCGTGGATTTTCGAGGCCTGACCGGAAACGCGGCCATCGCTGTTCTGAACGGAACAGGCTCCGTCGACTACAGTGCCCTCATCCTGGACAGGGACTCCCGCTGGTCGATCGATGGTGGAGACCGCGTCGGCCCGGATGGGGCCTCACTGGCCCCCATCCAGGCCGCCTTCAAGCGCCAGGAGCTGGCCGCCGGTACCCCTGAGGTCCACCTGTGGCTCCAGGAGACCGGCGACGGCACAGGAGGGCTGGAGCACCTCGTGGCACGACAGGTCCAGGGGGGTCGCTGGTGCCTGGAAGCAGGTCCTGACAAAGATCCGTCTCCCTTCCGCCCGTTCCAGGACTGGCAGCAGGTGAAGTGCGCGGACGAGGACACCACCGGGCAGATCCTGCCCCTGCTGGATTCGATCCCTGGGCACGGCAGCTGGCTGCTGCGCTGGCGACACTACCTGTTCGAGGTGGTCGAACCTGATTTTCCCAGGGTCTACTTTCGGGGCTGGATCTGGCCCCAGACCAGCCACGGGCGCTTTCCTGCCCAGGTCCCCCACGGGACCTATGGCTTCTCGATTAGCTGGCCTGATTCCCCTGGCGTCACCTTCCACGGAAGCATGATCAGGCAGGAGATCCGTTGGAGGTCCCCCGAACCGCCTGGTTCCTTGCAGAGGGTCGTGTCCCGGAGGATCCTCCAGGGGCCCGTGACCGACGGGGTGGCGGTCTCTCTCGATACCGAGGAGGGGCCCTTCCGCCTTACCGCGGCAATGGACCCCCAGACCCCAGGCACCGTGAACCTGACCCTCCAGGAGACCTTCAAGGCGGCGAAGACCACTGGAAGCGGAGTCCGCATCTGGCATCCTCGTCGAGTAGAACCCTCCCCGGACACCTCGTCCCTCCCCCAGCAGGGCCCGGAGTCGCCATGAGCCGCGACGACCACGATTCGAACGAAGTTCCCCCCGTGCGTGGGTTCTTGAAGAAGCTGCTCTGGGGGCTTGGCATCTCCCAGGGCGAAGAGTCCGCGGACAGCCCCCCCGATCCCTCACCCGGTAAACAGGAGGAGGACCAGGCGACCTACCCGATCCGGATTCAACCGCTGGCCCCACCCCAGGTTCCCGAGGAGTCCATCGACCGGATTCCCGTGTTCCTGGCGATTGACCTGGGGACCTCGGCCAGCGCCGTGGTCTGGTCCCGTCTTCCGGACCGTCCCCCGGCGGACATCCCCGTCCCCGTGAACTTCGGCGAGCTTGGCCAGCGCAGCGCCCTGGTGGGCGGTCAGGCACCCCTGGTGGGGAGCCAGATCCTGTTCTCCCGGGTTCCACTGCATGGCGAGGGGAAGAACAAGCTCGGAGGCCGACAGAACCACTGCTTCCTGGGGGCTGTGGCCGATGAGATTCAACAGGCTCATCCCGATCACAGCACCTCCTACTACACCTCGGTCAAGCGCCTCCTGGACCTGCCCAGCAACGACGGGGAGGGAAGGGATTCCACCCCCCTGTTCAATCTTCCCGGGGTGGTGGAGGCGGTCTTCCAAGAGCTGTTGCTGATGGCCCTGGTTCCCCAGCACAGCGAGACGGTCCAGGGCTACGCCATGCTCCACGGCGACTCGGCACCCGGTGTCGGCTTTCCCGAGCGTCACCGCACCAGCCTGTGCAGGCGTGTCCTCCAGGAAGGCCTGACCCTCTTCGTCACCATCCCCAACTCCTTCTCCCACCGCGAGGTCAAGGTGCTGGAGAACGCTGCGGAGATGGCAGGCAAAGAGGTGATGCGGGTACTCCGAAACGCTCACCAGGGCCTGCAGGGGCCCCTCCAGGAACGTCCCACGGTCCGGTTGTTGCGTGAATCCGAGGCCATTGCATGGTGGGAGCACAGCCTGGATCGACACGAAAGGAAGCGAGGCGGGACCACCCGGTCCAAAGACGCCACTCCCGAGCGCTGGCTCGTCTTCGACATGGGCGCCGGGACCACGGACCTGGCCCTTCTTGAAGTCGAGGAACGGGACATTCACCTGGTCCGTCGCTCGGGTATTCCAGTCGGGGGAGACGACTTCGACCTGGTGTTCTGCCAGCACATCGAGCCGGGCACCGTGCTCTGCGACGCCCTGAAGAAGCACCTGCCCGAAGTCCCCACCGCCATGAAGAAGGTCGAGGACATGATCGCCCTCCGGGGACTCAGCCCCGGAGAGAGATGGCACCCGGATCGACTGTGCAACCTCAACTACCTGGACCGCGTTGCTGTGAAGTCCACCGCCGAACACTGCAAGCGTCTCTGGTCTATGGACGAGGGCTGGAAGAGTTTTGTCGTCGGCGATGACGATGACGTGGATGGCGGGATGTGGAAGGTGTGGACCCGGGACACCCTGGAGCGCCGCAGATCCGTGTCCATGGGGGTCGATGACCTCCAGGACAGGGAACTGTTGATGGTTCCGATGTGGGCAAGGCCCTATCGGCAGCTCGTCCTGTTGATCACCAAGGGCTGCTGCCTGGGGCTGGGGGGCGAGGAAGCCCCGGTCAACCGGGTCATTCTCAGTGGTCGCAGCGCCCGCCTCCCGGGTATCAAGAAGGCCTTGGTGGCCGTCCTGCGCCAGTCCGGACTGGCCAATGACGAGACCCGCGTGGACTGGGTACGAGGCACCGAGGAAGGCGGAGGCCGACGGGCCGAGGATGCCAAGCTTGCTGTGGCCCGTGGTGCGGCCACCTATGCCTGGGAGTTCGACTACCAGGACACACCAGCACGCATGTCCGAGCAGATCGTGGCCACAGCCCTGAACTGGTGGGAGAAGGTGGTCGTGGACCTGAACACCCAGCTCGATCCCATGGGGCGATGTCGGGCCCTCTACCGGATGGCGCGCCCCGAACGCCAGTCCCTCCTGTTCGTCTACCGCCAACGCATCCCGAAACCGGTCGTCGATGAGCTCCGCCAGGGAGACACCGACCAGGAGAGGCTGGACATCGAGACGTCGACCTTCTGCCGGAAGCGTCTGTTCGTCAAGGCCATCTCAAGTGGCGGTGGCGAGGTCTGGTACGGGTTCCAACTCGACGAACAGAAAGGCCGCGTCTCCCTGTTCGAGGGGGATGGCCGGGGGGACCTGTCATACATCGAACCCGACATCGGGGAACCTCCCGACATTCTCGACCACCCGGTTACCGGCCTGCCCGAGGACTGGCAATGGAGCGGCGAAGGGAACCCCACCACCCAGGGAGAACACCAATGAGGTGCGCCATTCCAACCTGTGCCCTCGCGCTTGCCGCGATTCTGGTGTTCTCGACCGGACAGGCTGCCTGGGGACAGGAGGACGGGCAATTCCGGGTCGGAGTGGAAACCCTGAAGCTGAAGTTCATGGACTGGACACGTCCGACTTCCACCGAGGAGGCCGGGCCGTACCAGGGGGCCCCCAGCCCGGTGGTCAATGTCACCGGCGTGGAGCTCTTCCTGGAGCCGGATAGATTCGGCGTTCGCACCACTGGCGAATCCCGAGGCAGTGCGCATGATCTGTGGGTCCTGGCCGGCGCCCTCTCCCACGCCGCCGAATCGCCACACCCGAGTTCGATCACGGCACCCAGTCAACGGGCCTTTCACCTGGTCCCCCGCATCGACCCCCAGTTGAGCCCTCCCGACAAGTTGACCGGAATGGTGGTCGAGGTGGAGGAACTGGAGCCGAGCCTTTCGGCGGGAGCCAAGACAGCCAGTATCGACCTGGACACCGAGCTTCTCCACCTGATCCGGCTGTTCAAGGAACCCTGGCTGGCGAGCTCCGGGTTGCACGCCCTGCTGATGAACAGGAAGGGCCTGCCCTTCGACCAGGACGAGCCGAGTCTTGTGGACTGCAGTGAAGAGGAGCGCTGGGACTGGCTGAGCAAGGACAGGACAGAATGCCAGGGTCTCAAGCGCGCACAGGTAGACCGGAGACTCCCGATCGGAATGGTGGCCAACAGCAGCCTCGGCACCGAGCTGGTGTACCTGGCGGAAGACGGGCTCTTGCTGAGTCCGGAAGGGGCCAAGGCCTTCCAGGTGAGCAGGACTCTGCATCTATTTCCCATGACATCGGACAGCCGACCGGCCTTTCTGACCCTGAAGGGAACCCAGCGGCCCCCCGACTCCATCGGTTGGAGCAGCCTGGAACTGGACTGGATCACGCTGGGCGCCATCCTGATGATGTGCCTGGCGGCCATCGGACTCATCGTTCTCTTCAAAACCAAGCCCCCGAAAGGACCCCTGCCCCCCCCAAGAGCGCTCGTCCAGGCACCAACGCCAGAAACCCAGGAGGAGGTCTGGGGCCGTGACATCAACACGAACGAGGGCGAAAGCGAGGGCGAGGGCGAGGGCGAGGACAAGGACAAGTCCCCGGAAGATGACGAGGAGGGCGAGAACAAAGAGGAGGGCGAGAACAAAGACGAGGGCGTGTTCGAGGGCAAAGACCCGCACGACAACATGATTGAATTCCAGGACGAGTCCCCGAACGACGACGACAAGGTGTTCCTCTCTCCAGTCGATGAGAGCCTGGCGGACGAGAGAACCGAGATCGAGAACTCGGTTGGCCTTGGCTTGATGAGAGACTCGGGATCGCAGACGGCCACCGAAACCCCGCCCCCGAGCGATACGAGAAGCGTGGAAGGTCCCGAGGAGCATGGCGAGGCAACTCGCTCGGACCGGGAAGCCCAGGTGGACCAACAACTCCAGGTCATCCACAATACCCTCACCGCCATCCATGACGTCCTGGAGCCCCTCAAGGGACTTCCCGAGCAGATCGCAGCGCTTAAGACCGAACGTGAACTTCAGCAGAATTCATTTAATGATGCATTGAAGGCCATCAAGACCCTGGATCAGCAACGACTGGACCAGGCTCGGGAACAAATGGGATTGGCCAAGAAGTTCGAGAGGCTCGGCCGGGAGATCGCTGTCCACGAAAGCTGGATTCGTGAACGGAACAAGGATCTGGAGACCCTGGATAGGACCGAAGGCGAGATCGACATCCCCGCCAGCCGCGATCCGGCCTGGACACGGGTCGAGGCCCTCCTGGGTTCGCGTTCAAAGGGCCAGATCCTGGCCGGACGAGTCGCCGAGGAAGCGGAATCCCTGGGACAGGACGTGAAGCTGTTGATGCAACTGGCAGGGGCCCTGTCCGGCCAGGGCAACCTGGACCCAGAGGTCCTGCCAGCCTGGTGCACCGAGGACATCACCCCGGGGGAAAGGCGACAGATCGGAAAGACCCAGGCAGAGCTGGGTGAACTCCTGGAGGGAGACCTGGCCGCCCTGCGCAGGGCCAACACCTTCCTGCAAACCGGGGTGGCCCATGAACGCCGAGTCGGCAAGGCCGAACGAGGCGCCCTGGCAGGACTCTTTGTGGACTCAGGGGATGGGGGCCTGGACCGTGATGCCATGGTGCAGGTTCTGCTGCGGCGGGTGGTCACCCCGATGCTGTCCTGTTCCCTCTACCTGACCGACGCCTGTCTTCCCGAACGAACCGGACGGATCGACGAGTCGCAACAGGCCGCCAGACAGGCGCTGGAGACCCTTCGGCGCCGGGCTGGCCTCACTCCCGCAAGTAGCGACGAAGGCCACCTGGACCAGTTGGTAAATGGAATCCTCAAGAAGCACCTGCGGTGGACCTGGCTTCCCAGCACTCCCTATGTGACCACTGAGGCAGAGGCCGAGCGCCAGAGTCGGGAACATGGCCAGAAGCCTTCCATCACCCCCACCGCGATGGACAGCCTGACCTCGGGGGCTGGTCGGGGCACGCTGGCTCCCGCTCAACTGGGCCATTCCTGTGTGGCCCGGGTGGACCAGCCCCTGCTGGCGGCCGACGATGGAAGTTCCGTCATCGCACCCCAGTACCGGGTCACTCGGGACTGAACCATGGCACTGAACTGGCCCTCCAGGCTTCCCCAGTTGTTCAACCAGTCGTCCTCGACCCGGCTGTCCACCGAGGGCGAACCGATTCCTCGGCTCACGATCAGCCAGGCCCGTGCGGACGAGCTCGCAGTCCAGACCTCTCGTGAGGTCTTTGGGGAAGAGCGGCGGCTCCAGGCCCACGTCCTGGAGCAGCAGGGCCTGTTCAGCTCCCTCCACCTGCGGGACAACAGAGGCTGGACCGAGTTGGTCGTGCGCTTCTTTCCCTACGGGCTGGATGCCTCCATGGAGGCCTGGGGCCGCTTTTCCATGGAGTTGCTGGAATTCGAGGAGCACTGCTGGAAGGCCTGGGAGCAGAGCGTGGCCCAGGAGTCGTCCGGCGGGCCGGTCCGACAGATGGTCTTCGGGGCCGGCCCCTGGGAGAGGAAGACCCTGCCCCGGACCCTGCGACTGAACATCGGTGGACACGAGGTCCCGGCACTGGCTCGTCGGTTCATTCCATGGCCTTCCCTGCGTGAGGCCGCCCTGCCCAGAGACCGGGTCGATCGACTGATCCGGTCCTTCTACGAGGTCGACCTGGGGCGGGTCATCCCTACCAACAACCAGCTCGATCCGATCGAGGCAGCGGACTTCATCTACCAGACCGACGGTCCCATCGGACCCGAGCATGTGCTGACGAACGGATTTCGCCTGGTCCCGACACGCTGGCGCTCCTTCACGATCAAGGGCCACCGGGTCAACCTGGAGGACTTCCTGGCCTAGCAACCTGTCACCAAGGAAAACGATGCTGCCCGGCCCACAGGCCATAGCCTACAGGCAGGCACCGAGACCCCTTGGGGGATCCCGTGAACGCAAAGCGATGCCTTTTCCTCGGACTCGTGTGCTGGCTGGCAGGCTGTGGAAGCCTGCTCGACGAATCGGACCGTACGGGGCCACCGAACTGGACCCGGGACAGCGATCCAACAACGGTGGATACCCAGGACACGGGCACGGAGTCCGACACCTCGGCGACCATGGACACCGAGGACACCGAGGACACCGATCCTCCACTGCCTGTGGACACGGACACCGGGGAGCCACCGTCCTACTCGGAGGTTCCCTCGGGGCTCGGAATCTCCTCCATCTGCGCCGAGTGGACCTTTGATGGCACGGCCACCGGCTGGACCCTCTCCGCCGGCCTCAGCGTGGCCAGCCAACAGAACCCGGGAAGCACCCGCTTCGACGCCGGCGACGACCCCTACCTGTGGCGAAATGCCCGTGTGGACCTGGACCGGTGCTCCCTGGTCGACGTGGTGATGAAGGTCACCGGAGCCGAGAGCACCTGGGAGATCTTCTGGGAACGAGAGACTGACGGCGCCTTCGCTGCGGACCGCCGCCGCGACTTCCAGCTCTTCTCCGACGAGGGACTGCACCGCTATGTCTTTGACGTCTCCGGTCACAGTGACTGGAACGGCACCTCCTCGCGAATCCGGATCGACCCTCGCTGGGGCGCAGGTACCGTGGAACTGGTCTCGATCCGGTTGATGGAGCCAGAGCCGGCCTTTCCACCGCTCCTGGATCTGAGCCGAGTGACCTGGTTGCACACCAATGTCTCGGGCTGGCCAGTCACTGCGAATCTCTCGACTGTGCGCTTCTCCAGCACCGAGATCTGCCTGGACCACGACAAGACCAGCACCTGGACCGCGGTCACCATCGAGCCCGATGTGGACGTGAACGCCAATCCCTGGGCCTTCATCTGGTCCCCGGATGTGTCCAGCTACGGCGGCCAGTGGTACGGCGCCACCTGGGAATGGATGCGGCCCGGAAACACCTGCAAGGGCAGCTATGCAGTGGCAGGCGACCACATCAAGCAGGGCCCCTACCACCCCACCTCCGGCTGGCGAGCCTCCACCGGCGAGGTCTTCTACTTCATGGTCAGTGGCCTGGCCCGAAGCTGGGAAAGGAACCAGGAGGAGCGCAGCGACCCGGTTCGAACCACCTGGCCCTAGCCCGCCCCTTCCAACGCGGGCCCTGTCAGGAAGGCCCGCCGGCCCTGGGAATCGGTCACGCCATGCAGGTCACCCGCTGAGAGGGCGGAGACCACAAGCTCTTCCAGGTTCGAGAGCCCCGGCAATGCGGCCTGGGCCTCGGACAGGGTGAAGGCCTGTTCCTGGTTCCGGGCCCAGTCCAACAACACACCACTGTCATCGAGTCGGATCACCCGTTCGCCGGCCACGGACAGGGGACGATCACTGCTGACAACCAGCCGGAGGTTCTCCACGGCCCCCAGCCAGTCTCGGACGAACACCTGGAGAGCCTCTCGGCATCGTTCCGCCTCCGACAGCACCAGGACGATGTCCTCAGGCTCGCGGGCCAGGACCTCCCAACAACGCCGGAGAGTCGCCTGGGGGTCCTCCTGAGGCGGGACTGCCCCCAGGGCTGCCCCCAACCGCGCCCAGAGATCCGCGTCTTCCGTGGCCGGTTCCAACGACACCCAGCGGACCGCCCCTCGCCTGGCGGCCTGGACCAGGGCACCCCAGGCCCCTTCACGACGGCGCCCCGAATCCTCGGCGACCAGGGTGAGAACCCGCGCCCCTCCCACCGGGACATCCTGGTCCAATCCCCCCTCGTCAGCCCCTGGTGGCAACCAGCCATAGCCCTGCCCACGACGGGCCTGGATCTGAAGGGCCGGCCCCACTCTTCGACGCAGGCGGGAAACCGTGGTGTCCAGAGCACGGCTCCGCACCCCAGAACTGTAGCCCCAGACCTCGGAATAGAGCGTTTCCCGGTCAGCGCCTCGCCCCACCCGGTCCACCAGGAACCCCAGGAGATCTGCCTCCTTGGTGGGCAGTCGCTCGACTTCCCCGTTCCCTCGGATCAGCCGTCCACGGGCCAGGTCCAGCTCGCACCCGGGCAGAAAGAGGTGCCGGCAGGGCGCAAGACTCACCGGACCCTCCGCACATGGGACTGGAGTGCCTGGCGCAACAGTTCCGCGGCCGCTTCGATCTCGTCACTGGCTCCGGGAACGTCGGCCTGGGCCAATCGACCCCGGGCAATGGAGACCCCCTGCGCCAGGTCCCCCCGGGCGCCCCGAGCCAGGTCCAGGCACCCTTCCAGGGCCTCGACGAGGCCATGGTGACGCCCTCCTTCGTCGGTGCCCGGCAGTTCTCGCGCCCTGGACATCCACGCCTCCGCCCTGGCCAGGTCTCCCCGAGCGGCCCAGAGTGCGGCCCCATGGCTCAAGGCTCGACATCGGTAGGGCGACTGGGGACCCAACAAGAGCAGGGCCGACTCCAGGGCCACCTCGGCCTCCGCCAGATCGCCCTGGATCTGAGCCAACACCCCCAACAACAGTTGCACGGCGCCTTCCAGTTCCGGCTTGTCCAGCGCCCGGGCAAGATCCAGAGCACCCGCCCACTCCTCGCCCGCCTCCTCGAGACGACCCAGCCCCATCAGGACGCTGCCTCGGTTGCACATGGCCACGGCCTGCCCATCCCGGTTTCCCAGCTGAGCCGCACGGTCCCGACAGTCCTCGAAAAGGTCCAGGGCCCGAATTCGCTGCCCACGTCGAAAGGCCAGCACCGCCAGGTTGCCCAGACAGTTCGCCTCCGCCACCGGGTTGTCCGTCCTCCTGTAGAGCGACAGAGCCTCCTGGAGATGGCGCTCCGTGGCATCCAGGTCCCCTGCAGTCGAGGCCATCAGCGCCCTGGTGCCGGCGATCAACGCCTCGAGCGTCCAGTCTCCTCTCTTCGCGGCGTCCTTGTGGGCAAGCGCCAACAACGCCAGGGCCTCTGCTGGCTGTGAGAGTTGCCGCAAGGTGTTCCCCAGGGTCACCTGGATCCTGGCCTCCAGGGCCTCCTCCTGTCGCCCGTCCTCCAGGGCCTGCCTGAGGTGGACTTCCGATGCTGCCAGGTTCCCGGTTCGCTCCTCCAGCCAGCCCCACCGCAGTCGCACCAGGGCAAGTACCGCCGGACTTCCTTCCGCGCAGGCCAGGGCGCGTTCCAGGTCACGGCCCGCGTCAGCCACCAATCCTCGCTGGCCCAGCGCCTCGGCGCGGGCCTCCAGGGTACGCGCTTCCAGGGTGGGCACCCCGGAGCGAACCGCGGCCTCGACTGCCTGGTCCAGCACCTCCCGGTGCAAGGCAAGTGGACCGCTGCGCTGCAGGATGACGTGGGCCAGGAGAGCGGCTTCCACGGCCTGGTCCGGCGAGCGGGACAACAGCCAGTCCTTGGCAGCCAGCAGATCCGCCAGGTGTTCCGGCCCCTCCCACGCCAGGAGGACCTCCGCATGGCGGGTTCTCAGGGCCTCCTCCTGCCCCCGAAAGTCCTCGTGTTGACGGCACCACTGGCGAACAATCTCGTAGAGTGTGTAGAAACCATCCCCGGCCACGAGCAGGGAGTTGTCCACCAGCTCCATCAGGGCGGCCCGGCTGTCCTGGCCACAGACCTGGAAGAAGAGCGCCGGGGTGAACGGGCCCTCCATCACGGCGCAGTACACCAGGGTTCGCCGGGCGGAAGCCCCCAACAGGTCCCAGGACCCGGCGATGGTCGCGTCGAGCTGGCGCTGGCGCGGAGGCAGGTCCTGGCGCGAGGACGCCAGGGTCTCTGCGTGGGCCTGCAATCGGCGCCGGAGCTGCCGGACCCCGACAAGGGGCAGTCGTCGGGCCGCCATCTCCACCGCCAGGGGAATCCCGTCCAGGTCCTGGCAGAGGGCCAGGGCCTCGGCACGCTCCCCCTCCTTCAGGGTCCAGCCGGCCACCCGCTCCCGGGCCCGGGCCTCCATCAACTCCAGGCTCTCTCCCGCCGACAGCGGCGCCAACTCCAGGTGATGAAGATCATCCCCGGCCACGCGGATGCGACTCGTGAGCAGCCAGCGGATGTCCGGAGCCTGTTGGCGCCAGTTCGCCAGTTGCTCCGCCACAATGGCAGCCACCTGTTCCACGTTGTCCAACACGACCCAGCAGCTTCCCAGGCCGGCGAGAAGGGTCCCCAGCCGCTGACTCTCCTCGGCCATGGTCGTGTCCATGGCCAGGGGTACATCCAGGGCCGCGGCCAGGTCACGGTGGACCTCGGGTGCCTGGTGGGCCTGGCTCAGTGGCACAAAGAGCCCCTGGTCCCAGGCCACCCTCTTCCGCAAGAAGCGCCGGGCGACCCGGGTCTTCCCCATGCCTCCAGGGGCCTGCAGCACCACAGCCCTCCCGGGCTCGGCCAGGTGGCCTTCCAGGGCATCGAACAGCCCCCGTCGCCCCACGAAGCTGTCGGGAGGCTCCGCAGGTACCCGGGAGGCCCGCGCGGGGAGCGCTGCCGTAGACAGGTTCGCCCAGCGATACCCCACCCCATGCACGGTGAGCAGGTGATCCGGCCGGGAGGGGTCCGCTTCGAGCTTGCGTCGCAACAATCGCACCATCACATCCAGGACCCGGCCCTCCGCGGGTCGCCGCCAGATCGCCTGGTAGAGCGTCTCTCGCTCATGAGGCTCGCCGGGGTGCGCCACCAGCCATGAGAGCAGTTCGGCCTCTCGGGGCTGGAGCCGAAACACCTGCCCGTCCCGGTGCACCTCTCTCCGCTCCAGGTCCACCCGGCAAGCAGACAACTCCAACTGGTCCAGTGCTCCTAGCAACCTGTGACACCCCTTCGCACCCGGACTCCTCGCCCGCCCATATCCTTAGTCCGGCACCAACGATCCGGCGGAGCAGACGAACATGCAGAGTCGTCCTGTCGCCCTTTCATGGGCCCTTCTATTCAGTTGCTCGGCGCCTCAGACCGGCGACCGACTCACCAACCCGGAAACGGGCCTCCTGGACTCCACGGAGACCGACTCGGGCCTGGTCGACACGGGGTCTCCCTGGACCGATACCGGCGAGGACACCGAAGACCTGGACACGGCGGCGGAGACGACGCCTCCCTCCGACACCGGGGACACCGACCCACCGGACCCACCAGAGATCGACCCCTGTGATGGGCTCCCCTTCGGGGTGTGCTGGGTCCGGACCCACCCGATGATGATCGCAGGCCTGGTGGTGTCCATGGACAGTCCACCAGGCTCTGAGGTGGAGCGGTTCTACCAGGACTTCGGGGCCAACACGGTCCAGTTCTGGGCGGACGCCCTGCCCACCGAGGTCGACAGCTGGGCATCGGTGGGCCATCCCGATTTTGCCTGGGTCGCCTGGATCGACGCCAGTGGCATCAGCTACGGCAACAACCAGGCACTGGGCGGGGTGGGTGCTGACCCCGCTGGAAGGGTCGGCTACCAGGTGGGTGACGAGCCTCGTACCCTCGACGAACTCGAGGGCATCCAGCAGGGCATCGACACCGTTCGGGCCGAGGACCCGGACGCCCTGGTCATCGTCAATTTCGGCAACGGGGAGACCGAGTCGGAACGAGACGCCATGCTGAACCACTACGGTGCCTCGATGGGTGGCGACATCATGAGCTACGACCAGTACACCACCGGGTATGGAGGCTACCTGCACCTGGAGCGAACCCGCCGGGCTGCCCTGGATCACGGGCTGCCCTACTGGCGCTACCTGAAGTCCTATGCCTCCCCAGGGGACTCCAGCGCCTGGCCCGAGGCCTCAGACATGCGGTGGGATGCCTTCAAAGGCCTGTTGTATGGCTACACCGGACACACCTGGTTCCTCTACCAGGTGGACCCCGCCCACAACCTGGAAACCACCCTTTTCCAACAGACGGGAGAGTGGTCCCAGACCGCCGCGGCAGGCTTCGACCTGGCTGCGACGCTGAACGGAGAGATGGCGGTGCTCGGAACGGCGATCACCCAGCTCACCAGCACCGATGTTCGCTACATCCCCACAGTCTCCTGGTACCCCCCTGACGGGACCACGAACTGGACTCCTGGAGCCGGCGGTGACCCCTACATCACCAGCATCGCGCCCGTGAACCTGGATTTCCTGGAGCTTCAGGACGTCTCCATCGGGTTCTTCACAGACGACGCCGGAGAACAGTACGTCATGGTCCAGAATCCCACCCATGCCTCTTCGGACTGGCCGATCATGATCGAGGAGGAGGCTGACTTTCACATCGAGTTCGACTTTTCCGGGGCGCCTGCTCGACTCGACACGGGACGGGTCCAGTTTCTCGATGCCTCGACCGGGGCGGTGGGGTCCATGCCCCTGACCCGGGCGGGAGGCGGCAGCGCTTCCCTGGACCTGAACCTGGCGGCCGGGGCCGCGGTGCTGTTCAAGTACGACACCGGGGCGACCTTTGCGGGCCAGGGGAGTTGAAGAGGCTCTGCTAGGCCCCCTGTTTCGTTCCGAGATCCATCGGCGTCCCTGCAGCCACCGCGTCCACCTGGAGCCACTGGGCCATCAGCCAGTCCTCCAGGGATGACAGGGGCGGGCTGGACGTCCGCCACAGTTTCACCTCGATGGTCCTGTCCAGCAGTTCCCCATTCCACAGGTCGGCCAGGCCCTTCACCCCTTCAAAGCCTCGGTGGGCACAGAAGACCACGTCCAGAGGCGTCTCTGTCAGAACCGCGCGGACACCTCCCGTTCGCGGCGGGAGGGTGGCCTGCAGAGATCGGGCAGCGGGGTTCTTCTCCTCGATACGCGCCTTTCGGGCCGGCGTGAATCGCGTTCCCTCCGGCCACAACACGACCCCACTCCGGGGACCCAACCCACGGGCCAGCCCCCCAATCCGATCCAGCTGGCCCTCCCCTCGACGAATGAAGGCGTTGGGCAAGCGGGAACCCACGATGTCCAGGCAGGGATCCCAGCGCAACTCCTCCTTGAGCACATACCGAAGCCTGATCTTCCGTTCGTTCGCCACCACGACCTGGGGAAGCAGGGTGTCCGCGGCGCTGACGTGTCGCACCAGCAACAGAAACGGGGCCGGCCCGATGGGACCGGAGACCTTGACCTGGAGCCGAAAGAGCCGTCGCAGAACCCCAAACAGGGCGGCGCACCAGACCCTCTGAAGCCAGGCGTGTGCAGCGAGATTCGAGGGGGGGTGAACCCCCAGGGGCGACAGGAGCAGCGCCGCCACCACCCCCAGCAGGTCGCACCACAGCCAGACCCACACGTAGACAGCACACCGCACACCCGTCGGGCGTGTCAGCCCCAGCAATACCCACAGAGGCGCACCCAGGGTGCCAATCACCGCCGCCACCACCAGGGCCGGCAGGGTGATCGCCCGTCTCACCCGAAAAAGCGCGGCCAAACCAGGCAGTCCAACACCACCGTCTGAAGACAGAAGGCCACCATGCCCACGCTGGCTGCAAGGCGAAGCCGACCCGGCGGAGACTTCCGCACCCGGATGAGCAAGGTCAGGGCTGCCAGGGCCGTTCCTGCCAGGACGAACTGGACCACTGGCAACCAGGCAGGCTGCTCCAGCGCGAGAAAGGAAAGAGGCATCCACAGTGCAGAGCAGACCAGCATCACGGTCATGACCCCGACCAGGACCCGGTCCACGTGGTGGTGAGCCCAGGCAAGCAGCGCGAAATACCCCAGGGCGGCCAGGGGCATACAGGCACTGTAGGGTCCCTGGACCGATTCCGGGATCCGGCCCCACAACCGGCCCGGGTCCGGTTGGGTCCAGATACCCCAGGCATAGCTCCCCAGTACGGCCACACCTCCCAGGGCATTGACCACCCACATCAATCGGCGCAAGCCCCCGGACGGAGAGGTGGTGTTCGGAGCCTCGGCCTGCACGTCTCCCTCCTCGGGATCCCCCCAAGCATAGCGGTGCCAGACCCGCGGAGAGGCTCGAGCCAGCCAGGGCATCGCAGATCCATCCAGGCTGGCGTTAGTCTCTCAGCCCGATGACAACCCCGCCTACCAGCCTTGTCGGCCAGGTCCTCAACCAGCAGTTTCGGGTCCAGCGCCTGCTTGGAAGCGGCGGGATGGGCACGGTGTACCTGGCCGAGCAGATCGACATGGAACGCCCGGTGGTGGTCAAGATCCTCCACCCGGAACTGACCGCAGGAAGCCCGACCGCCGTGGAACGCTTCAAGCGCGAAGCGAGGGCGGCTGCACGCCTGAACCACCCTCATGTGGTCCAGGTTCACGTCTTTGGCACCACCGACTCCGGCCAGTTGTTCCTGGCCATGGAGTACGTGGACGGTCACACCCTGGCCGATGCCATCACCACCCAGGGACGCTTTCCAGAGGCCCGGGCGCTCAAGATCATGGACGCCATCTGCGCCGCACTGATCGACGCACACCAGGCCGGACTGGTCCACCGGGACCTGAAGCCCGAGAACGTGATGCTCACGGAACGCTCAGGCAACCCGGACCACGTCAAGATCCTGGACTTTGGAATCGCACGAATCGCCGACGACCGGGCAGCGGGACTCACCAGGACCGGCGCCGTGTTCGGAACCCCCCGCTACATGGCCCCCGAACAGGCCCGAGGAAAGCAGGCCGATGGCCGGGCAGACCTGTACGCCCTGGGAGTGATGCTCTGGGAGATGCTCACCAGCGAGCACCCCTTTGGCGAAACCGAGAGCGCCGTGGACTACCTGGTGAAACATGCCTCAGAGGCCATCGTCTCACCCCTGGCGCACGATCCTTCCATTTCCCTGCAGCCTCGCACCGACAGGATGCTGGCCAGGCTCCTGGAGAAAGAGGCCGATCTCCGGTTTCAGTCCGCTGCGACCTTGCGTGATGAGATTCAGGCCGCCCTGGAAGCACTGCCCGAGTCTGTGCGCAATGCGCCGGTTCCCACTGCCCCGACTCGACGGCCATCGGTCCCCGCCCCCGAGGCCAGGACCTTTGACACCTCCACCCTGGACCCGGATCCCTCACGGCCCCAGAGCAACGAGACCTTCGCCACCGGGCCCCTGACACCCGAAGAAACCTCGCCTCCGGCCATGGACCACAGCGGCGCTCTTGACGCCCCCGCTCCCGGCCTTTCCTCTGGGATCCGAAAAATCGGCGCAGGGGTGCTCCTCGTGTCCATGGGCCTGGGCGCAGGCCTGTGGCTGGCGAGCCCGAGTGACCCGGAAGCCCCAACCCAGGCAACCGCCCTGACAGCGCCACCACAGGCCCTGGAACCCTCAGAGGTACCCGAATCAGAACGGGAGGCCGAGCCAGAGCCGAAAGCCGAACCGGCGGAGGAGCGGCCCCCCGGGCCAGCCTCCATACCAAAGCCAGAGCCGGTCTCAAAGCCCGATCCCGTCCCGGAATCCACACCAGAACCAGCGCCCAGCCCAGAACCGGAGCCCACACCTGAACCAGCGCCGAGCCCGGAACCGGAACCGGAACCGGAACCGGAAACAGTGTCGGTACCCGCCCCTCCCGCCGCCGAAATACCCGAAGCGGGCAAGCCATGGAAGGGCGTGCCCATTCCAGCCATGGCCGTCCTCCTGTCGCGCAGTCCGGCAGCCCTCACCTACGAAACCCGGCTCAGCGGTCCGGATCTCATGGCCTTCTACGCCCACCACATGGGCCAGTATGCCCCCCAGCCCTTTGCCAACGGCATGATGTTCCAGGACCCCCGGTCGCCACTGGCTTCACTGTCGTTCGTGGCGAACCCCACCGGGCTCTCCCTCATCCTGTCGCCGAACCCGATGGTCGTCGAGATCAAGCCCACCGTGGCTGGCGAAAGCCGACTCGGAGTGCCGATCTACCCGGGCTCCGTCGAGGCTGTGGTGTCGCCCAGGGCAGTGAACTACACGGTAAACGCCCCAGTGAGCCAGGTGATCGCATGGTACCGGGAACAGATCCCGTCACAACCAGGCCTGATGGTCTTCGAAAACCCGGGGCCCCCGCAACAGACCCTGACCCTGAGCAACCAGGGCATCCCAGACCTGCCGTGGGAGACGGTGTTCATCAGCCTGGACAACTCGGTGATGGAACGGAACCAGACCCGCGTCATCATCAGCCGCAAGCAGCAGTGATCGTCCTCGAGTTAGCTGGCCCAGATGTCCACACTCCTGCTGACAGGCCTCCTGGCCGCCTGTGGCGTCATGAACGGGGCCCGGCCATTGAACCCGGGCCAGCACGCCCTGGGGTTGACCGTGGGCGGCCCCATGCTCAGCGCAGCCGGCCTGCACCTGCCACTGCCCAACGCCGTCCTGGAGGGCCGCTCGGGCCTTCCACGGCTGTGGGACCGCAAGCTGGACATCAACTACGGTCTGAATCTCACGGCCATCGCCTTTGGCCAGGCAGGCGTACACCTGGGTGCCAGCTGGCTCCTGGTGGACCCCCAGGGCTGGCGACCCGCGGTGTCCCTCACCAACCGGGTCTTCTTCTACACAAACGCCCTGGATCGGACCAAGGAAAACCGGGAATGGTGGGCTGCAGACCAGGTCGAGGTCATCACCAGTTGGGAATGGCGTCAGCACCTCCTGTACCTGGGCCTGGCCGAGGCGATCGACCTGCGGATCCCCAGCCTCCTGCTCAGCCCCTTTGTCGGCGTTGAACTCGGCACACCCGGTGACCGGGTCCGCTTCCAGCTCGAAGGGCGTTGGTACGCCGTGAACCGCAACCCCACCTCGGCGAACATCGACTGGATTTCACCGGGCCCAGGCGCCCTGGGCGTCTCGGCCGGCTTCGCCGTGAGCCTGGGAGGCACCCCGTGATCCTGGGACTGCTTGGCGGGTGCCTGATCCTGGACGGGTTCATGCACAACAACGTGCACTGCTCCACGGTCTCCGAGGAGACCTGCAGCGGCACGGAGTGGGACCCGGACTGGGATGCGGTCTGCCTGTCCTGTGAAGAGCCCTATGACTGGGAAAAGGACTACCCCTGGATCGAGGGCACCCTGGCGCCCGGTCAGTCGGTTCGCCCGGTGGTCGAGGGAGAGGTCACCAATGTTCAGCTGGCGACACTGGACGGACTGGGGGAGCTGGATCTCTACTGGTTCTACAGCCACGGCGAGGACACCGTCGTGTCCGACTGGACCGTGATCTACAACCACGGCAACTACGCGGGCCTCGAACACTACGCACCCCGGGTACGTTTCCTGGTCGAGGCCGGGTTCCAGGTCGTGACCTGGGACTACCGCGGCTATGGCAAGAGCCTGCCGGCGGCCGCCCCGACCACAGAGGAATTCCTGGAGGATGCCCGCCAGGTGCGAGCCTTTGTGTCGGAACAGGGCATTTCGGACGAACAGGTCGTGATCTACGGCTACAGCCTGGGTGGCATACCCGCCATGGAGATGGCCCTGGACCGACCGGCCTGCGCCCTGATCTGGGAGGCCGGGTTCAACGGGATCGCGCCAATCGTCACCTCGACCACGGGGACCAGCTACGGCGGGGGCATGCTGTCCAGTGGAAAGCTGGAGAACACGGAGCGGGTCAAGGACTGGACCGGCGCCACTTTCGTGATGATCGGCACCGAAGATCACCGTTTTCCGGTCGAGGGTCAGCAGGAGTTCTACGAGAACGCCCCCGGGCCCAAGGAGTTCTGGGAAGTCGAGGGCGCCAGCCACGGCATCAGTGACAGCGGGATTCCCGAGACCGTGGGACTGGACACCTACTTCAGCCGGATCAAGGGCTTTCTGGCCGACTCGGCTGGGGGCTGTCATTCCAGTGGGGATAGTCCCCGGTGAGCTTGGAGAGACCGTGGTGCTCCTCGATCCAGCGCACCACCTCGACGGTCAGACTCAGGTCCCTGGGCTGGCCTGGATCCGAGAGGTCAAAGGTCTTCATGGCCCCATCGGCAGCGCTCAACACCAGGCGACGCGGCAAGCCATAGGCCACCACGTCCACCGCCCGTCCACCGTAATGACTCGAGTAGCGGGCTCCCCGCTCGGTCGCGTAGACCACGTCGTAGGCCTCGGCCATGGTCCGAGCGGCTTCCACCGTGGCCTCCCAGCCGTCGGGGTGTTCCCAGGCAATGGGCACCTCCAAACCCCACTCCCGGTTCCGTCGCTCGAGCCTGGCGACCAGTTGCTGTACTTCGGACTCCGAAGTGCACCGGGACAGCGCAAAGGACCCCCACATCAAGTACCCCCGGTGCCGACTCCGGACGGTGCTGGTCAACCAGACCTCGGCGCCCTGGGCTTCCAGCTGGGAGACCAGGTCCCGGATCCGTCCGGCAAAATCTGAACCCGGGCGCTCCTGGGCCAGGGCCTGCAGCATCGGCTCCCGCTCCGAAGGGTTCAGGAAGCGGCCGGTCCATCCAGGGCCCGGCGGGTCCCCATCGGAGGCGGGGGTGACGCTCCCCGGTTCCGGGGGCGTGTCAATGGCCAGGCTCTCCCCGCGGGGGTACTGGCGAGGCCGGCCCTTGTAGACATCGTCCGGGTGCAGCAACAGCCCATGGGCACGTGCTCGTCCGGTGGGCAGATCCACCACCGTCCCGGGAGCAAGATCCGCCGCCAGCACATCGTCGAACAGGTACAGCAGGTCACCCAGGTCGATGGCACGAGCGGTGTCCTCGCGCACCACCCGCAACAAGGGCTCGGAAAGCGGGGCCTCGAGCCAGCCTCTCAGGCGCTTCTCGGTCAGGGCGACACCAGCCAGTACCACCGTGTGCTGGCCCAGGTTCTCAGCCACGAACTGCAGGGCCTTCCGGGGGCCTTCTGGCCCCACGGGCGGCGCAAGGACCTCCCATGTCCGGTCCACAGCCAGCGGTTCAGCGAGCGCAGCAGTGAGCAACAGGAACCACATACCAGGCCATGATTAGTTCGATTCGGCTACGGTTGCGCTCCATGATGTGGCTTGCACTTCTCGCATGCACCTCGCTGGACAGCGGAGACTCGGTCAGCGGAGACTCGGTCAGCGACACCAGCACACACCTCACCGACTCGGCGACCTCTTCCCCGGTCACGGGAACGCTGGAAGTCTCGCTCCGAGCCGAGCTGGTCACCGAAGCCACGATCACTGGCACCTTTGAGGGGGGGCCCCCCCTGACGCTCTCCTGCCAGGGTGCCGGCGACCACCAGGTGCCAGAGACCCACCGCTGGTCCACCCCGGACAGCGCACAGACCCACACCGCCATCCTCAACGGCCTGCTGCCCGAGACCGAGTACACCTGCACCGCTGATGGCCTGGACAACATCGAACCCGTGTCCTTCACCACCGGGCCCCTGCCCGAAGATCTCCAGGTCCACGTGATGACCCTGCGGACCTGGGACCCCGGCGCGGAGACCGGGTGGACGCTGGTGAACCCTTTCAGGTTCGAGACCCTCCAACGCCACCGGGAGGCCTACCTGGTGGTGCTGGACATGGAGGGCCGCGTGCGCTGGTACTACGCCACGAACCAGGACGGGATCGTTGCCTTTGACTACAACCCCGCTGCCGAGGCCTTCTGGACCGGCGGCGGGCTTACCGACATCTACGAACCCACGGCGATCAACCTCGACGCCACCGTGCGCCACGTGACCTCCTCGAAGGCGGACCACGATGTGCACTGGTTCGGCGATGATGCCTGGGCACTGGTCAAACACCCGGCCGGCACCTGTATCGAGCGGCGTCGCTGGACGGACGACACCCTCGTCGGATCCCTCTGTACCCACACCCTTGGGCTGGAGGACCTGCACTTGAACAGCCTGGACGTGGAGGCCGTGGACGACGGCCACGTCATCTACGCAGGCACCGCCACGTCGAACACGATCGTCAAGATGCACTTCGAGCGCGAGGAGCTTGTCTGGGTCTTCGGGCCCAACCACGACTTCAATGGCACCATCGTTGTCGACTACACCCACGACGTGAACATGGTGCCCTGTACCGATCACGAGGTCTGCATTTCCTTCTACGACAACGGGGACACGGCAAAACACTCGGAAGCCGAGATCTTCGGGCTGAACGAGTCCAACAGGATCGCCGTGCAGTTGAGACAGTGGTCCGAGCCCGGCTGGTTCGAACCACGGATGGGCGGCCTCCAGGTGTTGGAGGGCGGCAATCTCTTGATCGGTTCCGGACACCTTGAGATGTCGGTCCCTGACAGCTCCTCCACCGCCGTCATCGAGGTCGACCCGGACGACAACGTGGTCTGGCGACTGGAAATCGCGCCCGACACTTCCGCCATCTACCGGGCTCGTCGGATCGCCCCCTGCGATCTGTTCGGTCACACCGGGTACTGTCCGAGCCTATCGGAGTAGGCTGCGGAAGTACCTCTTCCGTGCCAGGATGGTCGGATGATCCTCTTCTCCCTCTTCGCATGCTCCGGTTCCGAGCCCGTCACCTGGGAATGCCAGGTGACCGATCCCGAGGCGCTGTACGCGATCTCGCTCGGGTGCGACGAGGATTTTGATGCTCTGGCCTCGGCCCCCCTGGACGCCTCGATTCCCGGGGCTCGCTCCACCAAGACCGTCGTGGACCGGGCAGACAACAATGCCCTGTACTTCCAGGACAGCGTCGTCTACCCCATTCACTGGGACTTCGCGGTGGAGCACCTCAGTGGTGACGGCCTGCCCCTGGTCCCATCCATGGGCGAATTCAACACCACCGAGTACTACAGTCCCGACCGGCGTTTCGTGCTCGGAGCGGTCACCTACTACGAGGAACCGGCCAGGTGGGTCTACGAGATCTCACCCTATGACACGGCCACTTCCCAGCTGATCGCCCTGGCCTTTGACCGGATCCGGCAGGACCTGTGGGTTGGAAACGAGCTTTATTTCCACCCCAACAGCACCGCTGTCGAGGCGGCTGCTGAGACCCTGCCACCCCACATTCCCACCATCACGACAGAGGAACTCTTTGCGAACATCACCTACCAGGCCCTGAACCTGGGCACCGCAATGGGCAAGCTGCGCTTCATGACCGCCGAGGAGTTGGAAGAGGAGATTCCCTCCTACCGGGATGTACTCGTCCTGGATTCCGTCCCCAACGACATCGCGATCGTGGCAGCCCTCATCACCGCCGAGTTCCAGACGCCGCTCTCCCACGTCAACGTGCTCTCCCAGAATCGGGGGACACCGAACATGGCCTTGACCGGGGCCATGGAGAACGAAGAACTCCGAGATCTCGAGGACAGTTGGGTGGAGTTGACCGTCGAAGGCACCGCGTACAGCATCCGCGAGGTGACCCAGGAGGAGGCCGAGCAGTGGTGGGAGGAGAACCGTCCGGAGCCGCTGGATGTCACCCCGATGGATCTGAGCGTCACCGAGATGACGGACGCGGAACTCATCCTGGACCTGGAGGCCCTGAGCCTGGGGGAGGCCCTGGCCCAGGCAGTGCCCGCGTTCGGCGGCAAGGGTAGTCACTACGGGGGCCTGACCCTGATCGAAGGACTGCCGGTTCCGGAAGCCTTCGTGATCCCGGTGTACTGGTACGACCGGTTCATGACCGCACACGGGTTGTGGGACGTCGTCGACGAGATGCTGGCGGACGAGGACTTCCTGGGCGATGCCCAGGTGCGGGACGATCGGCTCGCAGAGGTGAGGGAACTCATCGAGGTCGCAGAACTCGAGACAGCCTTTGTGGACGCCCTGATGGCCGAGATCGAGCAGGACCACCCGGACGAACGCCTGCGCTTCCGCTCGTCGACCAATGCCGAGGACGTGAGTGGATTCAATGGGGCGGGCCTGTACACCTCGATCACCGGCGATCCGAACGATCCCGAACGGCCAATCGAGGACGCCGTGCGGGGCGTATGGGCCAGTGTGTGGAATTTCCGTGCCTACGAGGAACGTGCGTACTTTGGCATCGGCCACACCGACATCGGTATGGCCCTGCTGGTCCACCACAGCTTCCCCGATGAAGAGGCCAATGGGGTCGCGATCACGGCCAATGTCTACGACACCAGCGGCCTGGAGCCCGCCTTCTACGTGAACGTACAGGAAGGCGAGGAGTCCGTCGTGGCACCGGAGCCGGACGTCAGCACCGACCAGTTCCTCTATTACTTCGAACTGCCGGGACAGCCCCTGGTGTTCATCCAACACAGCAGCCTGGTCGCCGACGGAGAGAGTGTCCTGACCACCAGCGAGACCTACGAACTCGGCACCGGGCTCGCGGCCATCCACGACTTCTTCCTGCCGGTCTACGGGGTCTCCGGAGGCTTCTACGGCATGGACGTGGAGTTCAAATTCGACGACCTGGACTCGGGTGACGAACCGACCCTGTGGGTCAAACAGGCCCGGCCCTACCCGGGGTTCGGCTGGTAGGGCACCTGGGAGCGGGATATCCGGCGTCCCCCTCAGCTGGTGGCCTCCATGATGTTCCTCCTTCTCTCGCTGTCGAGCGCCTGCGTCACCACCCCCGTGGATGACACGCCCGGCGTGGAGTGCGAGACGACGATTCCCGAGACCTGGCCCGTGGATGGCAGCACCCAGGTCTACCACCGTGGCGCCATCGAGTTCACCCTGAGCGAAGCTGACCCGACCGCCACCATTCTGGCCGACTTCGACGGCACACAGACCACCCGCGACGAAGGACTCGTGGTCATCTACAGGCCCACTGAGCCCCTGGAACCGGACACCGACTACACCGTCACCCTGGACTACTGCCGCGGCAAGGCCTCCATCGCCTTCCAGACCTCGGAACTCGGTCTCCCCCTGGAGGATGGATTCGCCCCCCTGATCGGCGCGGCCTACGCGGCGGACCTCGGCAACGTGAAGTACCTGGCCGGAGAGAGCGTGGGGCAACTCATCCAGTCCCTCGTGGGGAGCCACCTGCTCCTCCAGGTCATCCAGGAATCTCCCACCCTCTTCCAGCTGCGGACCGCGCTGGCCATGGAGGAAGGAGGAGACCTGGTCCAGGACGACTGCTCCACGACCGCCGATCTCCCAGAGTCCGACTTTACCGGCAGTCCCTACTTCGAACACGCCGCCGAAGATGTCCTGTTGAATGCCTATGAAACGAACCTGCACCTGGGCGGATTCCAGGCGTCTGGCACGGTGGCACCCGATGGGTCCTGGATAGGCGGCATCGCGTCGACCCTGACCCTGGACACCCGAGAGGCTGCATTGATGCTGGACATCCCCGCGGATGACATCTGCCTGCTCGCCGGGAACCTGGGCCTGTCCTGTGACCCCTGCAACGACGGCGAGCCCTACTGTGGCACCCTGGTCCTGGAAGATCTGAACGCCGAGTCGATTGAAATCGACATGGTCGAAATCACCGAGACGCCCGCAGATTGCCTGGACACTGACACCTGATCGGTTTTCTTGGCTTCCTGCGTTCAGGACCGTGTCGACAGCGGCTCCCCAGACCTCGGTTTGCAGTGTCCCTCCTGATGAGGAAATAATGTACTTGTGAAGGAGGTTTAATAGAATTTCATCCACGCGCTTCCAGATCACTGTCGACCTCAAGATCACCCAACGAAATCACCAGATTCGTGGGACGACGACTTGGCTGAGCACGGATCTTGTCGCCTTCCGCCTGCGCGGGCGTGAACTGAAGCGAGGACCCGCCACCCTGTCCATGGGGCTTCTGGGCACCGATCACACCATCGAGGCCAACATTCACATCCTGACCGTCGATCTCGGCGGCGCCTCCCGTCGTCACGCCTACACAGCCCGTTTCACCGATCTGGATCCGGAGGCCCGTACCCGGTACGAGACCTGGCTGGAGAATCCCGGTGGGCCTGCCTCCCGGAGCACCTCCCGCACGGCCTCAGGAGGGGAAGCAGGAGGTCGTGAAGGGCTCCGAAGAGCCCTGAAGAGCAGCCTGGACAGGGGACAAGGAGAGGCGCCCCCCCCCCACGAGGAAGCAACTTCCACGAGCCCGGGGGCCGTGCCCGAAGAAGAGATGGTGATTGCCCCCCAGGTGAAGCTCTCCACCGACGGATCCAGCCTCTCGGTGAGATGGTTGAACTGGACCTCGGTGGCCGCCAGCTGGAAGGAGGGTCTCCAGGAGGGGAACCTGCGGGTATACCTGGACGGTCGGCACCCTCCCGAAGGGTATTCCCTGACTGTTCAGCTCTGCCTGCCCGACGACTCGGTGCACCCGATTTTTGGTCGCATCCAGCGAAGCGAGGGCCCCACCCTCTACCTGGAGTTGAGGCTGAAGGACTCCACCAGACAGGCCCTCACCACCCGGCAGCCAGACCCGGGCTAGAAAATCTCCACCGCGAGCTCTGACACGCTGACCTCGCCGAACAGGATTGGATTGGCGCTGGTGTCTCCCCCATGGACCCGGGCCCACGCCAGGACCCAGGCGTTCACGATGTCAAAGCCCTCGTCGGGGTCGATCGTCTGGTTCTCGATGAGGCCGCTGTAGTCGGTAAAGACGTTGTGGGCGCCTCCGACGACCTGGGTGTGCTGATGACCCTTGCCCCGGAGACCCTCCCAGATCTGGGCCTTCTCGTCCGGGTAGTCCTCCGAGCCGGTCAGGAGCAACAGAGGACGGGCGATCGTCTGCAGCCCCTCGACTCCGAAGAATTCCAGGTCCCCGGGAGCGGCAGACACAAAGGCATCCACCCGCGGATCACTCAAGTCCCCGGCAAAGATGGCCTCCAACTCCTCGGTCATTTCCGAACAGTAGCTGCTGTTTCCCGTCCCATTCTCACAATCTGCCGACAGCTCCTCGAGCGCAAAGGGCGCTCCAGCCCATGCGTGCATGGTGTAGCCCCCGAAGCTGTGGCCCCCTGCGATGATCGTGTCCGGATCCACCTCCACCGGCAGATCCTCGGCTCCCAGGGCCTCGTTCAGCACCGCCGTCAGGTCTGCAGGCCGCTGGTAGTAGATGTGGGTGTCTCGATCCGAGCCATCCCAGGTCGTGTTGTTCGTGTGATCCGGACTCACCACCAGCCAGCCATGGGAGGCCAGGTGCGCCATCAAGAACCCGCTGGCTTCCGCATAGCCCTGGTGGCCATGAGACCAGACGAACACCGGAAAGGCTCCCTCCGCCCCCGTGGCGTCCTCCCACAGGTCTCCGTCCGGGATCGGGGTGAAGTAGCCGGGCACGGTGCCATCGGTGTCGCTTGCCGGGTACCAGAAGGTCGTGCGCAGGGTCCGTTCGGCCCCGGCTGGATCGGTGTAGGTCACCTGGCGTTGGTGGTACCCCGCGTGCCAGGGGCCTCGCTCGGTGAGTTCTGTGACCAGGTCGGTGGGGGAACCCGTGTCGTCGACTGTGGATGTCCCATCACAGGCAACCACGAGAGTGATCCAGAGCATTTCAGCCGCCTCCCCGGAACGGTTATCCCG
Source organism: uncultured Enterobacterales bacterium (assembly GCA_964567625.1). Classification (GTDB taxonomy): domain Bacteria; phylum Myxococcota_A; class UBA796; order UBA796; family CAJQPC01; genus CAYFPX01. The sequence goes on along the minus strand of CAZMNK010000037.1, from coordinate 206 downwards.
ATGAGGTGAGTGACTTCCGCCTGGAGATGGACGGACGAGACCTCCTCAACGTGGCGGGGGTGCTGACTCTGTCCCGAATGTCGATGGCGGCGGCCGCCCCCGCCTTCACCCACGACCGAAACGCCCTGGTGGTTCTGTTGGCCCTCGCCATGATCACCGACGTGATCGATGGCCCCATCGCCCGGGCCACCGGCCGGGTTTCCCGG
>CAZMNK010000036.1:0-44054 GCA_964567625.1 uncultured Enterobacterales bacterium | reverse complement strand
GTCTCGGCCTTGGGCTCTGTCTCGGCCTCGGGCGGAGGCACCTCCCCAGGTGATTCGGGCTCGCCTCCAGGCTCCTCGGTGGGGGTTTCGTCTCCTGGTCCGACTTCTTCTTCAAGGACCTCCCCCTCCCGGATGTCTTCTCCCTCGGTGGTCCCTGGGGCCGGTTCTACGGAGGTCTCAGGAGTTGGCTCCTCGGATGTCCCGGGATCTGGCTCCTCTTCGGCCTCCGGGCCAGCCGGCGGTTCCCCGGTCTCCTGGGTGGGCGTTTCTGGTGACTGGGGGGCTTCCTGCTCCTCCGGGGAGGCCGGTACCTCTTCGGTGGGCGCGTCGTCCGAAGCGGGCTCGGCGTCCTGGGCGAGTGCGGGGAGCAGCAGGAGCAGGATTGTGATCAAGGGTCGGTGCCTCTGGGTTTGCCAGTTCGCTGCGTGTGGGGGTCCGGTCCAAGTCCCGCCCCCGGAGGAGCGGCCTCAGTCCCGGCGTCTTCCCACCAACGCGAGCAGGCCTAGGACGGCGGCGATCATACCGGGCTGACAGGGAATACCGCACCCAAAGAGGTTTGTGTCGTCATCGGCATCGTCATCGGGGTTTTCTGTGGGGGCCTCGCCGTCGTCGTCCTGCTCCTCCTCACAGGTCCCCGGATCCGAGGCCCAACCGCTGAAGCAGATCGGGTACAAGTCCTCGAGCGCCGGGTCATAGAGGATGTACCGGATCTGGGTGCGTGTGTCGTCACCGCTGTTGTAGAGCACCAGGTCCTGGGTTGCCTGTGTCGGTGTGAAGCGCAGGTGCAGTCGGGTGAAGAAGGCGTCCCAGGCAGTTCCATCGAAACCCAGGGCCTGCACATCCTCGTCGGTCAGTGGCTCGCCGGCGCACGGGTCGCACCAGGCGGGTGCCCAGGCGTATTCGCGGGTCCAGAGGGCACCGGGAGAGCTCTGGCGAGGGGTATCAAAGGCCTCCTCCCAGAAGTCTGCGAAGTCCGTTCCAATTCCGGCGTCGGGCAGGTCGACCATGCATTCGTGTTCGACCGTCCCCTCCGTGTAGTTGGCGATACCAGCCCCGCCCTCAGCCTGGTCGTTGATGACGTAGACCAGCAGGTCCTGGACGCCAGGACTGTTCAGGGCCCCCAGTCGAAGGGGCAGGGACATTCCCGAGGTCGAGTAGGTCACCTGGAGAGGCCGCAGCCAGGTCTGTCCGTCAGGCAGGTCCGCCGGATCGACCTTGGCTGCAAGAAAGTAGGAGCCGCCGTCGATGTATTCCTGGAGGATCTCGGTGCTCTCCGCCGGCACGGCGTAGCCATGGGAGTTCAGCCAGCTCAGCAGTCCCTCGGACTGTTCCGCAGAGAGGATGACGATGTCGAACTCGCCGGCGGAGAACTCGGCCTCGACGCTGGCCGAGATCGCGCCTTCACCATCCTCATCTCCGGAGCCGTCGTAGCCTGTGCCCGCCAGGTCTTCCTCGAGGAAGTCGTCGCAGCTGTACTGGACCAGCCGGGGAGCGGAGTAGGTCTCGACCCGGGTGATGATCTCTGGATCGACCACGTCCACGTCCTCTTCCGCAAGCACCAATGGCACGGGAACGACCAGGACGAAGTCCTCCAGATCTCCTTCAAAGTCGTTCGCCAGGGTCAGCGTGGTCTGCAGGCCCTGTCGGACCATGACGACCTGGCTGGCCTGGTTGTAGAGACCGGCCCCGGCCTGTCCCACGTAGGTGCCACAGAAGGCGTGGCTTGCAGGCACCATCCACATCAGGGCAAGCACAGAGAACACGGGAGACCTCCCCGGGAGGAACGACCCCTGAAGCTATCACGCGACCCGGGCACCCAAACGCGCTGGGGACCTCATTCGCTCGGTTCTTCCCGGGTCCGCTCCGGGACCAGTTCCTCGGCGGCCTCGACCAGGGGCAGCATGGCCTCCCAGAGGTCCTTGTGGGTGGGGTCCTCCGGGTTCCACGAGGAGTCCCTCTCCTCAGGATCGGCCACGGCGTCGTAGGCACGAGCAGTGCCATTCCACCTGTAGACCAGGCGATGGTCGCCCAGGTCGACGGTGTGGATGGGCGGGTCCGGGTTTGAGTATCGAAAGCTGTGAACCGGGCTCTCTTCGACATCAAGGGTCAGGATCCGTCCTCTCAGGCCTGTCTCCACAGGTTGGCCCAGGGCATCGGTGACTGTGGGGGCCAGGTCCACGTGGCTGGTGAGCGACGACCAGGCCCGGGGCGTGGCCAGGTCCTGGGCCCAGAAGAAGCTCACTGCGTCCACTTCTTCCCGGTGGCCGGATCGGTCGTGAGTGATGTTGTTGTGTTCGTAGAACTGCTCGCCGTGGTCCGTCCAGACCCACACCAGCGTGTCCTCGAGGGCCCCGCGGGTCTCGAGCCCTTCCCAGAGCCTCGCGATCTGGTCATCCACGAAAGCGGTCTCGCCTCGATAGCGGGCATCCAGGTGTTCCAACGCCAGGGCCTGGGCCTCCTCGTCCAGATCGGGCCAGGCATCGGTCAGGCCCCCCATGCCGCCCAGGTCGTCCAGCTCCCAGGGGACTGGCTCCAGCGCGTCCAGGGCCTCCCGGTAATCCTCGTGGGGCGAATAGGGGGAATGGGGGTCGAAGCCATGGAGCTGCAGCATCCAGGGGTCTGAGTCGGCCATCAGGGTGTCGAGGACATCCAGTCCCGTCTCGACCACCCAGTCCATGCGTGCATCGTGGGACAGGGACAGCGTCTGGAAGTCTGCAGTGATGGCGTCGGTGCCGCCCAGGACCTGGCTGGCGGAAACGAGTGCGGTCTGGAACCCCCGCCGCTCCAGCCAGTCCGGGAAGAGGTCCAATTCCTCTGGAATGTTGCGCACTTCCTCGTCTCGGGACCAGATGTGGAATCCCTGGTCCAGGTCCAGGTTGCCCGACCAGGCGCAGTAGAGGCTGCTCAGGGTCCAGTTTGAGCAGCTCCGATGACGGTCCAGGCTGACCGAGGCATCCATCAGGCTGTCCAGGAAGTCCAGGTCACCTCGGCCTCCGTGGCGGGCGAAGGCGTCCTTGCGCAAGGTGTCGATGGACAGCACGAGCAGGTTGCGGGGGGCTTCTCCGGAGGTGGTTGCGAGCAACCGGTCCCCTGTCACCTCGGTCTCCGGGCGACAGCCTGCGCTGAAGATCTGGGCGAGCAGGAGCCCTGTCACCAGCGCTCCCTGTCTCATGGGCCTGCCAACAACTGGGCCCGGAAGGTCTCGGGGTCGTCTGTGGGCTGCTTGCACACGCCGTCCCAGCAGACGTAGGCCCGGGTCCCTTTGGGGCCGGGAACCTTGGCGGCAAGGGCGGGAAAGGTCTCGAGTGCCGCGGCCTGGTCGGGGGTGGTCACGACCCGGGTTCCGTAGGGGTGGACTGCCTTGTCGAAGATCGCCAGAAAAGGGGCCAGGGTGGGGTCTTCTGGGCCCACTGTGGCCAGGACCGCATCGAGCCCACGCTGCCCTTGGCGTTCGATCACCGCGACGAAGTCAGGCACCTGGGCGGGTGTGCTCTCCAGCCAGGACCCGGCTGTGCGCAAGGCGGTGTCGATGACGGCGGGATCGCTCTGGGTGGACCCCAGGCTGTGCAGTCGTTCCAGGACCATGAGAAGGCGACCGGCGCCGCTGGGCTCAGCGCCCGCCTCGTAGCGCCTGTGGGTGACGATCAAGTCCTGCCGGTTGGCCTCGCTCAGATTCAGTGCGCCCGAAGAGGCGTCCACAAAGCGCTTTGTCGCTGCGCTGGCCAGCTGATCGGCACCGACCAGGAAGCGGACCTCGCCGGTGGCCTCAAACAGGTCCAGCAGCCCTTCGGCGGTGAAGGCATAGTCGTCCACGATTCCAGGAGGACTGCCTGGAGCCAGGGTCCGGGGAAGGGCCCCGTCGTCGGTCCGGGAGGCGAGCACGCGGTCGGCTGCGGTCACCGCTGCCGCGACCAGGTCGGGCTCTCCAAGCAGGCGCCCGGCACGGGCAAGCCCGCTGATCGCCAGTCCGTTCCAGGCGACCACCTCCAGCGTGTCCGTCGCTGGCCAGGGGCGTTTTTCCCTGGCAGCCAGGAGCGACTTCCTGTCGGCCGCGAGCGCTGCATCGTTCCAGCGCCCGTCCATGCGTCGCAGAACCGTGCGGCCGTGTTCGAAGTTCCCCTCCGCCGTCACCTGGTAGGCGGTGGCAAAGGCCGCAGCCCGTTCCGACCCCAGGATCGTTTCCAGTTCCGCAGGGGTCCAGGTGTAGAAGGCCCCTTCGCCACCAGGGTCGTCCGCGTCCAGGGCCGCCGCAAACGTGCCTGTCTTGGTGCGAAGATCCCGGAGCATCCAGTCCGCTGTGCTTCTTGCCACCGCGGCATAGCGGGGTTCGTCGAACGCCACGGCTGCTTCCGCGTAGAGTCGGAGCAGTTGCGCATTGTCGTAGAGCATCTTTTCGAAGTGGGGCACCGTCCAGCGCACGTCTACACAGTAGCGGTGGAATCCGCCGCCCACATGGTCTTGCAGTCCCAGGCGCTCCATCGCGTCCAGCAGTTCGCGCAGACGTGTGGCAGTGGCCTTGTCGTCTGTGGCCAGAGCATGGCCCAGCAGCCACTGGGCATCGGGGGTCGAGGGGAATTTGCTCCGTCGTCCCCAACCGGCATTCTCGGCATCCCAACCCTGCCAGGCCTGGGCCACGGCCCGGGCCGGGGTCTTGTTCGACGGGGGCTCCGTCAGGGGATGCACGGCGGACCGGGCTTCGAGTCCCTCCTGGACCCTCGCTGCGACGTCCGTGACCTTTTTCCGCTCATTGGTCCACAACCCGGCCATCCGCGTGAGGACTTCCTTGAAGCCCGGCCTTCCACGGGAGGCTTCGGGGGGGAAGTAGGTGCCCACATAGAAGGGGACGCCTTCCGGGGTGAGCCAGAGGGAAGCTGGCCAGCCCCCGTTGTTGCCCATCAGGTGGATGGCCCGCAAGTAGATGGCGTCCACGTCGGGCCGTTCTTCCCGGTCGACCTTGATGCTGACGTACCACTGGTTCATCAGGTCGGCGGTCTCGGGGTCGGCAAAGGACTCCTCCTCCATCACGTGGCACCAGTGGCAGCTGGCGTAGCCGATGCTGAGGAAGATCGGCTTGTCCTCGGCCCTGGCCTTTTCAAAGGCCTCCTCGCCCCAGGGGTACCAGTCCACGGGATTCGAGGCGTGCATCCGCAGGTAGTCGCTGTTCTCCCGGGCCAGTCGGTTCAGAGGCTCTGCTGGTTCCAGGCTGAACCCGGTCTCTGCCAGGGGTTCCGAGGCGTCACCTGCGGTGTCACAGTTCGTCAGCCACAACAGCGCAGGAACGAGCAAGGGGGCCATGAAGGCCCCCTATCTCATTGGCTGTGGACTTCCGGGCTCAACGCCAGGCCACCGGTCCCCGCTCACCGCTCAACTCCCCGGCGCGGGCGATGAGTTCCAGCAGTTCCTGGTCCTCTTCGTGGCCCCTGCGGCTTGCCCGGGCCACCAGGTCATAGAGCTCGGAGTAGGTCAGCTCGGCCCCATAGGGGGAGCCACGCAGGAGGTCGGCAAAGCTCGCGGCCCCATAGGCGATCTGGAAGTCGTCTCGAGAACCGGCAAAGGAGGCATGCAGGAGTTCGGTGGGGAAGGGCGTGTTCCACTCCACCGCAGCGGAATCCGCTCCGGGTCGCTTGTTGCGCAGGCGCACGGTGGCCAGTTCGGATTCACCGCTGTCGGCAAGAATAATGTCGTAGAGGGCCGTGACACTGTGCCCGGCTCCGATCTCGCCAGCGTCGACGCGGTCGTTGCGGAAGTCCTTGTCTGCGATGTCCCGGTTTTCGTAGCCGATGAGCCGGTAGGAGTGGACGGCTTCCGGGTTGAAGTCCACCTGGATCTTCACGTCTTTTGCGATGACCTGGAGGGTGCCGGACAGGTCCTCACCGAAGACCTTCTGGGCTTCCTTGATCGAGTCGATGTAGAAGTAGTTGCCGTCACCGTTGTTGGCGAGCTGCTCCATCATCACATCCTTGTAGTTGCCCATGCCCAGGCCGATGGTGGACAGGGTGATTCCGCTCTCGGCGTACCCCTTGATCTGCTGGAGGATCGCGGTGTGCGAGGCAGGGCCGATGTTGGCGTCGCCATCGCTCAGCACGATGACCCGGTTCTCCTCGCCCTTGACGAAGCCGGCGCTGGCCATCTGGTAGGCCAGGTCCACGCCAGAGGACATGCCGGTCCCACCGCCAGACTCCAGCATCTCGATGGCCTGGTGGATCTGACGGGCGTTGGTCGAGGTGACGGGCATGGGGTCCAGGACCCGGGCCACGTGGCCGGCGTAGGTGGCGAGGGCCACGGTGTCCTGGGGCTCCAGGTTCTCCACCAGCTCGTGCAGGCTCTGCTTGGCCAGTCCCAGCTTGTCCGAGCTGGACATCGAGCCCGAGACATCCACCAGGAAGGTCAGGTGGACGGGGTTGCGTTCCTCGTCGTCGATCTCCTTGCCCTTCACCCCCACTCGGAGCACGTGGTGCCCGTCCAGGAAGGGGTTGGGCGCGGCTTCCAGGTAGACGGCAAAGGGGGCTTCGTCCGTGGGAGGGGTGTAGCCGTAGTCCTGGCTGTTCACGAACTCCTCGACCCGGACGCTTGCGGTGGGCGGAAGCACGCCGCTGCGGAGCTTGCGACGGGCGATGCTGTAGCTGGCGGTGTCCACGTCGACGCTAAAGGTGGACAGGTGGTCCCGGCTGGCCAGGGTCATCGGGTTCACGCCGTAGTGGGTGTAGGACTCGGTGTTGGGCGTGACATACGGAGTGTGGCTTGGCGGAGGAGGAGCTGCGGCCCGGGTGTCTGCGCTCCGGGAAAACGCAGCGGTTCCCGAGGCGGCCTTTCTGGCGTGCAGCATTCCCAGCTGCTCGTGAGAGGGGGCTCTCTGGATACTGTTGGACACCTCCTCCATGTCGAGCGGTTCTGCGGACGGGCCGGGTGCCTGGTCTTCGTCTGCGGACTCATCCAGCACGGCGTTCAGCGTTGCGGCCCGGTCGACCTGGCCTGCTGTCTCCTCTTTCCGGGCGGTGTTCCCAGGCGCGGTATTCGGGACTTGTGCATTCGCCACGGTGCTGGCATCAGGCGCCTCGGATTCGGAGGAGGAGATTCCCAGGGGTTCCGGGGAGGAAGCCAGCGGGCTGCAGGCAAGCGCGGTGGTAGCGAGGACGAGGAGAAGGGAGGTCGAACGCATGGGGGACTCCAGTGGTTTTGTGGTGACGGGCCCGGAACGACGCAGGACACTGGCTCCTTACACAGGGTTCGGAAATTTCCTGCCCGGCATTCTTCTCCCAGGCCGTGGTGGGCTGGTGGGCGGCGATATGCTGAGCCGGGAAACGGGCAGGAGGATTCAGCGAAGTGACTCGGTCCTTGGAGGATCTGGAACGGACCTGCCAGCGGCTGGATGGTCGCCCCTACCCGTTCTACAAGGACCTCAAGGGCACCTGGGACCTGGATGGGGTGATCCTGGTCGTCGACCACGTCCAGGGGGATCCCTACGCGGCGCCCTCTCGGATTCGCCTCCGGGTCCAGACCGACCTGGTGGCGGCGGACTGTTCCGATCCGGATCGTCGGTTGGCTGCGGAGGACTGGCTCCTGCGCCGCTTTGGAGGCCAGTTGGCCGGTTCCCGCCGTGGCAGTGGGCGATCGGGGGTCCTCCAGGTCTATCGGCCCGGGCCGGAGGTCACGGAACGATCTGCCCTTCGGCTCAGGCCGGACGGGGGCTGCGAGGTGCGGCTGGCCGTGGGGCTTCCAGCCAGGGGGAGGCGGATCCTGGGTCGACAGGCCTGGGCACTATTGACGGAAGACCTGGCAGCAGCGGTGCAGTCGCTCTCCGTGGGGCCAGGCCTCGGGGAACACGTGCAAAGCATCGTGACCCAGAGGGCGCTTCGGGCCCAGTTGCGCGACCGAGGGCTTGTCGCATTCGTGGCCGATGGCAGCCTGCTTCCCAGGGCATCAGGGGTCGACCCGGCCCCCCTTGCCGAAGGGATTCCCTTTGAGAGTCCGCCTACGCTCCAGGTGACCCTGGCGGGGCCACTGGGGGCGGTGACCGGGCTGGGCATCCCTGCCGGCGTGACGCTGATCGTCGGCGGGGGCTTTCATGGAAAGTCCACGCTCCTGCAGGCACTTCAGTGCGGTCATCTCGACCACATTCCGGGCGACGGGCGAGAGCGGGTGGTCACGGACCCGGATGGCGTCAAGATCCGGGCCGAGGACGGCAGGCGCGTTGCGGGCGTGGACATCTCGGCCTTTCTGGATGGTCTTCCCCAGGGTCGCAGTACGCGACCCTTCTGGACCGAGGACGCCTCTGGATCCACCTCCCAGGCTGCGGCGTTGGTGGAGGCGGTCGAGGCTGGTGCCAGGGTCCTGTGGGTCGACGAGGACACCTCGGCCACGAACCTGTTGGTGCGGGACAACCGCATGCGCGCCCTGATTCCCCGAGAGCTGGAACCCATCACGCCGCTTGTGGAGCGGATTCGGGACATCTGTGGGGCCTGGGACCTCTCCCTGGTGATGGTGGTCGGTGGGGTGGGGGACTACCTGGCGGTGGCGGACACGGTCATTGGAATGCATGCCTATCGACCGGTGGACCTCGGGGCGCGGGCCCGGGAACTGGCGGGACCCGATCCGGAGCCTCCGGGACCTCTCGATCCTCTGCTTCCGAGAGTCGTGATGGCGGAAGGGTTGGCGCCGGGAGGCAAGGTGCGTGCCCGTGGCACCGACAGGCTCCAATACGGTGACGGAGACCTGGATCTACGAGCGGTGGAACAGGTCCTGGACGCGAGCCATGCGGGGACGCTGGGCCATGCACTGCGTTGGCTTCATGAAGACCTGGTCGGGACAGAGGGACGACCGATCGGCACGCTGCTCGATCGCTTTGAAGTGCTCCTCGAAGCGGAGGGACTCGAGGTCTTGTCTCCCAGGGAATGGCCTTCCGGAGACCTGATCAATCCTCGGCGGCACGAGGTTGCCGCAGCCCTGAACCGGTTGCGTACCCTGCGGGTCGCGGACGGTTGAGATAGGCTCCGGACTCTCCCTTGGAGGCGTGATGCTGCTTTGGTCGATGGTGATGCTGGGTGGTTGCGGCGCGGGTGGTGTCGACGGCGAAGGTGCGCTGGATGGCGACTGCAGCGATGTGATTGACAACGATTTCGACGGTCTGGTCGACTGCTCGGACCCTGGTTGTGACTGCGATGACGGCGGCGGCGGCGGCGGTGACGGTGACGTGGACTCCGACTCCGACTCCGACTCCGACTCCGACTCCGACTCCGACTCCGACACGGATGTCGATGGCAACTGCATCATGAACATGGTGGCGACCATGCCGGACGGCTCGGGCGTTCCGCTGTCCAATTGCATGGCCCTCTCCGATCTGTCAGCCCAGACGCGATTGGGCATCATGCCGCCCCAGGTTGGCAACTATGGGGTGGACCTGGTGGCCCAGCCGGGCGCCACGCCCTGCCAGTTGGAACTCTTCCAGATCAAGCTCTGTGGCGCGGGCACCTATTACCTGGGCGATTACCACACCCTTGTGCTTGATTCCTCGGGCTGCGCGGCTGTGCCCGAAGGCTACCGGGGACGGGTCACCATGAACGAGGGCTACCTCAACCTGACCAACGTGGCCTTGTCCTCCGGCGCCGGTGGCGGGGGTGCCACGGTCAGCGTGGCGGGAACGATCAACGCCTCCGCTGATGATGGAACCGACCTCACGGGGAACTTTCAGTTCAGCGGATCCGTGACCCCGACCCAGGCGTCGACGGCGGACTGCTCCAATCAGGACACTGGGCTGTAAGAAGGCATGAACTCATGTCCTCGTCGGGGCCAACCCGGCGAGTGACGAGGTCAGAACCGCCATTTTCCCTGGGCGAAGAGTCGGTCATGGGTGTCCATGCCGATCAGGGGTCCGATTTCGTCTGAAGGCCGGTAGGTGACGTAGCCCAGGGTGGCATGCAAGCCGTCCCGGACCTCGTAGGTGGCGGCGGCACTCGCCACGAAGCCGTACTGCAGGGTCGTGCCCAGGCCCACAGCAAGGGCGTCGATGGACAGTCGGTCCTTGAGGCGGAGGTGGTTCACCCGAAGGGCGTACTGGGTCTCCCCCACAGGCATGGTCAGGTTGGTTCGTCCCCGAGGAAGCCAGCCGCGAGAGACCTCGGCATCGATGCGGGTGTGTGGAATTCCGGTGTAGCCGACCCCGACCATGCCGGTGTAGACATCGCGTTCGGTGCTGAGGGCAGTGAACTGGGGCCCCTCGTTGGTCGCCAGGATCAGGGTGCCCAGGTTGTAGGACCGGCCCCACTCCGCAGCGAGTTCCCAGCGCAGGACCAGGCTCTGGATCACGTAGCTGCCGCTGTGCCCCGCAAAGGTGTAGCGACGGTGGTCGAGAGGGATCTCCAGTTCGGTCGCATAGAGCAGGTTGACATCGCTGTCGGGGTTCACGATGACCCCTTGCTTGTCCAGCAGTGTGGCGCCATAGAGTGCCAGGTCGATGCCGGGACCTCGCCAGGACCAGCGAGCGAAGGCCTGGAACTGCGTCAGGGCCCAGCGTGGCTGCACATGGGTCCAGTCGGTGTCGATCTGCGCCAGGAGTTCCTGGGAATCGACAAAGGTGGGGGATTCGGAGGCTTCTGCCAGTCCTGGCATCAATCCGTAGGGACCTTCGGGTGAGCTCCGCAGGCCGAAGTCCGCCTCCGGAACCCCCAGGATCTCGAGGCGGTGGTTGCCCAGAAAGGCCTGGAGGCGCAGCATCGTGACGGGCCGTCTCAGGTCGTCCAGGTCCGTCATCCCCGGGTCCCGGGTGTCCCGGGCATTGACCACGTCCGTGGGACTCAGGATCAAGCCCTCGCCCCAGGCGACGACCTGGCGACCCGCGGTGACCTGGACAGGCCCGAAGGAGGCATCGGCCCAGAGCTCCCGCGGTTCCAGGCGCAGACCGTAGACCCACTTCACACCGTCATAGCGATCGGTCAGGAGGTACTTCGGATCGACTTCCCCGTGAACGGTCGCCTTGGCCCGGACTTCCTGGATGCGGAGGTTGACCGTGAACTCGGCCGTCTGGCGAGCCAGGGCCAGGGGTTCCTCGGGAATGCGCTGCACCCAGAGAGCTTCCTGGGTCCGCAGGTAGCCGGAGACTGACCAGGGACGTTCCACCTCTGCGGCGGTCGTCACCGTGGTGTCCGCGAAGCCGCTGTCGTCGTCTCCCCATCCGTCGTCGTCTCCCCATCCGTCGTCGTCGCCCCAGCCCTCGGTACCGGTTTCGGGCTCGACCTCGGGCACTGGCTCCGGCTCCGGCTCCGGCTCCGGCTCCGGCTCCGGCTCCGGCTCCGGCTCCGGCTCAGCTTCCGTGGGCTGGTCTTCCGCTGACGACCCACCCTCCGCCTCATCCTGGGGGGGCGCTTCCTGGGCCGCAGCAATGGCTGGCAGCCAAAGCGCCAGCCAGAGCAGAAGGGGCTTCACAGTCCGCGCTCCAAGCGTTGCTCTGTGAAGTCGGTCTCCCGGACCGTGGGGGAATTCAGGACGAGGTCGCTTGTCACCAGGGTCGAGACAGACTCCACTTCCTTGTTGCGTGTGGTGCGCACGACGACCTTGTGGGCCATCCAGATGCCGTCCACCTGGCGAATGTCACTGAGCTTGGTGTACTTCAGGCGCTTGCCTTCGAGCACCCAGGCCTTGATCTGGACCGCCATGAGCTTCTCCTTGCTGACCCACAGGTGGCTCTTGGCGTAGCCGGTCTCCTTCTTTTCCTTGTCCGTGCGAGGGGTTGCCTCGATCAGCCAGCAGTCCTCGCCATCCACCATCACCGAGGGCTGGACCATTCGGTAGCTGTAGGCGTTGGGGTCCTTGCGTGTCATGTCCGCATAGGTCAGGTCGGTTCCCATGAAGGAGCCGGACTTGTCCGCGCTGGCGATGCGGGTCGTGCGTCCAAGACTGGGCAGGTACAGCCACTGGTCGTCGGCCCGGTTGCCATCGTCGTAGTCGATGCTCAGCAGCCCGGCATTGCGCAGGTCCGCGGGACGCTCGAACAGGACCAGCTGGCGGGTGCCGCCCTCGAATTTCATCGATCGAACCTGGACCAGGCGGGTGCGTTCCCGGCCGACCTTGTCGGCGATCGTGATGCTGAGCTTCAGCGTGCTCGATGACCCCGTGCTGCGGTTCTCCATGGCCTGGACGATGACGCGGGGGTCATCGGTGGAGGGAGGGACAGCCAGGCCCTTGGTGGGCATCGCGAGTTGTACGAGGAGGACCACGAGGATCAGGCGGAGGGCCTTGGTCATGACAGAGACTCTCACGAGGAGGTGGGGGACGTGTCTTTGCGGCCGAACAGGAGTCGCAGCAGCGCTGGGGCGAAGACCAGGTTGGTGAACAGGGCAAAAACGCAGGCCGAACCCACGAGCATCCCAAAACGCCGGATATTCAGCATTGAGGACAACAGGTAGACCCCAAATCCAAGGGCCAGGATGAGGCCCGTTCCCACCAGGGCCCGGCCAGCATGCTCCAGGGCGTGTTGAATACTGCCTTCGGTCCCGGCACCGGTCTCGTAGGCGGTCTTCCACTGGAACATGTAGTGGACGGTGTTGTCGACCGCGACGCCGATGACGATGGATGCGATGAGCAGGTTGGTCAGATCCAGGGGAATGGCCACGAAGCCCATGAAGCCCATCACCAGGGCGACGGGTACGAGGTTCGGGATCATGGCGATGAGGCCCAACACTGGACTCCGCAGCAGCAGGATCATCATGATGGTCACGGAGACCAGGGCTGCTCCGAAGCTTCGAAGCAGGTCGCCGATCAGACCCCCGACCGTCGTGACAAGCTCATAGACGGAGCCGGTCGGCCTGGCTTCACCCAGATCTCCGATATGTTCCCGAATGCCCTGGTCGATCCACCGAGTGAAGGGTTCGTAGCTCGTGGCATCCATCCACTTGATGCGCACGGTGATGTGGGACTTGGCCAGGTCGGCTGTGGCCAGTCGTCGGAGATCCTGGGGCGCGGCCGACTCGAACAGCAACAGGATGTCGGAGACCCCCCGCTGGGTGTCCGGCAGCCGGTAGGAGGCCTGTTCCCCGTTGTTCAGAGCTCGGTTGGTCTCCTTGATGATGTCCAGAACACTGGAGGTGCCGGTGACGATGCGTTGTCCGGTTTCCGGGTGTTCGTAGCTCCGGATGTGTTCCTCGAGCTTCTCCAGGCCCTGAAGCAGCGCAAGGTCACGAATCCCAAGGTCGCCACTGGCCTCGAGAACCACGTTGACCTGGGCCGTTCCCCCGACCTCGACGTCCAGTTCCTCCAGCGCAATTCGGGCCGGGTAGTCCACTGGAAGCCAGTCGACGGGGTTGTGGTAGACCTTCATCTGGGCGATGCCCGCGACGGCGACTGTCACGACCAGGAGGCCTCCGACCAGCACCGGGACAGGACCCCGGATCGCCGAGACGGCTGTGGCCCGCGCCAGGAGCCTGTCTATCCAGTCCGGTTCACGCGATTCGGCATCCCCACCGCCCGCCAGTGCCTTGCCCGTCGCCAGGGAGAGGGCGATGGGCAGAAAGACGACCGAGTGAAGGAGGGCCACCATCACGCCAAGGGCTGCGAAACTCCCCATCTCGGCAATCGCATCCATCTTGGCGAAACGGAAACTGAGCAGACCGACGGCGGTGGTCAGGGTGGTGAACAGCAGCGGCATTCCGGTGGAGCCGATGGCGTTGATGATCCCCTCGCGTTTTTCCAGCCCCCGGGCTCGCTCGTCCCTGTAGACCGCGATGACGTGAATGGAGTCGCCCAGTCCGACGCAGGCCAGGAAGGCCGGGACGATGTTCGTGAGCAGTGTGACTGGGACCCCGGTGGTGGCCATCGAGCCCAGGGTCCAGATCGCTGCCATGCCCACCACACAGAGGGGGGCGATCACACTGACCAGGCGTCGGAACAGCCAGCCGAGCACCAGGGACATCACCAGGAAGGCTCCGGCCACCAGGCGACGCATGTCCGCCTGCATGGTGTCTACAAGCTCGGCGTTCAAGGCTGGCATGCCCGTGACACTGATCTTGAAACCGGGCGCATCTGCGACCCTCACCCGGGTTCGAAGGGCCCGGTAGATGGCAGATCGTTCATCGAAGTCCACGGAGGTCGTGCGCAGGACGATGATCGCGTGGCTGCCGTCGTCGCCCACCACGTAGCCAGCGAGGGTCGGGTCTCCGAGCACCCGGCTGCGGAGAGCCATGAGGTCTCCCGGGGGTGGTGTGCCCTCTTCCAGGAGGCCTCGCACCCGAACAGCTCCACCCTCGAACACCGTCTGCCGCACATTGATCAGGCTGACGATTTCCTCGACCAGGCTGCCGCCCTGGGCGCTCCAGGTCTTCGAGGCGTCTTCTGTTGTGGAGGGAGACGGGGCTTCGCCAAAGCCCACCGCATCGTCGCCTTCGTCCCCCCACCCGTCATCTGCGACCTCGCCGCCGAAACCAATGGCATCGTCCCCGTCATCTCCCCACTCGTCACCAGGAGCGAGGGGCTCGTCTGTGGCGGCTTCGGTGGCTTGACCGTCGTCAAAGGAGAACTCCGTGAGGTCGGTGTGCAGCGTCCTCAACCGGTCGAGAAACTCGACGCTGAACACATCTCCTTCGATCAGGACCACGTGGTAGGTGTCGTTGCCGAAATCCGCCTGGAATTCCTCCAGGACCTCCCGCGCCTTGCTGCCCGCGGCGAAGTACTCGACCGAAGAGTCGAACCTCAGGTGTTGCTTCATCTGGCCGACGAAGAGGCCGGTGATGGCAAATGTCAGGAGGAGGATGGGCCAGCGCCAGCGCAGGACCCCATGGGTCCAGGCCCGGAAGAAAGGACTCTGACGTTCGCCGGTGCTCAACGACGTCTCCAGAGGCCTGGAAGCCTGTTCTCGACCATCAGGAAGTCCCGTCTCCCATGGCCGTGGCCAGGGCCCTTCGGACCTCGACACGGACCATCTTCTTGCGCCATGTGGAGGGCCAGGTGTGCGTGCTCAGGGGCAAGGCCTGCTTCCAGGCAAGCTCCGCAATTGCGGCACTGTCTCCCTGGACCAGGGCCTCGTCAGCCCCTTCGATCTCCACTGGCCGGGGGCCCAGGGCGCTCAGCACGACCCTTCCGCCGGTGGGTTGGTGGTTCTCGTCCAGGTCCAGTCGAATCGCTGTGAGCAGCAGGGGGTAGTCGATGGCTCCCCTGGAGCGGAGCTTCCGGTGAACGAGCCTGGCCCTGGGGGCCGGGGGCAACAGGATTCGAGTGATCAGTTCTCCGGGGCGCGCCTTGTGCCAGGTCCGGCCATCCTCGTCGTAGAAGTCCGTCAGCTTCACGGTCCGCGTCCCGCCTGTACTGACGAGTTCGACGACGGCATCGAGCAACTGCAGGATGGGGACGGTGTCCGCAGAGTGGGCGGCATAGCAACCGGTCCCACGTGGAGCGACCCAGCAGGTGTCTCCTTCGCACTTGAGGCAGCCGCCCAGGGCATTCCGCCAGAATGCGGACTGGTTGTACCAGGTGCACCGGGTGTCCAGCATCACGTTGCCTCCCAGCGTGCCCATCGCCTGGATGGTGGGGGTGGCGATGGTGCTGCAGGCTGATGCAAGGCTGGGGTAGTGGGCCAGGACCTGTGGGTGGTGTTGGACCTCCCACAAGGTGGCACCGGCCCCGATGGCCAGCCCGCCGTCCGCGGTCCCCTCGAGGGCACGCAATTCGGGGATGTGTGCCGTGCTGATCACGGTTTCTGGCTCAAAGATGCCGTATTTCATGGACGGCAGGAGGTCGGTTCCGCCGGAGATCAGGCGAGCCCCCGTGTGGCTGTCCAACAGGACCGCACAGGCCTCGATGCTCTCCGGTCGAAGCAATTCGAATTCAGGCAGCGGTAGCATTTCGCTGGGCATCTACTTGGCGGCCTTCTGCGCGTTCCGTGCCTTGCGCTCCAGGGCCTTCAGCACCCGGTCCGGGGTGAACGGGGCGTCGTTCAGCCAGATTCCGCAGGCATCGAAGATCGCATTGCCGATGGCCGGCACCGTGGCCAGTTGAGGTCCTTCACCGGCCTCCTTGGCGCCCAGAGGTCCTTCCGGGTCATTGGACTCGACGATGATGGCTTCGATGTCCGGCGTGTCGTGGATGGTGGGGATCTTGTATTCCAGGATGCTGGGTGTCCGGTGGAGCCCCCTGGCATGTCCGCCTGGGCTGTGGAAGTCGTGGTGCTCCAGCATCGCTTCCCCGACGCCCATGTAGACCGAACCCTCGATCTGGCCTTCGACGACGACCGGGTTGATCGCCTTGCCACAATCGTGGGCGCACCAGATCTTGTCGATGGTGACCCAGCCGGTCTCCGGATCCACCGAGACCTCGGCGACCTGGGCGGTGAAGCTGTAGGAGGGGGAAGGGCCCACGCTCTGGCGCCGGAAGCGACTGCCGATCTTGGGGGGTGTGTAGTGGCCGACGAAGCTCAAGGTGCCGTGTGCGACCTCCGCCAGGTGCAGCCCCTCCAGGAAGGTCACACTCTGCTCGGCATCGCTCTCTCGACGGACCTGGTGGTCCGCGAACACCAGCTCGGAGGGCTGGCATTCGAACTTCGCTGCCACGGCGTCGGCGATCACCGCCTTGAGCTTCTCGGCAGCCTTCAGGGCGGCATTGCCGGCGAAGAACGTCACTCGGCTGCTGTAGGAACCCAGGTCCACGGGAGTCAGGGTCGAGTCGGCTTCGAGCACGAAGCAGTCCGTGGCCTCGATGCCCAGAACCTCGGCCGTCAGGGCGGCCAGCATGTGGTTGCTTCCCTGCCCGACATCGGCGGTGCCGGCGTAGAGCGCGATGCGCCCGGACCTGTCGGCATAGAGCTGTACGGCGCTCTGGGGCATCTCGGACTGGTAGATACCGTGCAGGGCTCCGCACATGTAGCAGCTGGCGGCGATCCCGATGCCCTTGTTCGGGGGTAGCTTGCCGATCTTGTCTGCATAGCCACTGGCCTCCACCACCTTTTCGATGCATTCCCGCAGGGCCACCGAGGTGATGCGCAGACCGTTGCAGGTCCAGGTGTTCTCCTCGACGGAGTTCTTCGCCCGCATCTGGGCCGAGTCCATCCCGATGGCCCTGGCCATCTTGTCCAGGTGCAGTTCGAGCGCAAACCGAGGCTGGATGGCTCCATGGCCCCGCTTGGGGCCACAGGGTGGGTGGTTCGTGTAGAGCCGATGACTGGTGAAGGCGTAGTTCTCCAGCTTGTAGGGCAACGGCATGAAGACACCGAAGTAGTACGCGGTGACCACCCCGTAGGAGGCATAGGCCCCGCCTGGCGCCCAGGCCTGGAAGTCGCAGGCGGTGATGGTGCCGTCCTGCTTGACGCCCATCTTCAGGGTCATCTTGCAGGGGTGCCGGCCACGATGGGCGTAGAAGACCTCCTCCCGATCCAGGATGAACTTGACCGGGCGTCCCGTGCGTCGAGACAGCTCACAGGCACAGATTTCGTTGGGGAAGGGGTCGCACTTGCCGCCGTAGCCCGCCCCCACGTGGGGTTTGATCACCCGGATGTCCGACTGGGGAACCTGGAGCACACGGGCCAGGCTGCGGTGGAGGTAGTGGGGGTTCTGTGTGGAGGTCCACAGGGTCAGTTGGCCCCGAGGGCTCCAGGTGGCCAGTGCGGCCTGGGTCTCCAGGGGCACGTGGGTGGAGCCCGGGTAGAAGTACGTGTCCTCGAGCACCACATCCGCCTGGGCAAAACCCTCGTCAGGGTCGCCGTAGACCTGCCGGACGCGTCGGAGGGTGTTCGTGGCCTTGCGCCTGCCTTCGTGGAGAACGGGTTTCTCACGGTCCAGGGCATCCTCGATGGTGAGGATCGGCTCCAGGATTTCGTATTCCACCTTGACCAGGTTCGCGGCACGCCTGGCAGTGGCCCGGTCCACCGCAGCCACCGCGGCGATCTCGTCCCCGATGAAGCGAACCTTGTCAGTGGCCAGGGCGTGTTCGTCCATCGCGACGGGGATGACACCGTAGTTGATGGGCGTGTCTGCGCCGGTGATCACCGCATGCACACCGGGCAGGGCCTCGGCGGCGGTGGTGTCCACCGAGAGCACCCTGGCGTGGGGGTGTGGAGAACGGTGGAAGGCACCGTGCAACATCCCCGGCAAGGACATGTCGTCGGTGAACACCGCGGCCCCGGTGATCTTGTCCAGGCCGTCGATCTTGGGGGTGGCGTCGCCCAGGGCCATCACGTCCTCCCGTTGAGGACGGCTCGCGCCTGGTTCGCGGCCAGGAGGATCTTGGTGTAGCCGGTGCAGCGGCAGATATTGGAACCCAGGGTGTTTCGGATTTCCTGATCGCTGGGGTCTGGCGTCCGGTCGAAGAGGCTCTTCAGCGCGACCACGATCCCGGGGGTGCAGTAGCCACACTGGGCAGCGACGTGCTCATCAAAGGCCACCTGGACCGGGTGAAGCTCGCTGCCCTTTGCCACGGCTTCGATGGTCTCCACCTGGCGGCCCTCCACGTCCGCGGCCAGGGTGATGCAACTCAGTCTTGGCAGCCCGTCCACCAACACGGTGCAGGCGCCGCAGTCCCCCACGTCGCAGCCGTGCTTTGACCCGGTCAGCCCCAGGTCGATCCGCAACAGGTCCAGCAGGGAGCGGTTGGAAGGTGCCAGGACCCGGTGGGCATCACCGTTGATCGACAGCGCGAGGACGTGCTCCTTCATGGGGGCAACCTAACGCCTCCCGAGGCCCGTCGCTGACGGGGATCGGGCCCACCACGGCGGTTCATTCGACGGCTTTGCCCGCCTGGACCCAGGCCCCAGTGCCGCCTTCCACATTGATCGGTGCCTTGAAGCCGGCGTCGAGCAACTGGTTCGCTGCTCGGCTGGAGCGGCCGCCGGACTGGCAGATCACGTAAAGGGAAACGTCCCGGTAGGCGGAGAGTTCGTCCATGCGACCGGGAAGTTCGTCCACGGGAATGTTGATGGCCAGAGGCACGTGACCATTGGCGTACTCGGCGGGGGTTCGGACATCGACCAGCACTGGCACCGTGCCTGCCTCCAGCGCGGCGGCGAGGGCCAATACGTCGACTTCGGTGACCTGGGGGGCCTCCGGGGTCATGGCTGTGGGCTCCGCCGAAGGCGAAGGGGAGGGCTTGGAGCAGCCCAGGGACAGGAGGAGGGGGATCCAGAGCTTCATGATTCCTCGGTGTCGGTCTTTGGCCGGGCCGACTCGGCCAGTTTCTCGAGTTGCTGCCTGTCTGCATTGCTGAGGGACAGGCCCAGGCCGAAGGCACTGGGGAGGTGAGCGACGACGGTGGCTTCCACGATGACTCGGGGGTGTCCTGGGGGGACCAGGTGAACCGAGAGGGACTGGTGGAGCCTCGGCATCGGGGAGGCATCAGCAGGCACCTGGAGGCCCAGGTGCCGAAGAGACTGCTCCCAACTGGAGGCAAAGGAAGCCCGGCTATTCCACTCCACACACAGCAGGCTGTTGGCAAGGTCCAGCTGGAACACCGGCGGGGCTGGCCCTGTGGGTTCAGGTTCCGGCTCCGGCGAGGTTTCCGACTCGGGCGAAGTCTCCGGCTCAGGATCGGGTTCTGGGCCAGGCTCGGTCTCCTGGATGTCCGGTGCTCCGACCGTCTGCTCCTGTTGGGCGCGGTGGGCGTCAAAGTCGAACTGGAAGACATCTTCCGCCGGTGGTGGGCTGGCAGAGGAGGGCTCGGGTGTGGGCGGAGGCGAGGTTGCAGAGACCGGTACGTTCGGCCCCGCCACTAGCACGGGTCCCATCTTGAGGAAGTCCATGTCGTCCAGGCTGGCGGTGGCATTGGGGTTGTCATCGAATCCCGGCGCCTCCAGATCGACCTTGTCCTTCTCCTCGGCGGAAGGGGGCTTGCGGTCCTTCAGCAGCGACATGGAGCGCTGGAACCAGGAGAGGCTGGTCTGGGTTGGCCCCGTCCTGGCTTCCTGGTCCTGCTCGGAGGAGGACTTGGCCTCTTCGTGGAGTGCCAGGGCCCGCGCGTACATTCGGGCAATGGACTCGTGATCCTGTCGTCCGGCCTGTCGCAAGGCTTCGCGAAGGGTGAGGCGTCCCTTCGTGTCCGGGGCCCTGAGGCCCTCCACGTCCTCCACGTCCAGGCCAAGGGTCGGCACGAACTTGGCCTTTCGGAAGCGGGAACGACTGCGCCGTTCATCGATTCGTTCCAGGACCGCGTCGATCTCCTCGGCGGTGGCGCTACCGCCCATCTCCCGCTCGGCGAGATCCTCCTCTATGGCTCGTGTCGGGTCCAGGGCTGTTCCCCCGGCCTCCAGGTCTTTCACCCAGCGGTCCAGTCGCTCCTTGTCCTCGCCGTCCAGTTGGGTGATCTGGCCCAGGAAGAGCGTGGCCTCCCCCCCGCGCCGGATCATCTTTCCGATGCGCACCCGGCCGTAGACGGTCTCCTTGTAGCCGCGAAGCTCCATTCGCATCTCGCAGATCTCTCCGTCCTTGATGCGGGCATTGGCCTCGAACTGGATGCGGTCGCCATCCATCCACAGCGCCGAGCCAAAAGCGACGCCTTCGTGGTGTTTGAGGGCCACCGAACACTGGAGAGTCACCTTCACAACGGACTCATAGCGCCGAGCATCCCCACTGGCGAGGGCCTTGGTCGGATGTGAGCGAAGGAGAGCCGGGCTTTCCTCAGCGGCCGTCCAGGCTGAGCGAAGGCAGCGGGGGCGTCCAGCCGTCGCCATCCACGTCGACCCGGATCGGACTGGTCACGGCCCAGGCCGTCTCGTTGGGCCAGACAGGTGCCAGGCCGGTGCTGCCCTCGGCGGTGACCGCATACCAGGCATCCACCTCGGGATCGAGGGAGAAGCTCTGCGGCTCATCCAGGTCTTCGCTCACCGAATCCACCGCCTCGCCGTCCCGCCAGAGGGTGAGGCTGTCCACGCCGGCCCAGCTCGCCCGGTAGAGCTGGACGGTCAGCTCCGAGCTTCCCGTGATGGTGGAACCCGGATCGATGGAGAGCTCCAGGCCAACCCCGTGGCTCACCACAGTGTGACCCTGGCGGAGTGCGTCGGCCAGACCTCCGTCGCTGTAGCTGTCGCCCAGCTTGATCAGGGTGCCATTCAGTCCTGGATTCCCGCTGGTGTGGCGGTGGCTGTCGCTCACCCCGATGGGTGTGATGTAGAGACCGCGGTTTGTCAGGTCGACGAACAGCTCGTAGTACCGGTCGTGGGCGTCATCGTTGAGGACCTCCATGGCGTCGAAGTTCTCGGACCAGCGGTCGGGTTTGCCGATGACTCCCAGGCTCCAGTCGGCAAACTCCGCCATGCCGGAGTCCAGGGGGTGGTTGGACTGGATGATGGCGCCCGGGTGGTGCTCCCGGAGAGCAGCCATGTAGGCGTCCGTGTCTGCGATGTCCTTGGTCCACCAGGCAAAGGCGCCGCCATTGGCTTCCTCTTTTGCCTCCAGGGGGTAGAGGTTCATGTGACCCCGGGTCACCGAGGAGACCTCGTCAGCGACGACACTGGTGAGCCAGTCGTCCAGGGCCAGCGCCGTCAACAGGGGGCGGTAGTTGGCGACGTGGTCGTGGTCGGTTCCGAAGTGCAGATCCAGGCCCAGTCCGGCGGCGCTGAGCAGGCGGCCCTCCATGGAGATGCCTCCATCACCGCTGGGGGCTCCGTGCATGTGGGGATCGCCGTACCACCAGTCCTCGATGTCCCAGGCCTCGGCCAGCTCGATCTCCAGCGTCGGGCGGCTGCCGGCCGGTACGATGAGGGTCTGGGACCAGGCCTCGAAGCGGGGCCCGCGGTGCACGATCAGGGTGTAGGTTCCAGGCTCTGCCATCAGGCGAAGCTCGCCGTCCCGAGACCAGCCAATGATGCGATCGTCACTGGCTCGCTCGAGCACGAGCCGGCTGTCACGGGAGGGCACATCCCAGGGTTCCAGGCGGACCTCAAAGGGGCGACCATCGGCCACGCGGATGGTCACGAGGGCGGGTTCCAGCAGGGTCAGCGGGTCCTCGGTGGTACCGAAGCCTCGGGCCTGGGCTGCAGCAATTGGGCGGGCACCCTGGCTGTAGCTGGCTGCGACACGATCCTGGACCCCGGAGGCCGCATAGGAGGACCAGGACCCGGCTCCTTCCGGCAGGTCGAGTGCCACCCCAGGTCCTCGTCCATCTGCCAGCACGCTCACCGAGCGGCCAGCGGGAACCTTTGCGGAAAAGTGGCCCTCGCTGTCGGTCAGGGCCATCGTGTAGGGGGCCTCGTCCACCAGCACGTTCACCCGGGCGCCAGCCACCACGCCATCGGGGGCGCTGACGGTGCCGGAGGCCACCTCGGTGGCGAGTCCCGAACGGTCCAGCCAGGCGTCTGTGAGGGTTGCCAGGTCGGGTCCGATTCCGTAGAGCCGGGTGTGAACGATGGGCGAATCCGGTGTGAGGGTTTCGGACTCCTGGGAACCCAGGCCCATCTCGACCAGGCTGGTCAGCACGCCCCCGACGGTGCCCAGACCCAGGGTGTTTCCCGGCATGGCGAAGACGCCAAGGGCGCTCTCATTGCGCCGGCCCACGAAGGTCGTCCACTCAAAGGCGCCGCCCCCGGGCTCTTGCAGGCCATCGTGCTGGACCCAGGCATCGGCAGCATCCATGGAGCCGTTGATCAGGTCGCCGACCTCGAAGGCCGCCGTCTCGCTGGTGGTGGTGACGGTGGTCGTGACCTCCATGAACCAGGAGTCCACGGGCAGGGCGTAGTCCATGGTGATCCAGAGGTCCATCGCCGGAATCAACCCGTCGGACTCGAGGGCGCCGGTGATGAATTCCATGGGACTGCTGGGCCCTTCGATGCGGACCGAGGCCACGCCGCTACTGCTTCCGTCGTCGAGCACAGTGACGTTCTCGGGCTCCAGGAGCCGACCGAATCCGACCATCGTGGCCCAGTCGTCGACGAAGTCCCTGCCGGGTTGATCGTCTGGCCGCCGCACGTCGGCATCGAGGACACCACCGCCCTGCCGCAGGTAGAAGCCGCTGTCCCGGACCCCCTGAACGACGAAGCGCACCCGGTCGTTGACCAGCATCAGATCCCCGACCTGGCCCTCGGCCGAGATGCCTCCAAACAGGATGCTGTCGTCGCCGACAAACCCGGCCCGGGTCTCTCCGGAACCGGGCAGATCCGCGGCGGTGAGGGTGGGTACATCGGGCGTATCGCCACTGCAAGCCAGGAAAAGCAGGGAAAGCATCAAGACATGCTATCCAGTTCAGACCCGGCAATCCTCACCATGGCCGGAGGACAGCTGGCCCTGGTGGCGCGGTGGGTGGCAGCTGTCAGTGCTCCCGGCGCAGGGTGATGACGCTCTCGTAGTAGTCATCCAGGCTGCGTGGCCGCGCGTTCCGGTTCCTTTTCTCCAGGCGCACGTCCGATTGACCCACGACGGTGAGGCCGGCCTGTTCTGCCAGGGCGCGGAAGATGTCATCACAGGCCACCCGGTAGAGCACCTCTCGGGTTCGGAAACGGTAGAAGGTGCTGCACTTGCCGATCACGTAGAGGGCCTGTCCTCCTGGAACAAGCACCCTGCGCGTCTCTCGGAGCGCCTGGAGGAGATCCCGGTAGTATCGAAGGGTCGGAGCAGCCTTGATCCGTCGCAGGTCATCCTGCTCCAGCCACCGGACAAGTTTCCAGACGGCATCGGGAAGGGGCTGATTCTCGGCCCCCGCAGCAGCCTTCATGGAACCCACGGAGTCGGTCTCCGCCCGGGCGATCTCGTCGGCGGACAGGAGCCCCAGGGCCGTCAGGCTGATCGACTTGCCGACCAGGTAGGCCTCTCGGCCCGAGGAAGCCGGCAGGTAGGGGGGCGAAGTCAGCACCACGGAGACCGAGGCGTCGGGCACATCCAGGCCCGTTGCCGTTCCCCTCAGGAGCTGTATCCGCCCTGGTGTCGGCCCCCAGGTGGCGTCCAGCACATCGATGACAGACCGTGCCCTCAGAGCCCTCTGGAGTGCGGACCCGACCAGGGAACCAATGCTTCTCTGGCGAACTTCCAGGGCAAAGCGGCCCACGCCGGTCCCCATCATTCGCACGTTGAACTTTCGGACCAGTGCATCGGAGAGGCAGGCGGCGAGCACGGTGCGGAGGGCCGGGTCTCGACAGGCCAGGAGTGTGTCTCGCCAGGTGGCGATTTCCTTTTCCAGGGCCCGTTGTTCGGTGACCTTGCCCTTTCGTTCCCACTTCCGGGCCATCCACGGGGGGAGCTGGTAGGGCGCCGGGTCCTCGACAGGATCAGCCAGACAGCGATCAACCTCGTTCTGGAAGGCAGCGGTTTCCACCCGAAGCAGGGCCCGCTTGGCACGCGCGATCGTCACCGAGAGCGGATCGATGTCCACGCCGACCGAGGGAACTCCGAGGACCGCCGCCTCAATGACTGTGGTTCCGCTGCCCGAGAAAGGGTCCAGCACGACCGACTGTCCGTCGGGTCCTGGCGGTGCCGCGTCCAGGGCCTGGTGCAGGCGGGAGCGCACCATTCGTGGAAAGAACCGGGCCTTGTAGGTGTGCAGCCCGTGCACGTGAGGCGTCGAGGTCTGTCGACGGGCCAGGGCCTTGCGCTGGATCGGGGAGCAGGCCCCACCGGCCAGGGCCTCGACCCAGCGGTGGACCGCCCCCAGGGAAGGGGGTTCCTTGCTCAGCGTCAGCAGTTCACCCAGGGCCAGGTGTGGGACAGCGACGAGATCCGTGCCATCGGCCTGCCACCACGGTTCGGGGACAAGATCGTTGGGTCTGGGACCGCGCACGGACTGGACAAAGGACAGTTTTCGGCAGGCTTCTGCAAGGGGGCGACGGAGACCCTGTGCGGCCCACGTTCCATCTGGCTGTTCCACCACCTGGTCCCAGAGATGGTGAAGCTCATCCCGGGCCAGGTCCCGGTCGCCTTCTGGAAGTGAAGACCGCAGGGAGATTCGCCAGGTTGTCATCCTCGGAGCAGGTCCTCAGTGGCTTCGTCCAGGTACAGCCCGTCGAGCAGTTCTGTGGCCCACGGGACATCGACTCCGGCCAGGCGCCGAGTGGCTCGAACCGCGGCCAGTTGGACCGGGAGGGTCTCGGACCAGACCGTGCCCTCCAGGAAGCGCAGGGTGGTGGGGTCGGGCCCAGGGCCCCTGGCCCCGGCGGTGAGCCCGGCACAGCGCTGGCAGACCATGACAGCTCTTTCGATGTCAGGCTCTTCGAGGACAGGCTCGACCTCTACCACCTGCAAAGAGGTGTGCTCCTCGCAGAGTTCACAGCGGTTTTTTGCCCGGCGGGAGAGCTGGCGGCCGAGACCGGCGATGGCGGACTGTCGTGCGTCGTACTGTTGTCTGCCTCTGCTCATGGTCAGGCTCCAGGGGTCCGGGCGATGTAGAGGATGCGGTTGCAGTTCGGGCAGCTGTCATGGAGGTCCGGTACGACCCGTCCCCCGTCCAGGTCGATGGCGGCATCACAGGAAGGGCAGACCCCGGTGATCTTCTTGACCATGTCCCGGGTTCGCCAGGCCACGACGGACATCGCCAGGCCGAGGACCAGGAGAGACGGGATCCACACCAGGTGAAGGATTGGAACCCAGCCCAGAGCGGCCGCACCGAGCACGCCTGCGAGGAGAAACCCGACCGACCGACCGGCACGGGCTGCGGGGGAGTAGTTCACCCACGTTCCCAAGGCCGCGCTGGTGGACCCGCTCTCGTTTCGGAGGATCAGTTCGGTGGACACAATCCAGCCCTAACGTGCGGATTCGGCGGTCATCATCCGGGCGAATCGGTCGGCGTCATCCCCTTCGGTGAGCACGCAGTTCACGGTCTCGCTGCCCAGGACCACGGTCACCGTGCTGTCGAGCTCGGTCACCGTTGCTCCCGAGAGGGGAACCCGGCCGGTCTCCTGCCAGAACTGCCAGCTGACCAGGGTCCCGCTGGTGAAGGCGCAGCCACTGCTTCCGTCGCCCTTGGTGGAGGTGTCGTGGTAAAGCTCGGGGGTCTGGTTGGTCTCCAGGACACCCACCCGGCGCAACTCGTTCAGGCGCCAGGCGTCCGCCTCAAACCCGCTGATCAGGCCCGTGGGCTTGTCGTCCCCGCGCATGGCCAGCAGGATCATCGAGCCCATGGCGCAGGTGGTTCCCGCACAGGCCGTGGACAGGAGCAGGATGGCGTAGAACGCCAGACCGAGGGACTGAATCGTCCCCAGACAGCCCAGTGGCTCTTCGGTCTCCGTGGCCTGGCTCACGCGTCCGGGGTCCCTGGGCTGCGAAAGCGGGCAATGATCTCCTTCATGATCTCGGTGGTCCCTCCGCCGATGGGAAAGAGCCGAGCATCCCTGTAGAGACGTTCCACCAGGGACTCGCGCATGTAGCCCATGCCCCCGTGCAGCTGGACTGCCCCATCGGTGACGAAGCTGCAGGTCTCGACTGCGGCGTTCTTGATCATCGCCACGCGAGCGGGATCGACTTCTCCCCGCCGGACCTCGTCCGCCACCACGGACACGAATGCACGGGCCTGGGCCTCCGCAGTGGCCATCTCGGCCAGCCGGTGGCGGCTGACCTGGAAGGCCCCGATGGGGCGTCCAAAGGCATGTCGTTCCTGGATGTAGACATCTGTGGCGTCGATCGCGAGCTTCGCCATGGCGACACAGGTGGCCGCCAGGAACAGCCGTTCGCTGGCGAAGTTCATCATCATCGCGGGAAAGCCGCTGCCTTCCTCTCCAATGCGGTTTGCCACCGGCACCCGGCAGTCTTCGAAGAACAACTCGGCGGTGTCACTGGCCCACCAGCCCATCTTCTTCAAGGGCCGGCCGGTGCTGTAGCCGGGGGTTTCCTTTTCCACCACGAACAGGGTCAGGCCGCCCGCCCCTTCTCCTCCAGTCCTTGCAGCCAGGGTCACGAGGTCGGCCCTCTGACCGCTGGTGATGAAGGTCTTCGTCCCGTTCAGCACGTAGTGATCGCCGTCTCGAACAGCCCGGGTCTGGATGTTCGCCACGTCCGATCCTGCTCCGGGCTCGGTGATGGCCAGGGCGGCGATCCACTCGCCTCGGAGCACCGGTGGAACGAAGCGGGCGATCTGTTCTGGAGTCCCTGCATGCAGGATGGGGGGGAGGGCAATGCCGTGAGAACCAAGACCCACCGCTGTCCCGACGGAGCCTCCGCGAATCAATTCCTCGATCACCAGGAGGCTGTGGAACATGTCGCCGCCCATGCCGCCGACATTCTCGGGGTAGCCGGCAGCCAGGATTCCAGCCTTGCCTGCCTCGGCGTAGAGCGAGACGTCAAAGAGGTTGGCCTCCTCGAACTCCTCTGCGCGAGGGGTGATGTGTCGCCGGACCCATCCCCGCACCGATTCGCGCAAGGCGTGGTGGGATTCGTCCCAGTAGACGGAAAGCATGCCCGCCCCCTAGCCCGCATCGGTTCCTAGCGCTTGTGGCCTGCTGTGGGGCCTGTCTGGTGGGTTAGGAATGCGACCAGCCCCGGAGGGCCCGATGACCCCCACCGAGCGTCGCCTGCTCAACAAGCTCATGCGCGCCAACAAGGCCTTCGATCTGATCGAACCCGAGGATCGGGTCATGGTCGCCCTGTCCGGCGGGAAGGACAGCTATGGGCTGTTGCACCTGCTCCAGAGGCTCCAGCGGGCCTGTCCCTTCGACTTCGAACTCATCGGTGTGAACCTGGACCAGGGCCAGCCGGGTTTTCAGCAGCAGGTCATCGAGGGCTGGTGCCAGAAACGTGGCGTTCCGGCCCACATGGTCTTCCAGGACACCTACAGCATCGTCCTGGAGAAGGTGCCGGAGGGGCGGACCTATTGCGCGCTCTGCAGCCGACTCCGGAGGGGCATCCTCTACAAGGTCGCGGAGGAGTTGGGCTGCACAAAGATCGCGCTGGGCCACCACCGGGACGACCTGGCCGAGACCCTGTTGCTCAACCTGTTCTACTCCGGCCAGCTCAAGTCGATGGCGCCGAAGCTCTTCTCAGACGATGGCCGCAACATCGTCATCCGACCCCTGGCCTACTGTGCCGAGGAAGACCTGGCGGTGCTCGCCGAGGAGCAGGCCTTTCCCATCCTGCCCTGCGACCTGTGTGGTTCCCAGGACAACATGAAGCGTCAGCGAATCAAGGGCCTGTTGACAGAGCTCCAGAGTGAAAACAGCAATGTGAAGGGCAATGTGCTGGCGGCCATGGCGAATGTCCAGCCCACGCACCTGTTGGACCGCGGGTTGAATGCACGGCTGGGGCTGACAGCCACGGGGCTGGACGAGACCCTGATGGACCTGGACCCTCCCGGAGCCGGGTGCGCCTGAAGCCGGAGCTGGCGAGCGCCGTGCCGTCATGAGTGGCCCAAACAAGCCACGTCGTCCCTTCAGAGCCGGCTTCAGCGGGCCAACAGTCCGCCGTCCACGGGCACATCCGCCCCGGTCATCCAACTGTTCTCCAGGATCGCGACGGCCACCTGGGCCACGGCATCCGGGGTGCCCAGGCCCAGGGGGTGCAGGTCGGCCAGGGCCTCCAGATCGTGCCCCTCGGTCATCGGTGTGGGAACCACGCCGCACAGGAGGTTGTTCACGCGAATGCCCTGGTCGGCCAGCTCGAGGGCGAGGCTTCGACTCAGGGAGGCCTGGGCGGCCTTGGCGGCAGCGTAGGGTCCACGGCCCGGTGCGGAGCGAACCGCCAGGGTGCTTCCCAGGAAGAGGACACTTCCAGGGCCCTGGAGATGTTGGGACCAGGCCTGGGTCAGCAGTGCCGGACCGGTCACGTGGACGGCAAAGAGTCGCTCGAAGGCACCTGGGGACCAGCGGTCGATTGTCCCCCCTTCCAGGTGTCCGGCGGCGTGGACGATTCCCTGGACGGGTCCGACCCTGTCCAGCAGCGGGCCTGGCTCGGATGTCACGTCTCCCACCACGGCCCGGGCGCCGATCTCCCGGGCTGTCGTCTCGAGGACCTCGGCCCGTCGACCCAGGATGATGGCCCGTGAGCCCAGGCGAGCAGCGACAGCACGGCCCAGGCCGGAACCCCCTCCCGTGACCAGGACCGAACCGATGGTGCTCATGTGCCGCTCTTCACGACCACTTCGTCCTCGGGGATGAAGGGCGGCGCATCCAGGCACAGGAGGCTTCTGGCCTGGTCACTGGTGTTCCGGTAGCCGTGGGCCTGTCCCGACTCCCAGTTGAAGCGATCCCCCTGGTTCAACCTGCGGGGTTCCTGGCCCTCTTGCCAGCCTTCCAGTCCTGGACTCAGCACCAACTCGGCCTCCCGCATGCGGTGGTGCACATGGCGGGGGATCTGTTGGCCCGGCGCCAGGTTGAGCCGGTAGACCCCGAGACGACGGGTCTCCGCAATGACGTCCACGGTTCCCCAGTCGTTGTCTTCCCGCAAATAGGTCTGGGCAGCCGAGAGTCCGCTCAAAGACACCACGGCTCGGGCCTGGCCGGGCAGGGCCCCGAACTTGGTGAGGGTGACCGTGGCCCGGCTGGGGGAGGGGACCGGGCTGTTTTCCACTGAGGGCAGCAAGAGGGTGCGCAGGAGCACCCAGGACGCCGTCTCGAGCAGGTAGAAGCGTCCAGCCTCCAGGAGGAAGGCCACCTGGCGGGTCATGGTGTCGTAGCAGAAGGTCTGGTGCAGATCGTCCGCCATGGCGGCGGCGTGGGCATCCACCTGGACCTCCAGGTCCACCCGCACCGCCTGGGTCTTCTTCCGTTCTGGCCCCCTGACTCCGATCAGGCACTCGACCCGCAGGTCCTCCACGGCGATTCGCGTGAACATCAGCCAACCTCCATGGCTCGACCCACCGAACGTCCCCCGTCCACGGCCCAGACCTGGCCGGTCACGTAGGGGGCTCGGAGGGCCAGGTGAACCGCCAGGCTGGCGATGTCCTCTCCGGACCCGATCTGCTGGGCAGGAATCGCCTGGCGAAGTGCCTCAAGACTGGACTCCCCCAGGGATTCCGGGGGCAGCACCGTGCCTGGAGCGATGGCATTGACCCGGACCTCCGGGGCCAGTTCCAGGGCCAGGGCACGGGTGAGGTGGTGGAGCGCGGCCTTGGAGACGCAGTAGTGCGCATAGCCTGGGACCGGTCGGTCCCCCGCAATGTCTCCCAGGTTCAGGACACATCCTCCGCCCTGGAGCTGACTGCTTCGCAAGCCGGGCAGCAGGGCCTGGGTCAGCAGGGCCGGAGCCCGCACATTCAGCCCCTGCATGGCATCCCAGGCCTGGGCCGTCAGGTGTTCAAAAGGCACTTCTTCATAGGCTGCGGCACTGTTCACGAGGATGTCGATGGAACCGGCCTGTTTCGCGACGCGGGCCAGGTCATCCAGGTTGGCCAGGTCCCCCTGCACTGCGTGGCCTCCGAGCTCCTCGGCCAGGGCCCGGGCAGGCCCGGACGAAGACCGGTGGTGCACGACCACTGTGCAGCCTTCGGCGGCAAATGCTCGCGCGATGGCTGCGCCGAGTCGGATGCCCCCACCGGTGACCAGGACCCTCATGGACAGGAGCCTATCCCCCGGAGGGCTCGGCTGGCTCGGCGAGGTGGCGGCGCAGCTTCTCCAGGTCGTCAGCCAGGGGAGCCTGGAGGTGGAGTCGCTTGCCGGTCATGGGGTGTCGGAAGGCGATCACGGCGGCATGGAGGGACAGGCGCCGGGCTCTCCGAGCGATCCCCGGCTTCGCGTAGAGCGTGTCCCCCAGCACAGGGTGTCCCAGCTCCCCCAGGTGAATGCGGACCTGGTGGGTGCGGCCTGTCTTCAGGACCGCCTCGATCAAGGACGCATGTTGGGCCAGTTGCTCCATTCTCTGGAAGTGCGTCTCGGCTTCCTGGGCCCCGGGGCCCAGGCCGCTGCCACGCTTCCCGTCGCCCCGGTCGCGTACCAGGGTGTTCTGGACCACGACCGGGTCCCTTGGAAAGTTGCCGTGTACGAGCGCCAGGTAGCGCCGCTCGACCTCGTGCCGAGCCCAGAGAGCCTTCAGAGCGGACTGGGCCTGGGGGGATCGGGCCACGAGGAGCAGGCCACTGGTGCCCTCGTCCAGGCGGTGAACCGGCATGGACCGACCCAGGATGCGGGCCGCCCAACTCACGATGTTGTCGTCCTTGCCCCGGCCGGGGGCCGCCACGCTCAGCCAGCCGGGGGGCTTCCAGAGCACCGCCAGGTGGGGGTCCTTGTGAATCACTGCCGGGTCTCGGCCCACCACCATGCGAGGAGCCTGGTGCCAGACCCGGACACTCCGAGGATCGACCAGCCTCCCTCCATCTGCGGTGGGGACGTCATGCACCCGGACCTTGCCTGTCGCCAGGGCCTTCCGGAGCGCCCGTCCGTCCAAACCCTGGCCGCGGAGGTGGTCCAGCAGCCGAACGGAGTGCTGGTTGCTCACAGGGCGGGAGTCAGGGTGAGGCTCTCTTCTGCGTGGGCCCGGACGTCCTTGTCGTGAAACCACAGGGGAACCATTTCGCCGAACAGCAGGGGTTCGGACATGTCGTCGTAGTGGGGGTGACCGGGCGCCCCAGACTGTCCTGGAGGCACCAGGATCTGTGCAGACCCGACGTCTCCCAGGGGCACCACGACCCGCATGGAAGGTGCCCAGGCCGTTGCCCAGCCCCGAGACCAGGACACGCCGCCTGCGTTGACCGTGTTGCCGGTGCCACCCCAGGAGAGGGGTTTCGGGTTGAAGAGCTTCTCCACGAGACCGCCGGCATTGGAGAACACGTGCTTCCAGGTGAGCGGGTGGACCTGGCCCCAGGTCAGGTCATCCAGGCTCTCATAGGACTCTCGGAGTTCCGCGCACCCGGTTGCCAGGGCCTGTCGGGTCTCCAGTTCGCGGTTCGTGTAGAAGGATTCCCAGCCTTCCCGCTCCAGGAAGCTGCTTCCAGAAGTGGTGGCGGTCAAGTAGATCTCCACGCCTTCTTTCCCGAGCAGGTCGCGGAGACCCTGGCGGGCCATGGCCTCCTGGAAGACGGACCATCCCAGGGCTCCGGTGCCGTCTGCACGGGCGGTGTGATCCCACTCACTGAGCCAGTCCCAACACCGAGCCGCGTCGCTCGTGGCGGGTTTCTGTACCCCGGCCAGCAGGTCTGGAAGGCGAGCGCGGGCGTGCAGATCGAGCTGGTCCCTCTGGATTCGCACCATCGAGTCGATGGTGTGTGCATCGCCCTCTTCGATGAGGGAGGCGATTCGATTCAGGCGCCACTCCGGCACATAGGAGGTCGAGACCTCGACAGCCTGTTCCGGGGTCAGCCAGGCCGGCCAGGAGTTGGCTGCGTGCACATACCCCTTCCGGGGCTTGCGGCTGGCCCGCTTGAACTGATGCCAGCCGTCCCAGCCGTGTTCCTCCTGCCAGGCAGGGTAGGGCAGCATGCCGGAGTGAGCCTTGCGAGCCGGAACGCTTCCCAGCAGGGCAGCGCCAAAGTCCCCCTTCTGGTCGGCGAGGACGATGTGCAGACCGGCCACGCTCGGTCGTTCAGCGATGGCCATTGCCTCTCGGACACTCTGGACCTTGTGCAGGGCATCCAGGGTGTCCGGGGTTTGTTCCACCAGGACGGTGCCGGTCCACTGCAGCGCGGCGAAGTACGGAGCCGTCGGATCGGTCAGCACAGGTCCGAGCTCTGTCGTCGCCACGTCTCGGAACAGGGGCTCTGGGACGCCCTTGACCTTCAGGGCGATCCGGGTCCAGACCAGGTCCCGGTGCTCCCCGGCCAACAGGTAGCCGTTGTCCCCATCCTTCTTCAGGATGGCCACGTCGGCATAGTCGGCCATGGTGTTGGTGATGCCCCAGGCCACGGACCCGTTGTGGCCGCTGATCACCCCAGGCATTCCGGGCCTGGACGCTCCGGCCACGTGCAGGTCCCCCCCCTGTACATCGAGGGCATACCAGGTGCTGGGCGTGGCGGGGGAGAGATGGGGGTCATTGGCCAGAAGGGGTTTGCCGTCGCCGGTGAACTGGGGGCCGACAACCCAGGCATTGCTTGCTGCGGGTTCAGGCCGTCCTCCCCAGAGCTTGAGCCAGGCCGCAGCGGCGGGCGTGAAGGCCCCCAGTTCGACCTGGCGCAATTCGTTCCAGTAGTCGTCGACAGGGGCCATGCGCTCGGGGTCGTGACGGAAGAGCCGGTCCAGGGTCTCCGCATCCAGCTTCTTCCGGAGCTGCAGGGTGGCGATCTCACGCTTGAGGCCGCTGGTCAGTGTCCATGCCATCAGGTAGGACACCGACACGCTGTCTGCGGCAGTCCAGGGCTCCCAGTCCAGCTGGGCTGTCCGGTACTCCAGTGGCAGATGCTTCTGGGAATGAACGGCTGCGTTCATTCCGGCCGCGTAGGAGGCCATGGCGAACCGGGCCTCCGGCGATGACTGGCGCAGGACCTCTTCCGATTGGCCTCGGACATTCAGGGACTGGTGGAAGGCATCGATGTCCACGAAATCCTCGCCGATCCACTCGGAGAGACGTCCCTGGATGAAACGGCGTGACATGTCCGCCTGGAAGAGCCGGTCCTGGCCATGGACGAAGCCCATGGCGTACCAGGCATCGTTCTCGGTCGTGGCCCGGATGTGGGGAATGCCCGCACTGTCTCGCAGGATCTCCACCTTGCCGGGCAGACCCTGGGCGATCACCTCCCCGGTGGTCTGGGGAAAGGACATGCTGCGCGTGGCCAGGCCGACGACTGCACAGGCACACAACAGGGGGAGAACGGTGAGCGGGAGGACCCAGGCAGGCAGGCGCATGGTCCGGGCCTAACCCGCAACGCTCAGGTCCGGCGGCGCCCCCACAGCAAGAACATCCAGGGGATGAGCCAACTGCCCCCCAGTCCCGCGGAGACCTGGCAGAGTCCCACCCGCTCCTGCTGGCCGTCCGGGGTGTCGGACTCCTGGGGACTCACCGGGGGGGGGCAGGTCGATCTGGCCCAGTGGCCCGACTGTCTCCTCCGTGGGCTTGAGTCCTCTTCCGCCCTCGACTTCGGTGGTGTGTTCCGTGCAGTCCGGATCCTCTCTGGCCAACAGGCCGTCGCAGTCCTGGTCTCCTTCGGTTTGGCAGTCCTCTCTTGCGGCGGGGTGGCGGGTCGCGTCGCCATCGTCGCAGTCCCCATCCGCGACGGCGAACCCATCGCCGTCCTTGTCCGGGTGTCCCGCTTCGACAAAAGACGGGCTCATCCAGATGCGTTCGTTGTCGTCCACCCCTCCGTCCGGGCAACCCTGGTCAGACCACCACAGTCCTCCGTCCACGTGAACCGTGATGTAGAAGTAGTCGGGCACCGTGTCGCTGGACAGGCGGGTGCTCCACACGCCATGACCCGCGGGGGTCAGGGGCCAGGTCAGCCCCGTGGAGTCCAGGGTGACCTTCTGGACAAAGGGCTCCTTCTCCGCAGGCAACTGGACAGTGACATCCAGGTCCTGGCCGGGGGGAAGCGCCAGCACGTCGCCAAGCTCGCCGAGAGGGGCCCCTCCGCTGCTGTAGGCCAGGACCACCGGAATGACGGGGCCACTGGTGGCATAGGTCCGACGTGCGATCAGGGCTTCATACAGGGTCGAGCGGTTCCACTGGGTGCCGTCGGGGAGCACGGCGATGGTCAGCCCACCGGCGAAGGGATGGGTGGGCTTCTCGGTGTCCGTGCTGCAGATGCCGCCCGGTCGGGTGTCGTGGCTGTCGGTGCCCCCTACAAAGCCCAGGCGGTGCCCGTAATTGTGGGTGTCCAGGGCGTACTGCACCGTGCCTGTGGGCTCGACGCCGCTCCAAACCGGGTCGTAGGCAGTGCTCAACAGTTCAGAGCTGCCATGCTCGCTGTAGATCTCGACGGCCGGGGCGTACATGACTTCCTGGCAGGACCAGTCTGTCGGCATGGGTTTGGCGGCCGCAGGGTGGTGGGGGATCAGGGCGATGTCTCCCCAGACCGCCCGCAACTCGTCGGCCCA
Source organism: uncultured Enterobacterales bacterium (assembly GCA_964567625.1). Classification (GTDB taxonomy): domain Bacteria; phylum Myxococcota_A; class UBA796; order UBA796; family CAJQPC01; genus CAYFPX01. The sequence goes on along the minus strand of CAZMNK010000036.1, from coordinate 9,289 downwards.
GTTCCAGATCTCCTCACAGTTGGCCACCGTCGTGGACGAGCCCGCGAACTGGTTGTCCTCGACGGTGAGGTGGGAGAGAAGGCCGTCGTCGTCGCTGAAGAAGTACAGGTTCTTGTGACCCAGAGTCGGGTCGTACCGGTCCCCGTAGCCGAACCAGAGCTCGGCTCCGGGAATCATCAGGAAGCCATTCTCGGGGTCGTGCCGGGCCAGCGTTTCGGCCAGGACGGCATGGTAGTCGACCTCGTCGGCCATTTTCGCGCCATTGGTGTGGTCGGTGAACGCCAGGAAGTCCAGGCCCCAGACGGTGCGGGCATGCTCGACGGCGTCGGCCAGGGCCCCACAACTCTCGCTGCATTCCCCCATGTCCGCCGAGCCCGCGTCCTTGGAAGCGCCGGTGTGGGCGTGCAGGTCGCCTGCATAGAATTGGTGCCCGGCAAAGGACTCCGAGGCCTGTACCGGAGAGGCGAGCAATAGCAGGGGGAGGGAGAGACTGATCATGGTGAACCAGACACAGGATATTCGCCGGGCCCCTGCCGTGTAAACACCGATCATGTCGTGGGGTATCGGACCGCCAGCAGTTCGAGGACACGCTTGCCACCGGGGGTGTTGATGGTGACCTCCTCTCCCTCTTCCCGGCCGATCAGCGCTCGACCCACGGGGCTGCGGTACGAGATGCGTCCCTGTTCTGCATCGATCTCGTCCTCGCCGACGATGGTGAGGGTGTCCTCCTGGCCTTCTGCGTCGCAGACCATCACCGTGGCTCCAAAGCGAATGACGGGTCCCTTGAACTCGGCGGGATCCACCACCTCGATACGGTCCAGGCGCCCCTGGAGGTAGTGCAGGCGCCGGTCGATCTCGCGGAGTCGCTTCTTGCCGTACTGGTACTCGGCATTCTCCGAGCGGTCTCCCAGGGATGCGGCGTACTGGACCTCTGCAGTGATGCGTGGACGCTCGCTCTTGAGGAGCTCCTCGTACTCGGCAACCAGGGCGGAATAGCCCTGGGGTGTGATGTAGACAGTCATTTCGGGTGTCCTATCCTACGGCCTCGTACAGGGATTGGAGCACACGGCAGCCCGGACCTCGACCCTCTGATCGGGTTGCCCGGTGGAGGCGCCCGTGTGATGGGCGGCGGTGCCTGTTCCTGGAGTCTTCATGTTCCGCATCTTTCTTGGCCTGTTCCTGGTGCTGGGTCTGGCCAGTTGCGATGGTCCCCCGTCGCCGCCAATGGGCAAGCGTGTTCTTGACGCCCAGGGCATCAGCGGTGGTGGCGTCCTGGTGCGGGGAGAGGACGATCTTGCCCGATGGCGCACGGCGCTGAACCTGTTGCCTGCCAGGAGCCCTGACGAGGGGATCCTCTCTCGGCTGGACAAGGTGAAGAGCAAGGTCCTTGTCGACGACGAGGATCGGGTCCGGGGTCTGTCAGGCGATCTGGACGTGGCCCCGATGTTCGAGGACGGGGGACCCTCGGGGACCTGGTGGGAGCAGGATGAGCAGGTCGTGGCGGAAGCCCTGCGAGCCAGGGGGGCCGAGGCCCTCCTCCTCCGGCGCGATATCGCCCCCTCCCTGGACCGCAACAAGGGCGTGCTGAACCGCCTCTACCATGACGACCACCACCCCTGGTTCAAGCTCCTTGCCGTCGACAAGCACTTCTTGCTCTACCGGGTCATGGAGCAGCCACTGAGTTTCCCTCCGGAGCTTGCTGCGCTCGTCGCCAGGCAGATTCGGGCCATCTTGAACGGTGAACCTGTCCCGAAGATGGAGGGGATGAGGTCCGAGGATGGGAAGAAGTGGAACCTGGTCGCCAGCGTGCGGCGTGAAGGAGGCCTGGCCACCGCCATTGGCATGTGCCTGCGAAACACCCTGCAGGAATGCATTGTCGAGCTGGCTCGGGACCTGGAGCGTGAACATCGTCGCGGGCCCGAGATCCTGGGTTTCCCCCCCATCGCCGAGGAGATCGATTCCCTGATCCTGGAGGTCCACCGGGTCACGGAGCGGGCTCGGGTCCTCTCCTGGGATTCCGAGGATCTGCTGGGCATGTGGGAGATGGGCATCGACGGGGTGGTCATCATCGACAGTGTCGTCAAGCGGGCGGCGGTCTTTCCCGGCGCTGTCGCCTATGCCCGTGCCTTCCGGACGCCGGACCGGCTGCTTCGTCATGCTGCGTCCCAGTTCAAGCTCTCTGCCCACCGGCCCTGGCGGGAACCGACCAGTACCCTGGATAAGATCCGGACCATCCACTACCTGGAATGGCCCGGCAAGGGCATGGTTGAGCTCGTCCGCGGGGTGCCCGTTGTGCCCATGGAGGAGGTGAGCATCGATGTGCTGGCCCAGTCCGTGGTCATGGGTGGGGAGTGGTACCTGGAGAACACGGATGACAAGGGCTTCATCCGGTACAAGTTCTGGCCGTCGGAGAATCGCACCTCCAACGAGTACAACCTGGTCCGCCACACTCTGGGCGCCTGGAACCTGGTCCAGGCCTATATGCTGGACCCCAGGCCGGAATTCCTCGAGGAGGCCAAGCGGGTCCTGGGCTACACGCTCCAGTACCGGGTGGACGAGGAGGATCGGACCTTCTTCAAGTACAACAACAACCAGAAGCTGGGCACGGTCGTGGTCCAGTTGATGGGGCTCATCGACCTGGCCCGGGCCAGCGGTTCCACGGAGTGGGATGACCTGATGATCCGCATGGGCAATTTCACCCTGTTCATGCAGGAGGACAACGGCAAGTTCGACCCCTACTACGTGCCTGACGACCATCCCTACGCTGACCAGGACAACGACATCGTGCCCGGGGAGGCCCTGCTGGCCCTGGCCATGCTCTACGAGTACACCGGCGATGAGCAGTGGCTGGCGCCCGTGCAGAAGTACTTCGACTACTACATCCCCTGGTGGAACAGTCGGGTGACCCTGCGAAGGGATGACATGCCCTGGCCGTCGGATCACTACACTGACCAGACCCGGCTGGACCTGGTGCAGTTCGGGCCCTGGACCGTCATGGCAGCCAACAAGGTGCACAAGGCCCTCGGCGATGAACGGGTCGCCAAGTTCGGGCTGGAGGTCGGTCGCTGGATGATCGAGAACTACCAGTGGCGTGAGGAGAACTCGCCCTGGCCCGACTACGTGGGCGGCTACTACAAGATGCCCAACGAGTTGCCCGCCATGCAGGCCTTCTGCTACGCCGAGGGAACCGCAGCGGCCTATTCGCTGGCCCGGCGCTTCTCCTCGGAAGAGGTGCCCTTCTTCGAGCGGGCTACCCGAGAGGCCATGCGCTTCGCTCTGGTCATGCAGTACGACGAGTGGAGCATCTACCCCCTGTCCCGGGGCTACGGGGTCTACGGAGGCACTCGCTACGCCATGAACGAGACCAAGGTGCGGGTGGACTATGTGCACCATGCCCTGGACTCGGTCTTCCACTACGTGCTCGAGGCCAGAAACGACCCGGATCTGCCCAAGCACATGTACGCCAGGTTGGCGGAGCAGCCGTCGATCGAGGTCTCGGAACCCTCCTGGGTCAAGGAGGGGGTGGAGCCCTTCTGGCTGGAAACCGTGGCCTACTGATCGGGCCCTGTCTCGCCTATTTTCGCGGGACCTTGAGCAGCACGTCTCGGGCCTCCTGCTCGAGCACTGTCCACTCGTGGCTGTGGGCCTCGCCGTTGAGGATCATCAGGGGAATCCACAGGTCGGGACTTCGCAGGTTCTTCAGACCGCGCTCCGCGGCCAGTTTCCACCACTGGAGGGTGGTCTCGTGTTCTCCGCGCCTGGCGGCACAGGCGGCGCGGATCAGGCCCACGTAGACCCAGACCCAGTGCCGGGGGCTGTCGGCCAGGGTCTCAGAGGCGGACTTTGCCTGGCGTTCTGCGTCCTGGAAGCGCTGGATGCTCAGGTCCAACAGCGCCAGGTTCAGGTGTCCCACGGCCTGTAGGACTGCATAGCCCCGAAGTCGGGCCATCCGGGTGTACTGCTCGTAGAGCACTCGGGCCTTGGTGGGTTGGTCCTCGTAGCGATGGACCTCTCCCAGGTTGTTGAGGCAGTTGAGTTGCATCCGGTGGTCACCCCCGGTTGCAGCGATGCCTCGGGCGGTCTGAAAGGCCGTGCGCGCCTGGGCCAGTTCACGCTTCTCGAGCAGCACCATCCCGGCGGTGTACTGGGCCTGGGCGACGTTGCGTGTGTCTCCGCTGGCCCTGGCGGCCCAGGACAGGTCTTCGACCATGGGCTGAGCGTCCTCGGGGCGGCCCATGAGCAGGTAGAGACTGGCCAGGCCCCCCATGGCCAGAACGGCCTGCCGGTGTTCTCGTGGACGGATCTCCAGGACGCTCTTGTAGGCCCGTGCGGCTGCTTTGGGGTTGTTCTGCTGGGTGGCCAGCAGGCCCTGGGCATAGGACACGTCGGCCAGGCCATCGGTGTCCTGGAATCGATGGAAGACCCGGCGGGCTTCCTCCAACAGGTCCTGGGCCTCGGCGACCTGCCCCTGGGCCAGACACGCCTGGGCGAGCACATGGCTCAGGCGAGCCTCGCAGAGCGGCAGGCCACCCTGGAGATCGAGGCCCTCGCGGGCAAGGTTCTGGGCGGCTTCTGGCCGGTCGGACTCCAACATGGCCAGGGCCTTGAGTCTGCGGGCTTCCTGGCGGTGCTCGGTGGAGCCTTTTGAGTCGCCGGCCGCGGCCGTGTCCGCTGCGGCGATGGCCAGGTCAGCAGCGCGTGCCGCTGCCAGGGAACGGCCCTGGTCGAGCATGCTGCGGACGGCTCGTTCCAGGGGAGCGATGGCCTCTGAGGCCTTTCCTGCCTGGAGTTGATGGAGTCCCAGGGGCAGGTTCACAGCCATCCCCGTGCTCTCGCCCAGCACCTGCCAGGCCTCTGCCAGTTCCTCGTGGATCTCAGGAGCCTGGGGCAGTTCGATGGCAAGCCTGCGAGCGGTCTCCCGGAGAGCCGTGTCCTCGAAGCGCAACAGTCCTCCCTCCTCCCTGATCAGACCGGTGGCCAACAGCGCATCCAGACCCGTCGGGTCCACGTGGCTGATGATGCGCTTCGGTGGCGCCTCGCCAGCGATGGCCATGGCGGCCATCGCGTGGGCCGCCGCCTTGGGGTCGGCGCAACTGGCGACCGCCGAGTTCAGGCGGCGGTGGTAGAGCTCCTCCAGGTCGGCGGGAAAGACCTCGTCCAGGGTCAGGCCTGGGGCCAGGCGGAAGTGCATTCCAGTGCCGGGCACCAGCACCCCCCGGGCTGCCCACTCCCTCAGCAGCATGCCGGTGAACATGGGGGAGCCCTCCAGGCGACAGGCCAGGTCCTCTGCAAGCTGCGGCTCCAGCATCAAGGACTCGGCCATCAGCTGGCGAGTTTGCTCGACCGTCAGCCGGGGCACGCCAATGCGGTGGGCGCCGGACTCCTGCAGCTCCTCGACACGGCGCAGGAGGTCCGGGTTGTTGGCCAGTGCCGAGGCATCCAAGGTGACAAGAACCAGTACGGGGATGTTGCCAACGGCCCCTTCAATCAGGGCCTCGGCAATGGCCAGGCCGTCGCCTTCAACTTCGGCGTGTTGGGCGTCCTCAAGCACCAGACAGGCCCCTCCTCGCCAGGCTCGGGCCTCGAGGTGTTGGTACAGGAAGGCAAGGCCGAGTGCGCTGTTCGGTCGTCGTTCGCCCGGGAGCAGGTAGCCGCACCATCGGGCCAGGGTGCCTGCTTCCTGGAGCATGGTGGTGAGTGCAGTGTTTCGGTCCCGGGCCAGCCAGCGAGCCAGGCGCCCCTGGAGGTCCAGGCGGGTGTCATTCCAGGGTGCCAACAGGTTCCGAACCGCACCGATGTAGCCGTCGTCGATACCGGAGGGATTGTGGTAGCGCAGGTGGACGACTTCCATGTAGCCGCCCTCCTCCAGGGGGCGGGCCACGCTCTTCACGACACGGGACTTGCCGGCGCCAGACTCGCCGACCACGAGCACGACCCGGGGCTTCTGGTGTGCGATGACTTCTCGGGCTGCCTTCCAGAGGATGCCACGAGCGCTTTCTCGGGCGATGAGGGGGATGTCCCGAAGAGCAAAGAGAGGCAGTGAGGCGCGGGCGTGGGCACCATGGTCGGTCGCTGGCGGCGGGTCCGCTGGCATTGCGTCGGGGGGGACCTGGTTCCACTGGAGGCTCATGCCGACGCCCGGTCGAGAGGCCTGTTCGAGGATTTCCTGGGCCATGGGGATGGTCGGATGGGTTTCCGAGGATCCGGACATTCCCCGTGCCTCCACCCTGCTCGGGGTCGAGTTCTGAACCAGGTTCAGCCGGGTGGCTCGCAGCAGGCGGCTGACGTCCACCGCGCGGTCGTACCGCTGTCGTGGTTCCGGATCGAGCAGGCTGTTTACCAACTCTGAGAGGGTCTCCGGCAGGAACAGGCCCGGTCGTGACTCCAGGGTGGGAGGCGGCTTCTGGCGGGCCCGCAAGAGTTCCTTGCGGCCTTCACCATCATGGGGACGTTTTCCAGACAAGGCCTCGTAGAGCATGATGCCGACCGCGTACAGGTCGGTCCAGGGCCCCACCTCCTGGGGTCGACCCTGGAGTTGTTCCGGGGCCATGTAGCTGGGGGTTCCTCCCATCCGGCGTGCGTCCTTGGCCAGCTCACTGATGTCGTCGGTCACGCCCAGATCAGCGATCCAGGCCTTGGTCGCTCCACTCTCTTCGGTGTGGAGCAACACGTTGGCCGGCTTCAGGTCCTGGTGGACCAGGCCTCGAGCATGGAAAGCTGCCAGGGCCAGGCACACCTGTTCCAGCAGGACCAACAGGGTGTCGAGCTCCATCCCCTCGCTCAGGAGATCCCGGAGATTGCCTCGGTCGGCGTGGGCCAGGGCCACGAAGGGACGCCCATCCTCCAGGGTGCCCGCGTCATGGACCGGCACCACAAAGGGATGTACGACCTGGGCCAACAGGGCGACTTCTCGGGCGAATCGTGCACGAAAGCGAGCGTGTAGGGCGAGGTTTCGACGGACAACCTTGACCGCCACATCGGCGGACAGCAGCACGTCATGGGCCAGGAAGACATGACCGGTGGCACCATCACCCAGGTGCCTTCGGCACTCGTATCGGGCTGGAAGCTCGGGCAGTGCGACCGGGCGTTTGGAGCGGGCGCTGGACGCTCGCCTGTCGGGGTCACGAGGCCCCTGACCGGGTGGTGCCATCGGGGCGCAGCCTACCATCCCCACGTCGATGCTTCCCAGTCAACCGGCTGTGGCGTGACGAACACGCGACGAACCTTGACGCAGCAAGACGGGGTGTGTACTTCAGTGCCAGACTGAATGAACACTCATTCAGCGAGAGGAGGAACCATGCTCGACAGACTCTGGACCGACGTCAAGGACACCCCGAACCGACTCCGTGCCCGCCAGGCCACGCTCATTTCCCGGGCTCGCCACCAGGCCTTCATGGTCAGGACAGGAGGACAGGAACGCCTCTGGACCCTGCACACCACCGCCCTGGAGGAGGTCGAGGGTTGGCTGGGTCGCACCGTGGAGCTTCCGGTGGTCAGCCGGGTGATGGTCCCGGTGGAGCGGCTCGTACACGACCGGCTCGAGGCCACCGTGGCGGTGCCACTTGCCGACTACGACACCCTCAACGCCAAGTCCGCTGCCCGCGCCATCCGGGACCTGGACCACCTGGGGCTGCTGCGGGTCCGGAGACACGAGCAGGCGAACAAGTGCCGCAAGACGGTCCTGGACGCCATCGAGGCCCAGTTGGAGAAGCGGGCTCGTCCTCCCGAGGTGATGGCAGCCTGATCCTGGCGGTCCGCCCCGGGGTGTGAGAGCCGGCGCACGGGCCCTTGCACCCAGGGAACTGCGGGCTCGATGAGATAGTCTGGGCGTGCGTCACGACACCTTGGGCATGGCCGCTACGAACATTCCCTCGCCCACACAGGGCCATGTACTCGCTCGCTTCATGGCGGGTTTTCGGTACCCGTTCGCCGGAGGACGCCATCTCGTGGCGAATCCGCGCCTCTGGTCCTACGTGGTGGTGCCGACCTTCTTGACGACCCTGATGATCGGCGGCGCGGGCTGGCTCGCCTGGACCCAGGGGCCGGTGATCCTGGAACTCGGGTGGTCTCAGCCCACCGGCGAAGGGGCCCTGGCCGTTTCAGCCCTCGTGGCCTGGAACGTGGCCCTGGTGTTCCTGAGGTTGGTCCTCTTCCTGGTAGGGACCATTGCCCTCTACATGGCAAGCAGCGTGTTGGCGGTGCCCTTCAATGACTTTCTCTCCCAGGCCGTGGAGGAAGCGGTTCTCGGGTCCAGAAACGAACCGTTCACGTGGGGTCTTTTCCTGTCCGACCTGCGGATGTCCCTGGGCCACAGTCTGTTGGGACTCCTCGTCTACCTGCTGGTCATGCTGCCCGTGCTGCTCTTGAACCTGGTTCCCGGGGTGGGGAGTGTCCTGGCTACCGGTATCGGGGGCATTGCCACGGCCCTTTTTCTGGCTCGGGAGATGCTGGATGGTCCTCTCTCCCGGGATCGCCTTCCCTTCGGAGTCAAGCTGGAGGTGGTCAAGGCCCACAAGGTATTCATGACCGGATTTGGCTGTGCCACCGCAGTCCTGTTGTGGGTGCCAGGGCTCAACCTGTTGAGCATTCCCTGTTCCGTGGTTGGGGGGACCCTGCTCTATTGTCGGCTCAAGCGCGACGGCGAACTCCCTGAACCTCGCAAGAGAACCTAGGGCACGCACCTGTCGGCGAGGGGAGATTCGATTCTCTCTTGGAGAACCCGGATCTGCACTGATCAGGGGTGGAGGATCTCGACCACCCACCCCAGGTTGTTGAGGACCAGGGTCGTCGGGCCCCCCTGTTTCCAGCGCTGCAGCTCATCGAGGCTGGCGGGTTCGACCTCGTGATGCTGGGTGTCACCTCGCCAGGGGTAGGCGATCGTCACCAGGTAGGCATGGGCCTGCCGGGTCCGGTCCAGACGACCGGTCTCCAGCTCAGGCCAGGTGGGTGCGTCCCAGGTGCCACTGTGACTGGCCTGGTCGATGGTCTTCCAGGTCCAGGTGTCGTAGGTGCACCACGTGTCGTAGATGGGCTCCTGTCGGTAGATCGTCTGCTCCTGGCACTCCTCGGTCGTCTCGGTGGTGTAGGTCGCCACGTGGGTGCAGACCTCTTCTGCGAAACCATTGCCGAGATCCTGGATCTGGCAGTCCTCACGGGTCCCGTCCTGGACCTGGTGCGTCACCTGGTGGCACACCGTCTCCGTGCCATCGGGGACCTGGCGGGTGCCGCTCTGTTTCTCCTGGCAATCCCGGACATTCTCGCCAGAATCCTCGAGTAAATCAATTGCTTT
>CAZMNK010000035.1:14880-44811 GCA_964567625.1 uncultured Enterobacterales bacterium | reverse complement strand
TGCAGATGCAGATGCAGATGCAGATGCAGATGCAGATGCAGATGCAGATGCAGACGCAGACGCGGACGGCGACGCAGATGGCGACACCGATGCAGACACGGACGCAGACACGGACGCAGACACGGACGCAGACGCCGATGGTGATGCAGACGGTGACACCGACGGTGACACCGACGGTGACACCGATGAAGACACCGGCACTGCCGACACCGGAGGGGACAGCGGCGGATCAGGATTCGACGAGGAAGGCGGCTGCGGCTGTGCGGCCCAGACCTCGACGCCCTTTGGGTCCTGGACGCTCCTGTTCGGGCTGGCCGGTCTCGTGAGTCTCCGTCGGCGCACCTGAGTCCTCCTTCACAGGCCCCTCCCGGCATGCTCCTCCTCTTTGCCACGCTCTCCGCCACAGCACAGGCCTCGGACATCCCGGCAGAAGGCGCCTCGATGGGTTTCGGGGTGGAGGCCAGCAACAGCGACGGACAGGACCTGCTCTTCGACCTGAGCGCTGCGGGGCTGGAGCAGAAGGGTCCGGTTGCCGACACGCTCTGGTTCGGATTCCACGTGTCCTGGGACTTCCAGGGAGGGGATGGTGCGGAGATCATCGACAGGATGGCTCTGAGCTTTCTCGAGGTACGCAGACCTTTTGAGCAGGACCGGGTCGAGCTCTACCTGGTCTTCCTGGAGGCCGTCCACGACTTCGATGCCAGCCTCCTGGATGCCACTGCGTTCGGGGGCGGGGTCTCCATCGCGGTCTGGGAGCCCTACCTGACCGCCACCCTGGGCCTGGACATTCGCTACCGCGCCCAGATGAACTACTGGTCCCTGCGGGCACACAGCGCACTGGTGGGAATTCCCCTCGAGGTCCACGGAAGCTGGCAGGGTGAGATTCCCCTGTTCGTCGAGGGCGCACTGTCCGTCCGTCCCTCCATCGTGGCCTGGGGCGCCGGCGACTTCCTCCTGGATGTCAACTCCTACATCACCGCCGGCTACGTGGTCGTCGACGGGGAACAGATCGACATCCTGGCGGCCCTCACGGGCGACTTCCGGTACCAGTCGAACACCTGGACTGGCGCATGCCGCTCCGATCCCGACTGCCCCGTGTCCGAGTTGACAGGAACCGGCGGGGTCCTGCTGAGATTCTGAGAAGCCCCGCTGACGATCAGCGGAAGGCGGACTCCAGCAACCCCAGAATCTCCTCCTCCGTCACATTGCCATCGGCCACCAGGACCTCGGCTCCGGGGCCGATCACGCTGTGGCTGGGCAAGGAGACCTCGCCTCGCTCCGTGAACCTGTCCGCCACGCGCGGCGCGTCCGAGAGCACCGGGAAGGTCTGTTCATATTGCTCCGCCCACTCCACCAGTTCTGACTGGCTGGGCGGCTCCTTGTCGTAGTTTTCCATCAGCAGGGTGACGATCATCAACCCCTCGTCCTTGTGCTCCTGGTAGAGCGCTTCCAAGCCCTGAGCCTCAGTGCGGCACCCCGGTCACCAGAAGGCCGAGCCCACCAGCACCACCAGGCGGTCACAGAAGCTGTGCAGGCGAACCTGTTCACCGAACTGGTCCATCAGGGTGAAATCGTCAGCAATGTCACCCTCGGAGTTGCCGGTCGACGCGATCCCATCCCGACAGTCCGCGATGGGCCATCCCCCCGCATAGGGACGATCCTGGTCGTCGAGGGGATCCGTGTTGCCATCGACCTCTTCCCCGTCACTGTGGCCGTCCCCGTCGCTGTCCTCCAGCGCCGGATCCGTCCCCAGAGCCGCCTCTTCGCCGTTGGTCAACCCGTCGCCATCGTCGTCCAGTTGCGCGGTCGCGGAGGTCCCGGAGTCCGTCGTACCCGTGGAGGTCGAACAGGCCGTTCCCAGCAGGAACAGAGCCATGCCTGCGAACCGAATCATCACGCCTCCAACGCCATCATCGCCCTCACAGACCCCGGGATGCAAGCCGCTTGCACTGTCCGAGGGGAATCCGGTGGGCCTGTACCCCCCTCGTCAGCGCGCCTCGGTCATTCCGTTGAAGAAGGAGATGTCGTCGATCTTCACCATCGTGGAGGTGTCGCAATTCGTGCTGCTGTGGGACTGCAGCTTCAGGTAGCGAAGACCGTTGACGTCCGAGGAGAGCGCCAGGGACTCTGTCCGATCCAGGGAGGAGTAGTCGGAGTCGGTGTACAGCGAAACCGTCAGGCTCTCCACGGATTCTCGAATCATCTCCACGTACATCCAGGTGGAATCCGGTGAAGTCTCGGTCATCCAGTTGTGCAGGGCGGCCGAGGACACCTCGGAGCCGTCGCCTGCAGTCGTGACCCCCCAGTACTGCTGAAAGGCCCGGTAGTCCTGGAATTCCAGGGAGATCAGGTCCCCGGAATCTCGGTCATGGTCGCTGTTCGTGGAAGAGAACGCGAAGAACTGCATGCTGCTGCAGCCACCCGAAGAGGTCAGGTTGCCCCAGGCCGCAAAGCGCAACACCCACCGCTCGTCATCGATCGGCGACCCGAGCCTAACCCTCCTCCGGTTCGTCGGGGGTGACGCTGACCACGGGAGGCGTGGGGGGAGTGTTCAGGACCAGGGCCGTGACGGTCTCCGACGTCCCCGCATCGGTCCCGTCCGTGGGGGTGACGGTCACTGACACCTCCTGGTCCCGGTCAAAGTACACACTGCCGTCCAGCTCTTCGGCGTCCGTCAGCACCTCGATGCCGTCCACGGTCCAGCTCATCTTCAGGGTGACGTCATCCCCGTCCGGATCCGAGGAGGTCACCGTCAACACCAGGGTCTCGTCGGTGGTGACCTCGTCGGCAGAGAGCGTCACGCCCGTGAGCGAGGGCGGGTCGTTGACACAGTCGTTGTCCACCCCGTCCCCGTCGACCTCTGTCTCACCCGGGTTGGTCGTGGCCTCCAAGTCGTCACAGTCCTCGTCGTTGTCCACGTACCCGGAGGGCGCCGTGCACTCGTTCGTGGAGAATTTCGACGTGCCATAGCCATCACCATCGTGGTCCAGGTACCAGACGCTGGGGGACCCGACTCCCTCGTCGGTGTCGCCATCACAGTCGTCATCGGCATCGTTGCAGACCTCGGTGGCCTCCGGGTTGATCCCCTCCTCCACGTCATCGCAGTCGTCGGCATTGTCCACGGTGCCCGAGGGCGACTCGCAGGTGAGCCAGGTGTAGGTCTCCACCCCGTAGCCATCGCCGTCGTAGTCGATGTACCAGGCCGTGGTCGTGGCTGTGTCCATGTCCCCGTCCTCGTCGTCGGTGTCTCCATCGCAATCATCATCGATGGTGTTGCAGACCTCGATCGCCCCTGGACTCACCGCTGAATCAGAGTCGTCGCAGTCTCCGTACTCCACCGCGTAGCCACTCGGCGACTCACAGGCCGACACCCCCTCCGTGGTCAGGCCGTAGCCATCACCATCCTCGTCCAGAAAGTAGGCGTGGGTGTTGAAGGTGGACAGCCCAGGGTCGTCATCGTCGATCAGGCCATCGCAGTCATCGTCGGTGCCGTTGCAGACCTCCAGACCTCCAGGGTGGACCCGCGAATCCCGATCATCACAATCTCTGCCATTCCTCACGTGAATGGGCAGGGGCCGGTCACAACCCCGGAACGGCGTTCCGGCGCCAAATCCATCCCGGTCGCGGTCGGGAAACCAGGTCGTGGCCGTGGACCCATCCAGGGAAGGGTCCTCGTCGTCCACGAGCCCGTCACCGTCATTGTCGATGCCGTCGCAGATCTCGGTGCCTCCAACCATCTTGGGGGAGCCCCCGGATCCATCGGCGAGCTCTTCCGAGGGGCTTTCCTCGCAACCAAACAGGAGCATGAACAAGGGCCAGAGAGGGATGATGTTCCGCATGGCTCCATCCTGTCATGACCCCTTTCGACCCGAAAGACCAAATCTCCCTGGTTCCCGTCCGCCCATGGAAGCGACGTCCAGGCCCCGCCCCGTCCGAACAGGGCAAAAGGGAGTGTTCAAAGGGGTTCTGACAATGACCCTCTTGTCCCCCCATTGGTCAGGTCCCGACCGTGGGAGAGGTCGTCCCACCCCTCTCCGGTGCCAGGAAGCGACACCGCACTGATCGTGATTCCCGGGCCGAATGAGACAATGCCCGCGACCGGCCTGGAGTTGCACATGTCCCCCTTCCGATGGGCCCAGGCCCTGTTCTGGAGCAGCCTCCTGGCCCTGTCGGCACAGGCCCAGGAACCGGAACAGACACCCGATCCAGCATCGGCTCCAGAGCCGGTGCCCCTGACCCTCGACGACTTCCTGGCCGCCTTCTCCCTTCGCGATGCCGAGCTCCAGGTGGCGAACTGGGGAACACAACGAGCGAGCCTGGCCCGCCAGGTGGCCGACTCCCCTGAGCAACTCGACCTGTACGCCTCACCCAGGCTGGGCGGCGCGGCTCTGTCACCGGGCCTGGGTACCGTGGCCGGAGAGGTGGGGGCCGGGGTGGCCGGTCTGAGCTGGCACAGCCCCACAGGCGCCACGGCGGGTGTCGAGGGACACGGCTCCCTCTATGCGCCCGGCGCCTCGAGCCTCCTGGCCTCCGAGGCAGGCATCAATGCCTGGTGGGCCATGCCCCTGGGCCGGAACAGCCAGGGCAGGCTGAACACCCTCGCCATCCAGTCCGCAACCCAGAACGAGGCCGCAGCCCAGCAGCTGCAGGAGGCCGCACGAGTTGAGCGCTGCTGGGCGGCAACCGGGGGATACCTGCAGGCCTGGAACCTGGAACAGCAGGTGGCGGTCTACGACGAATTCCTGCAACGAAAGGAGTCCGCCCGCAAGGCCACCGCCCGCGACGTGGCCCGGGGCATGCTGCACCGCCTGGAGTTGTTGACCGCGGAGTCCGAGCTGGCCGCTACCCGGTCCAGGAGGCAGGCGCTGCAGGTCCAGGCGGACCAGGCACGGGCCGTCCTGGCCACCTGGCAGGATCCCGCGGACCAGGCGCGTCCTCTCAGCGATCCCAGCGAGTCACTCTCCCAGGTCCTGACCCAGCTCGACAGCGAGGCGGCCCGGCCCTTGAGCGACCACCCCGCGGCCCTGGCCTTTACCAGCCAGGCCGGCGCCCGTCGCCTGGATGCCGAGTGGCTGCGAGAGGACTGGCGAACCACCATCGACCTGGTGCCCTACGCCGGTGCAAGCACCCTCACCGGCATCCAGGCGGGCCTGGCCCTGTCGGTCACCTACAATGCCATCGCGCCCCGGGCCGAACCCCAGATCGCAGGCATCCTGGCCGAGGCATCGCTGCTCGACGCCCGCCAGGCCGCTGTCCTGCGGGACCTGGCTGAACTGGAGGCCCGAGCCCTGGTGGCCCATGAAGGCGCCCTGGCCCAACTGGCCCTCAACGAAGAACGCCTGGCGACCATCCAGAAGCAGGTGCGTTCGGCCTGGGGCCAATACCAGGACGGTCGCATCGAACTCCAGGACTACCTGCAGCACTACGCCCTCTACGAACAGGCCCGGCTGGAGTCACTCCAGCTGGCCCTGGCCCGAGACCTGGCGGTGCTCTCGCTGGCCTCCTTGCACCTGGACGCACCGGAGGGCTGCCAATGAAAGCCTTCCTGGCCTGGTGGGTCGACCGCTCCTTTGTGGTGAACCTGCTCATGGTCGCCGTGATGGTCTTTGGGGCCGTCACCTATCTGGACCTGCCCCGGCAGTTGCTTCCCCCGATGGAGTTCGGACGCATCCAGGTCACCACCGCCCTGCCCGGCGCCACGGCAGTGGATGTGGAACGACTGGTGACCTTTCGACTCGAAGAGGTCCTCCTCAACGTCCCGGGTATCGACAAGATCACCTCTGAGACCGAGAACGGCAGCACGGCGATCATGCTCTCGTTCAACCCGAACGACCGGGATGCCGCCGAACTCACCGAAGCCGTCCAGCGACGGGTCCAGGCCCTGGACCAGGTGCTCCCTCGGGACCTCCGACCCATCGAGGTGAGCGCCGTCAACTTTGACGAGATTCCCGGCCCGGGAATCTACGTACACGGCGCCGACCCGGCGAACCCTGAACATCGCCTGGCCATCGAGCTCCTGCAGCAACGCCTGGAGCGCCTGCCCCATGTGCTCTATGTCATGTCGAGCCTCCCCGAGCAGGCCCTGCACATCCGCTTTCGGGAAGAGGCCGTCAACCGGGCCGGACTGGATGTCTCCGCCGCCCGCCAGCGCATCGCAGCCTTCCTGCAATTCCAACCCATCGGACAGGTGCGCCACGAGGGCGTCGACATGGCCATCGAGGTCCACCAGGGATTCGCGGGCCTCGAGGACCTGAAGGCCCTGCCACTGGTGGTCAACCGGGCCGGTCGGGGGGTGACCCTGGCCCAGGTGGCCACCGTAGACCTCCAGTTCGAGGAGCAGCGGACCCTACAACTCCTGGACGGTGAACCCTTTGTGAGCCTGGACGTGCTTCACGCCACCGATGGGGACAGCATCCAGATCTCCAAGTGGGTCCACGAGGTCCTGGAGCACGCGGGTCCGGATCTCCCGGATGGCCTGTCGTTGGAGGTCGGTGTCGACACCAGCGAACTCATCACCCATGAGCTCGATGTCCTGCAGTCCAATGGCCTGGGCGGCATCGCCCTGGTGCTGCTGATCCTGGCGTTGTTCCTGGGGGTCCGGATCTCCGCGATGACCGCCATCGGACTGCCCTTCTCCTACCTGGGAGCCCTGATCCTGGCCGACGCGCTGGGGGTTTCCTTCAACCTGATCTCGCTGGTGGCGATGATCCTGGTGATCGGCATCCTGGTGGACGACGCGATCATCGTCTCCGAGGCCTTCACCCGCCGTCTGCAGCAGGGTCAGTCCCCTCGAGACGCCGCCAGCAACGCGGCCAACGAGATGATCCGGCCGGTCCTGGGCATGGCCCTGACCACGGGTCTCGCCTTCCTGCCCCTCTTGGTGATGAGCAACGAGCTCACCATCATCCTGCGGCCCCTGCCGATCATCATCCTGGCAGCCCTGGCCCTCAGCCTGGTCGAGAGCTTCCTGTTGCTGCCCAACCACCTGCGGCACTTCTGGCCCGCCCATGCCCAGCCGGTGGAGCGCCGCTTCATGATCCTGGCCCGGGCCGGCTACCGGCGCATACTCGGCGTCTGCCTCAAGCTGCGGTACCTGACCGTGCCCGCCTTTGTGGGCCTGGCGGTGTTTACCGGCCTGCTGGCCGAGGACATGCCCAAGAGCACCAGCCTGAGCCTGAGTCCAGCCCTGACCATCAGCGCGGCCGTGGAGGGAACAACCACCCTGGAGGAGACCCGAGAGGCGCTCCGCCCCATCGAGGCCGCCATCGCCGAGCTGGATCCAGGGCTCATCGAACACACGGCCATCACCCTGGGCAGTCGACCCAAGGTGGATGTCGAAGGCAGTCTGGAGGCGGCCAATTACGCCACAATCGAGGTGTTCCCCGCCGGGAACATGGGCGAGATCCAGGCCCTCTACCAGCAGATGAAGGACGACCTGGCTCCCCCCTTGAAAGCGCTCCAGGAGAGCGGCGCCTTTTCCCTGCTGCGGATCGGTCGAGACAAGGGTGCCGAAGGAAGCGACACGGTGACCGTGTTCGTGTCCGGGAGCGATCGCATTCCCTTCCTGGAAATCCAGGATGCGCTGCAGGAAACCCTGGCCGACGTCGAAGGGCTCGAACGGGTCGTGGGCTTCGAGCAGGACCGGATGCAGACCTCCTGGCAGTTCCAGGTCAACCAGACCGCTGTGCTGTCCTACGACATGACGCCCGAGACGGTGGCCGCCCAGCTCCGCCAGCGGGTGCCCGGGCCCTTCCTGGCCCAGGTTCGCGTGCGGGGCCAGGAACTCGAGGTCCACACCCACTACACCGAGCATCTCCAGGCCGAAGAGAAGGCCCTGGCGAATCTCACGGTGCTGACCCCCCGGGGCATTGCCATTCCCCTGAAACGCCTGGGCCAATGGGTGCAACAGGAGACCCTCCGCACCATCGAGCACCGCAATGGCCTGCGAGCCTTCCAGGTCGATGTCCGCTTCGACCCCCTGGTCGTCTCCGCCGGTGATGCCAAGACTCGGATCGAGGAGGCCCTGGCGCCCATGCGAGAGCAGTGGCCGGGATTCCACATCTCCGTCGAGGAGTCCGAGTCCATCCAGCAGGCCAAGACCTGGCTGATCAAGGGCGCGGTGATGGTGATGGGCACCATCCTGCTGGTCCTCGCGCTGTCCCTGCAGTCGCTGATCGAACCGGTGCTGGTGGGCCTCGCCATTCCCTTTGGCCTGGTGGGGGTCGTGCTGGCCCTGTATCTGCACGACATGCCCATCTCGTTGATGGCCTGGGTCGGCGCCCTGGGGCTGATGGGGGTGGTCGTCAACGACTCCCTGGTCGTGTTGGACACCATTCGGAGACTGCGAGAGGAACAACCCGACATGCCCATCCGTTCGGTCATCCTGGAAGGGGCCGAGCGCCGCTTCCAGGCGGTCGTGCTGACCTCCATCACCACCCTGGGCGGGCTCTTTCCCCTGGCCTATGGACTGCTGGGCGACGCGGGCTGGTTCCAGCCGATGGTGTTCGCCCTGGGCTGGGGCCTGGTCTTTGCCACCGTGCTCACCCTGATCCTGCTGCCCAGCATGCTGCACATCTGCGAGGACTTCCGGGCCATGGGGCTCTGGGCCTGGCGAAAGGTATGCGGGCTGTTTCGTTCCAAGGAGCGAGCGGCGTTGAACAGGTAGCGGGTTCGGACCAGGCCCCCATCCACCATGACTTCACAAGATGCCCCCCAGGCTCGCCAGGTGAAGCCTTGCAGCTGGGCGCGCTGCCTTCTCGGGACTAGCGCCCCGGGTTCTAGTCCGATCGCGGGTGGGCCTCGAAGAACGTCCAGATCGATTCCAGCACGAAGTTGCCCGTCTTGCCCGCCTTGCTCCAGATGTGCGCACCGTCCCAGGAGCAGGTGACGACCTCGGCACCGCTACTGCAGTTGTCGTGCTGGGTGCAGGTCCAGTCCTTCTTGCCGTCCGCTTCGGTGACATGGGGGGTGCTGCCGTCTGTGTCACAACCCTGGGCCTGGGCCCAGATGGCGGCGGTCTCCGCGGCGTCCTCGTAGAGATAGCCATCCGACGACTGGCCATCGTCCCCGGGAACAATGCGGTCCCTGGTTCCCCAGACCTGCATCATCGGGAGTGGGGTGGTGGGCCCACAGGTGTACCCGTTCGCGGAAAACCCATGAATCGGGGCCACCGCAGCCAGGATGTCCGCCAGGGGACAGGCCATGGACTGGGCCGTCTGCCCACCCTGGGAAAACCCGGTCAGGTAGATCCGCTGGCTGTCCACGGTCCAGTCCTCCATGACCTCCTGGAGCATCAGTCGAATCAGCCCCTCGGTGTCTGCACAACTGGTTCCCCAGTGGCATGCTCGGGTGCGTTCGGACTCTCCGCAGTTGTCGAAGGCCCCGTAGTCCCAGGCGTCGTCCTGGCAGGTCGGACCATCGGGGCCTTCGTCATACCGGGAACCCAGGTCATTGAAGGAGGTCACCCTGGACTGCTCCTTGGACATGGACAGACCGTCAGGAAACAACCCGATGTAGCCCTCCTGGTCCAGGTGGTCCTGGAGATCCGCCGTGTCGTGAGAAAAGCCAGCCCCGCTGCCGTAGTAGCCATGCAACCCGATGAGCAACGGGCGAGGAGTGCAGTCATAGTCCGCAGGGAGCCTCAGCAGAAACGTCCGCTCCACCCCGTCCTGGTCCAGGGTCATCTCGTGGTCCTGGCCCGGCGTCGCCGGCAAGGGATCGCAAGGGCCGGTGTCGGTCTTGCCGGTGTCCACCGTCTGGGTGTCCACCGTCTGGGTGTCCGTGTTTGTGTCTCGGTCCCCCACAGAGTCCAGGGTCGGCGAGGTATCCGTTGGGATCTCGCCCGAAGAACAGGCGACCCAGAGGCCCAGGCTGAAGATCATGGCTCCTCCCTCCAAGAAGCTTACCCCGATGAAGATGCTCCGGCCCGACGGCTCACCCCGGTGGGTTCAGTCCATCCACGCCGCTCAGTTCAGGTACTTGGACTTCTTCAACCAGTCCCTGTCGGGGAAATACCCGAACAGAAGACTGCCACCCTTGATGGCGTCGATCAACCGCTCAGACACCTTGGGGTCCAGGGACGGGCAGCCGTGGGATCGACCCAGGCGACCGACTCGCTTGACGAAGGACTCGGTGGCATAGCTGGCCGCATGCATCACGATGGCTCGGCTCCGGGCATTGTCGTTGAAGCCCCGCTCAAGCCCGTCCAGCTTGAGGGAATAGCCGTGCTTGCCCTTGTAGGTCTCCGCGGTCTTCATGAGCCCCAGGTTGGACTTGTGGCTCTGGGAGACATTGGAGAAGTGCTTGGACTCCAGGACGCCCGAGCCCTTGCCATGGGCCACGTACTCCTGGAAGAGCAGGCGGTTGGTCTCCAGGTCGATGACCCACAGCCGGCGCTGGTTCGAAGGCAGCGAGTAGTCGATCACGCTGAGCATCATCTTGCTCGTGTCCCCCCGTCGCCAGGCTTCCTCGAAAGCCTTGAGCGCCAGAGCCAGGACCTCGGGCCGCAGCCCCTTGTCCGCAAAGGCATCCGCCTTGAGGGTCGCGATGGATTCCGGCGCCGGAGAGGGGGCGGCCACCCCCACCTCGGGGGCCGAGCCCAGGGCTCCCTGGAGATCGGTCACACAGGTCGGCCCAGGCCCACAGTTTTCGGACAAAACAGGGGCAAACAGGACGAACAACAGGGCGAGAAGGAAGGACATCTCGCTGAAACCCATTGCAAGTCACGGGCCATCCCGAAAGGCGACCATGGGGGTGGCCAGGGCCCTCTCACCTGGGGTCTGCATGCCTCAGAGAAGCCGAAGCGGCACTACCCGAAGCACAACCACAGGTAGAGGTCCGCCGTCGTGCCGTCACACTGCACCACGTCAACCACGGTGTCTTCCTCGGTGAAGCACTGGGTCACGGTGTCCTCGGCGCTGAGGGTCCAGGTCCCCTCCCACACCGGCAGACGAAAGGCTCCATCGACACCGGAGAGGGTCTCGATCGACTCGTCGTCAGCATTCCTTGCCACGATCCGTCCCCCTTCCAACGGCAGCGGTACCGAGGGCTCGCCCCCGTAGAGCACCCCCTTCACCCCCGTCCAGCAGCCGGTGTCCAGGGTCGTGACGCTGTCCTGGGTCGAGGTGTCCCCCCCCAGGCAGGCGACGAGCCAGAGCGCGGTCACTCCAGGGACCCGAACAGGTACACCGCCCCGGAGTCGGTGCCGGAGACATTGGCATAGCCTGTCCCCAACAGGATCTCGGCAGCCCCATCGCCATCCAGGTCCGCCAGGTCCAGGGTTGCCCCCAGGTAGTCCTTGGTCCCGGCACCGTGGAACTGCACCACTGGCGAGGCATCGGCCCAGCCCCCGGCCACGCCGGGCACCAGGCCCACCCGGCCGCCCTTGGTGACAAGGCCCTGGTAGGCGGTGATCGAGCCCAACAGCAGGTCGTCAATGCCATCGCCGTTGGCGTCTCCCACGGCCAGACCCGTGCCCGCTTCCTGGTGGTCCCAGGTGCCGGGCAGGAGCGCCATCACCTCGGCGCTGCCCGCGAAGAACTCCGCTCCGCCCCGGTAGACCACCACCGCGCCGCTCTCGGGGTAGGCCAGGTCCGACAGGGGCACGCCCACCACCAGGTCATCGACCCCGTCAGCGTCCAGGTCCCCGGCAGCGAGCCGCCAGCCATAGGCCTCGTAGCTCTGGTCCCCGACCCAGCGAACCGGTGACTCCGCCAGGGCCACCGTCCCCGAAAGGCTCGAACCGGGCAAGGCGTAGACCGCGCCCCGGTACGACTGGGCATAGGGCGCCCCCAGAGCCACATCCGACAGTCCGTCCCCGTCGAAGTCACCGCTGGCCATGTCCAGGCCCGCTGCGCCATAGCTGTCCTCCGGAGTCAGGACCGCGGCGGCATCGGCCAGGCTGGTGTCCCAGTCCTCCATTTGGGCAGCACCACGGATCAGGGCAGCCCCACCACCGCTGTAGCTCTCGCTGGAGCCGTTGTAGGTACGAAGGTCCGTGGTGACCAGCAGGTCCGCGATGCCATCGCCGTCCACGTCTCCCAGGGGCGCCAGGGCGTGTCCGGCCCGGGCGTATTCTGTGCCCCCGGTCCAGGTGGCCGTGGGCTGCAGGTCCCAGCCTGACCACCCCCCCGCCTCTCCAGCGACCAGGGCAACCCGGCCCGC
Organism: uncultured Enterobacterales bacterium; assembly: GCA_964567625.1. Lineage (GTDB taxonomy): Bacteria > Myxococcota_A > UBA796 > UBA796 > CAJQPC01 > CAYFPX01. Next base: position 32,649 of record CAZMNK010000035.1, on the reverse strand, counting down.
TTCCGCCAGGTGGGTGTCGTAGCCTCGTGCGGTGACGACCAGGTCGTCCACCCCGTCCCCGGTCATGTCCCCGACCCAGGCCACTTCATGGCCAACGTACTCGCCAGCCCAGGTCCCGGACAGGTTCCCGAACACCGCGTCGCCGCCATAGGCCGGCAGGTTTGCACCGCTGAAGACCCGAGCCCTCCCGGCATCCAGGGTTCCCTCCGTGGTGTCCCAGCTCGGGGCCCCGACAACCAGGTCGGCAAACCCATCCGCATTGGCGTCCCCGCCGCCATCCAGACTGTAGCCGAAATAGGAATAGGACTGGCCGCCAGCCAGGACGCAGCCCGCCTCTTCCACGCAGACATCCCCGCTCCATGCAGCGGGCGACAGGAAGCAGTCATTGGCGGGTTCCTGGGTGTCCCCGGTCTCCATGGTTCCGGTCTCGTCGATCGGGGTGGAGTCCGCGGACGTCGCCGTGTCATCACTCGACTGGGGACATCCCCACAACAGCCACAGGGTGATCATCGAGACACCACCGCAGCAATCTCGGCCAACAGGCGGTCCTCTTCGTCGTCCAGGTCCATCTCGTAGTGCAACAGCACCAGGCGGCCGTCGGTGTCAACCAGGTAGATGTACCACTTGCTGGCGTTGTAGGCCGAGAACACCGCGTCCTCCGGCGTGTCCTGGAGCACGGGCAAGGTCACGTTCTCAGTCAGGTCCACCAGCCCGGATTCAGCCCCGTACTGGTTGATGAGAACCAGGTCCACAGCGCCCCAGTTGGCGGAATGAGCGTCCCAGATGCGTTGAAGGTCCGCAGCCTGCGAGACACAGTGACTTCACGTGGCTGTGGCGAAGTAGATCACCAGGACCCGCCCGAGGGAGTCTCCCAGCGCTCGCTGCTGGCCATAAGTGGTGGAATTCGGGTTGACGTCTTCCAGGGAAAAGGCCGGGAGCAGCCCCTCCTGCAGACCGCACTCCGCCGTGGGATCCCCCTCCGGCGTCGCCGCCAGACCCGGGGCAGTGCTCCAGGCGATCCAAGCCAGCCACAAGGGCACCACAGACGCCTCCTCCAGGCGACGTACCCTATCGTGTCCGGAGCCGGGTGCGCCGGGGACTCTTCCCTTCCTCTCACCGCAAGGACTGCCCCCTGCCCGCCCCATGAGACACTGCCAGCGCACACCACCCCCGGGCAGGGGACAGGCAGGGAAGAGGCAGGCATGGGCCCGAGGAGCGAACAGGTGCACCTGGTGACCGGGGCCACCTCGGGCATCGGCCGGGTGGCCACCCTGGCCTGTGCCGCCACAGGAGCCTCCGTGGTGTTCGTGGGCCGCAGCGAGGACAAGTGCAAGACCCTGCTGGCCGAGATCGTCGCCGCCGGCAATGTCCGCTGCAGCTACCTGGTCGGAGACCTGTCGGTCCAGGCCGATGTTCGCGCCATGGCCGCGGGTTTCCTGGCCCGACACGACCGATTGGACCTGCTGTTGAACAACGCAGGTGCCTGGTTCACCGAGCGCCGGGAGACCGTCGAGGGCTTCGAACAGACGTGGGCCCTGAACCACCTGGCCTACTTCCTGCTCACCCACCTGCTGCTGGACACCCTGAAGGCCAGCGCCCCAGCCCGGATCGTGAGCGTGTCCTCGGCTGCACACCGGGAAGGCAAGATGGACTGGGAGGACCTGCAGTACAACCGGAGCTACCCCCGGGCTGGCTTTGGTGCCTATAGCCGCTCCAAGCTGGCGAATATCCAGTTCACACTTGCCCTTTCCCGCCGACTGGCGGGCACGGGAGTCACCGCGACCTGCGTGCATCCCGGCTATGTCCGGACCGGGTTTGGTGTGAACAACGGTCCATTGACGCGCTTCGTACTCTGGCTCAGCAGTCCCTTCGCCAGAACCCCAGAAAAGGGCGCCCAGGTGCTGATCCACATGGCCCTGTCCCCCGAGGTCGAGGGACTCACGGGCCAGTACTGGGCCAACAACAAGGAGAAGGCCTCTTCAGCGCTCGCCCAGGATCGGGAGGCCCAGGAGAAGCTCTGGCAGCTCAGTCTGGAGATGACAGGGAGGGAGGGCTGAACTGGCGGACCTGGCGGACCTGGTAGAGGGTTCCAGGGACTCCGGGAGCGCGAACTCCACCCGGGCTACACCATGAGATCCCGTCAGACTTTGCGGAGCCTTTGCTCTGCTTTTGGCTCCAGGAGATGCGGGCACCACCCTGGCGGGTCTATACACTTCACCATCACAACGCGAGAGAAGACAATGAAGCGCACCCTGCAGCTGTTCCTACTGGCCCTGCCCCTGACCCTGGGTGGTTGCTCAGGAGGAGGCCTCCTCTCCGACGACACCAATTCGGGCACAGAACCGGACTCCGGGACCACCGCCACCCACAAGGACCTGGCCATTTCGGACGTAAGCGCCGAGGTGGATGAACAGGTCGTCACGCTCATCCATGTGACCTACACCCTGAGCGCAGCGGCCGACACCTGGGTGACCTTTCACACCGGCGACGAGGACTGGCGGTCCAGCCCCCCGGTGGCTGCCGAAGCGGGCGAGGTGGCGACCATCATCGTTGGCGTTCCCTCTGAGACCGAGGTGACCTGGAAGGTCGTGGCCGAGGCCGGCGCGACCCAGGTGGAGTCCGCCGAACAGGCCACCTCTACCTGGGCCTTGCCCTCGAACATGCCGTTGTTCATGTTGGCGGAAAACGACCCCACCGGCTGGGAACAGCCGTACGTTCTGGGGACCGTCGGCACCAAGGCGATCAACCAGTGGGTCCTGTTCATCCTGGACCGCGAGGGGCGAACGGTCTGGTACCACTTCCTCGAGGAGGGGTTCTGGGCGCCCTACGTCAAGCTCGCCCTGGATGGACGGAGCATCCTTTTCAACGCGCGGAACTCGCCCGAGGATGACCGTCGGCTCTATCGGATGGGCATCGACGGAGAGCTCCACCAGGAGTGGCACCTGGATGGAATGAGCCACGCCTTTGCGGAGCTCGAGGACGGCACCATCGTCTACCCCCGCACGGTTGGACTGGACGAAGATGTGACCTATGTCTTCCCCGACGGCTCGACCGACGTGGTCTGGAGCTGTTCCCAGTGGTTCCAGGAGACCGACAACCCCAACCTGCCCTGCTTCCACAACGGCCTGAACTGGTACCCCGATCGGGGAACATTTCTCATCAGCTTCTACAACCTGAACTCCGTCGCCGAGGTCAACATCGCCGACGGCTCCACCGTGCGGAGCTTCGGGGATGTGAAGAACAGCTACGAGTTCACCGATTCGAACATCTCCTTTGACTTCCAACACCACCCGACCTGGACGTCCCGGGGCGGCCTGATGATCACCTCCAGCGATCCCCCGGGCGAGACCTGGGCCCGGGAATTCGAGGTGAACGAGACCGACGAGACCATCACCCAGATCTGGACCTACGGGGAAGGGGAGGGGCTGCGGGCAAGCACCATTGGCGAGGCCACCCGGTTGGCAAATGACAACACCCTGATCAACTGGGGCGCCACGCCGCAGATCCGAGAAGTGAAGATGGACGGCACCATTGTCTGGGACGGCTTCATGTCCAGTTCGAGCTTCATGGGCCGGATCCAGGCCATCGATGATCTGTACGACCTGTACTGCCCGGGCTGCTACAGCGACTAGGGCTAAGCTCACCGCGCTGCGGGAGTTCCCCTTTGACTCGACCCTTCTGCTTTGCGGTCATCGCCGACAGCCACTTCCGGGTGGAAGGCGATGACCTGCAGTCCTCCCACCCGTCCGATGCCGGTCACAATGACCGAAACCGGCGGGCGGTGCAGTTGCTCCTCGCCGCACGACCGGAGCACATCGTGCACCTGGGGGATGTGCCCCACCCCGTTCCAGGGCTCGCCGCACACCAGGTTGCCCTGGCCATCGCCCTGGAGACCTACGCCCCATTTGGGGAAACGCGCTTCACGGTGGTGCCCGGCAACCACGACGTGGGGGACAAGCCCCGACCCTGGGCCAACGCCCCAGGCGTGCACCCGGCCCGGCACGAGGTCTTCACCACGACCTGGGGAGAGCCCTATGGCTCCTTCGACCACGAGGGCATCCACTTCCTCTGGATCGATACCCCCATCCTGAACAGCGGACTGGACCTGGAGGCCGAACAATGGGCCTGGCTCGAGGCGGATCTGGCCGCCGCCGAGGGACGCCGATGCTTCGCCTTTGTGCACTATCCGCCCTACCTGTGCCAACCCCACGAGCCCGAGCACTACGACAACCTGGGAGAGCCCGGGCGCTCCCGGCTGTTGGGACTCCTGGAGGCTCACGGGGTGGAGGCCCTCTTTGCCGGCCACGTCCACAACGCCTTCTTCGACCGCCTGGGGGAACTCGATCTCCACGTGGTCCCCTCCACCGCCTTCGTGCGCCCCGAATATGCCGAGCTGGCCACGGTTGAACCCGCAGGGGAATTCGGGCGAGACGACCCCTCCAAGCTTGGTTTCGTACTCGTACACGTGCAAGAACAGGGCTATCGACAGGAATTCGTTCGCACCGCTGACCCGCTGCTGGCCCCCCTGGAGGAGCGACACCCCTCCCTCCTTCCCGGAAACGGCCCGACGCCCCGCAGCCCTCTGGGGGCCGATCTCCGGCACGACTGGTCCCTCCCCCGAGAGATTCCGTTTGGGAACCTGGATGAGTTCTCCCGCAAGGAGGCCCGCAACGACCACCTGGTCATCGCGCTCTGGGACCTGGGACTCGAACGCCTTCGCGTTCCTGCGGCGGATCTTGCCCATGACCGACGCCGCGAGCGCATGGAGGCACTGGCCGCCCATGGCGCCCGCTTCCTGGTGTTCTCGGCCGGGGTACCCGATGCCCCCACCGCCGCCCAGGTGGCCAGCCATCTCGGCCTTGTGGCGGGCTGGGAAGTCATCGTCCCCCCCACCCGACTGGAGGAAGCCAGGACGGCACTCGCCGGATTCTCGATCCCCGTACCCACCTTCCTGTCCCCCATCGACGGGGTCCATGTCCGAGACGAGGCGTATTTCTCCCACTTCCCGGATCACGGCTTCAGCCCCGACGACCCGGGACTCGACGCCTGGTCGCCCCTCGGTCCCTCCTTCTGCATCCGTCCGGACCAGCGTCCCTGGGAGGCCCTCCAGGCGGCAAGCCGCCAGGTGCATTCCCTGGGAGTACCGGGCCTGGCCCGGATCCAGCTCCCCCGAGGAGGCGAGTCCGTGGCCTTTACCGACGACCGGGCCGTGGCCTTGCGCATCGCCGAGGCCGCCCTGGCTGCCTGGGCATCACCCGGCTTGACCGTGGTCGTGGACACCCTGGTGGACCACGACCGTGGCTACCATCCCCGAAACGGCCTGTTGGACCGGCGCTGCAATCCCCGCGCCGCCTACCCGGTGCTACGCCACCTGGGACGCCTGCTGCCGGCCTCACCCGGACCGGTCCAGGTCCATGACGATCCCGGCGAACGGGTCATGTCCATCGAGGGCTGGGGACGGCTTCACCTGCCCGAGGTCCCCATCACCAGTCCACACGAGGGACTGGACCTGGTCAGCGGGGCACGGCTGGCACCTGGCATTCCCTGTGACGGCCGCCCCTGGCTGGCTCTTGCCGAGCCCCCCCTGGACGACGGATAAAGAGGCCCCGTGGTGTGGACCCTCTGGATGGTGATCTGGGGCGTGGCCTGGGCCCAGGAACCCGGCCTCGTAGAGGACCCCGAACGCCTGGAACCCGGCGCTGTGGTGCTCGCCGCCTACAACGGAGACCTGGGCGTCGGCGTGGGCGGAGTTCTAAATCTTGCTCGTTTCAATAGTGCCTATACTCCCTATCGATGGCGTATTCAGTTGCTCTTGGCGCTCTTCGCCAAGAGCAATGGGGTCTCCCCGGTCGGCACCTTCCAGAACCTGTCACTGACAGCGGATCTCCCCAGCTCAGGCCGATCCCCTCGGTGGGCGCTGGAGACCTACCTCCGACACCAGTCCAATGCCGGCTGGTACGGCCTGGGCAACGGCTCCAGCTTTGAGCGTCCCTGGGAAACCATCGACGCCGTCTCGAGTCCCGAGGAATATGCCCTCTCCCGACAGCGCAACGACTATGGGCGCAGCCGGGTCGGCATCAATGCCTCCGGGCGCATGGAGCTGGTCGGACAACTGGATGCCTTTGCCCGAGGGGCCCTGACAACCAATCGCTTCGAGATCTACACCGGCAGCAAGCTCGAAGACGACCTGGGGGGGGAAGGAGGGGCTTCCGCCCAGGCTGCAGTCTCCTGGGCCGTTCCTCACAGTCTGTCCGAGGGCGCCATCGGGCTGTGGTGGGACCGCAGGGACCACGAGACCTCACCCCGAAGCGGCTGGCTCCTGGAGGGTTCTCTTCGCGGGGGCCTGGGAATCGGCCGGACAGGGGGATTCTGGGGAGCCAACCTGGCCGGCCGAAGCTACCTGCCGGTGACCGCTCACACGGTGGTCGCGACCCGTGTGTTGCTGGACACCCTCGGCGGGGACGTTCCCTTCTACGAACTGGCCCGCCATGGAGGACTGGTCCAGGAAAACGCTCCCGGAGGCGGACGTTCCATCCGAGGCCTCAACCTGATGCGCCTGCACGGTCGTCACAAGGTCCTGGCGAACGTCGAAATCCGCACGACGTTGCAGCAATTCACCCTGGCCAATCAGCCAAGTCGAGCCGGCCTGACGTTCTTCGTGGACACCGGAAGGGTCTGGGCCGCGCTCCCGGCGGACCCCCTCCTGGACGGCGACACCGGCTTCTACACCAGCGGAGGTGCGGGACTCTTCCTGCACTGGGGGGAGAGTTTTCTGTTGCGATTCGACGTGGGCCATTCCGCAGAAGGCACCACCGGCTACATCGACGTGGGACACATGTACTGAGGGCCTATTCCAGGTGGCGAACGCCGATGCTGGCCCCATCCTGGACCCCGTCCTGAATGGCCCAGACATTGTCCCGCAGGGTGTCGTCATTGACCCCAAAAGACAGGACCCCCTCATCCGGGGCCATGAACTCCGTGCCGGTACCGATGACAAACACCGTGACGGACCCTTCCCTGGTCTCAAATCGTCCCAGGAGAACCCCCCATAGACAGTCCTCCTGCACGCAGGGAGCGCCCTCTGGCGGCACGGAGTCCGCCCGCCCGGCCACCGTGATGATCGGGCCCCGTGGCCCCAGTGCATAGCGGGAGGAGACGGTGGCAGAGAGAGCCACCTTTTCCCCAGGGCACAACTCCACCTCGTGCTGCCATCCCCGGTCCACCGCCAGGCCGCCAAACCAGGGCTCGTCCACCCGGGCGACGCAGTCTCCCGCCGTGAGCAACTCGGGCAGGCCCTGGAGCCACCCACCCCAGGCCATCGTGTTGACCCCTTCCGTCGCCCACTCCAGGCAGTACTCGTGGTTCACCGCCAGGATCTCGTCGATGCGCTCCGGTTTCTGACGCAGCAAGCCCCGTAGCTGACCGGCCAGTTCGATCCCGAAGTCCACCCCATCGTTGCGCCCGCCTCTCCACTGGAGCGCCATCTGGTCCACGGTCTCCCGCCGACCAGCAGCCAGGTCCTCGGGCGTGGGGTTCTCGAAGGTCTCGGGTACCCAGCAGGCGCCGTGAACCCCGTCTTGCCAGCCCCAGGTCGGCGCTACGGGCTCCGGCGGCGCCTTGGGACCGCAAGCGACCAGCCACAAAAAAGGAAAGAGGCAGCGCATGGCCACCGGCTAACCCGCGGTTTCCTCCACCGGTGGACAGACAAGGTCCACATAGGAGGTGAACCCCTCCAGCCCCACAAAAGGCACCGGTTCCCCCTCCTCGAAGGAGAAAGAAAAGTAGTGCTCGGTGCCGCAGGGTCCTCCCGGGTTGTCCAGGAAGACCTCGTAGTCCCCAGGCACCAGGTTCAAGACTCCCGCAAAACCCGATGAAGATGTGCTGCTCAGCTCGTCGTCGGCCAGAAAGAGCCCATTCATGTAGTAGGGAATCCCCTCCTCGGGGACGATGGAAAAGGAGACGTCCTCGGTGCGGGGCGGAAGTTCGTCGCCTTCGGGGGTCCGAGCGTACTGAAAAACGGAGAAAGCGAGATGGGCTGCATCGGGGTCAAAGACCGCCCCCATCCGTTCGGCATTGAGCTCCACGAAACTCTCGTCGTAGAGCGTGGCCACGAAATTGCGCGCCTCCGCCGCCGTGTTCTGAAGAAAGGCCGTCGGCACCATTTCTTCCAGGGTGGCGGTCACCACCAGGTCCGTGTCCATCGGAAGCCCGGAAAGGACAAAGGCCCCCTCGTCATCGGTGACCTGGCAGTCCACACCCTCGACATCCGGCACGCACACCTCCACGCCCGAGATGCCCTGCTGAAGCAGGGTCACGAAATTCCCCCGAAAGCAGGCGAATTGATCGGTGGAGGCCTCGCAAGAGGGCGACTCGGGAGCCTGACAGGCCAGTGCAAGCAGCCAGATCATGGACGCAGGGTATCCGCGTGTCCCCCGCGACGCCGCCTACCCCTCCAGCCCCATGGCCTCCAGGACCGCGGCCATCGAGCCGTCGCATGGCACAGGGGGATTGGCTTCTGCAGCCCCCGACTGGTGGTACTCCACCACCACGTCCGGGTCCTTGAGGAGGTGCCCGGTCAACACGCCGACAACGTGGTCATCGGGCCGAATGACGCCCGCCTTCACCAGCTTGCGAATGCCCGCCACCGTGGCACAACTGGCCGGTTCTGCGCCGATCCCCGCGCCATCGACCCGGGCCTTCGCCGCCAGGATCTCGGCATCGGTGACACTCTCCACCACCCCGGCGGTTTCACGGACAGCCCGCAGAGACTTGCGCCAGGACACCGGGTCACCGATCCGGATGGCTGTTGCCACCGTGTCCGCCTGGACTGGAACCACATCACTGCCCCCCTTCCAGGCATGAAACAATGGCGCTGCACCCGCCGCCTGAACCACAGCGATCCGCGGGAGACGATCGATCAGCCCCACCTCTCGGAGCTCCAGGAGGCCCTTGCCCAGGGCCGAGCTGTTCCCCAGGTTGCCGCCAGGCAGAACGATCCAGTCGGGGACCTGCCAGCCCAGGTCACTGAGGATCTCGAATCCGATCGCCTTCTGACCCTCCAATCGGTAGGGATTGATCGAGTTCAACAGGTAGACGCCGTGGTCCTGACAGACCCGACGAACCAGGGCGAGTGCGGCATCGAAATCCCCCTCCAACTGGAGGGTCTTCGCCCCATAGGCCAGGGCCTGGCTGAGTTTGCCATAGGCTATCTTCCCCGCCGGCACGAAGACGAAGGCTTCGAGACCACAAAGCGACGCATAGGAAGCCATTGAAGCAGATGTGTTTCCGGTTGAAGCGCAGGCCACTCGGGTCGCTCCATGGAGGAGGGCGGCCGTCACGCCGGTGGTCATTCCCCGGTCCTTGAAGGACCCTGACGGGTTCTCGCCTTCGTGCTTGAGTTGAAGAGCGTCCAGGCCCGCCCAGGCCGCCAGTTTCGACGGAACATCGTAGAGGCGGGTGTTGCCTTCGGGTTTTGAGGCGACCTGCTCTTCAGGTATCCCCGGCAGGATCAACTCCCGAAACCGCCAGACCCCACTTCGGTCCAGACGCTCCAGAGATCCCCGCCGATTGTCGAACAGAGCACGGCTCACGGACTTCCGTGCGGCCTCCAGGTCGTGCACCACGTCCAGAGTGCCGCCACAGTCACAGGTCATGCGGGGGTCCTGGGCACTGTAGGCACTGCCACAGATGACGCACTCCAGACCCCAGGACACCTGGGACAGGAGGCTCACGGGAGTCTCCGAGCTGCGCTGCGCTCAGCGGCGATGCGCAGGACATCCCCCAGGACCCCCATGGCGGTGACCTCCACTCCAGCGCCAGGACCTGTGATCACCAGGGGGCGGGCCTGGTAGCGCTCGGACTGGAAGACCACCTGGTTGTCAGTGCCTCGCAGCATCCCAAGAGCGCTGTCGGCAGGGACCTCGGTCGGCCCCACCACCAGCCGATCCCTCTCCACCCGGGCCACAAACCGCAGGGCTGCCCCCCGCTCCTTCGCTGCAGCCACCCTCGCCGCCATCGGCCCGTCCAGCTCCCGCTCGAGCCGCTCGAGGAGTTCCGGAACCGGGGTCCCGGCCCAGGCCGGGTCTACCAGTCCCTCCAGCATGACCTTGGCCCCCTCTCCCGCCAGCCCCGAGAGTCTCCCCAGGATTGTGGCCTTCCGAGCCACGTCCTCTCCGCTCAAGTCAGCCACCGGATCCGGCTCGGTGTAGCCCAGATCCACCGCTTCCCGGACTGCCGCCGAGAAGGGCTCTCCTTCCTCCAGACGCGTCATCAAGAAGCCCAGGGTCCCGCTAAGGCTCCCGGCCGCCGAGACCAGCTGGTCACCGGTGTGAAGGAGCATCTCAAGAGTGTCCACCACTGGCAGCCCGGCCCCCACGGTCGCCTCACAACGCAACAGGCGATGGTGCTGTGCGGCAGTGGCCTGGAGAGACTCGAAGACCGCAAGATCTCCGGCAAGAGGCTTCTTGTTCGCAGTGGCCACATCGCAACGCTGGGCCAGAGCCGCCAACCAGGCCTCGTGGGCGCCACTGGAGTCCGAGACATCCACCAGCACGGGTCGACAGAGCCGGTATTGAAGTGCCGCATTCACCATCTCCACGGGGGTACCCGCGGTGGCTCCATCCTGGTCAGTCAGGCGTCCCCCCGCAGCCTTTGCGTCCAGGATCTCCCGCAAGCGCGGCAGGTCAAACCCTGTGGGTTCGAACAAGAACCCGCTCCGATCGGCGATGGCCACGACCCGTGGGTGCAGCCCAAACCGTTCGAAGACATGACTCCGGCGCTCCAGGACCTGGGCCACAAACTCCCGTCCGATGCTGCCGCACCCCAACAACAGCAGATCCAGGTAGCGTTCGGTCTCGATCCCGGAGTCGATGCGGTCCAGGCCGAACTCCGTGTGAATGGCCCGCAGGGTGTCGTCCACCTCTGGGCCATCCACCGCGACGGTGACATTGAGCTCGGAACTGCCCTGAGCGATGGCCAGCACGTTGACACCCGCAGTGCCGAGGGCACCGAACAGGCGACCGGAGATCCCCGGTGTATGGGCCATGCCCAACCCCACCGCCGCCACCATGCCGACATTGGGCCGCAACAGGACTTCTTCCACCTGGCCACGGCTCAGTTCAAGGGCCAGTGCCTCCTGCAAGGCCGCCTGTGCCTGGGGGGCCTGCCCCTGGGGAACCGCCAGGCAGATCGAGGCCTCGGAGCTGGACTGGCTGATCATGGTGACGCTGATGGACCGGGCCGCCAGGGCTCCAAAAACCCGGGCAGCGACCCCAGGGACCCCCGCCATGCCCGTGCCTTCCACCGACAGGAGTGCGTGTTCGCGCACCGCACTCAACGCCTTGACCGGATGGGAGCCCGCCAACCTGCGTCCGTCGACCACCGTGCCCGGAGCGTCCGGTGCAAAGGTGCTTCGAATCCGCACCGGGATGTTCAGACCGCTCACCGGAATCATCGTGCGCTGGTGCAGGACCTTGGCCCCGTAGAACGAGAGCTCCGCAGCTTCCCGGTAGTGCAACTGGAGGACTGGCCGCGCCTCGGGTACCACCCGCGGGTCCGTGCTGAACACCCCGGCAACATCGGTCCAGATATGCACCTCGTTCGCCTTGAGGGCCCCGGCCAGGATGGTGGCCGTGAAGTCCGTCGCCCCTCTTCCCAGAGTCGTGGTGGCACCATCCGGCGAGCGGCCACAGAAACCCGTCACCACCGGGACCTTGCCTGCTTCCAACAGCGGCCTCAAGGCGTCGACGATGCCCTGGTTCGCCTCACCACCCAGAGGGCTTGCAGAACAATGTCTGCCATCGGTCTCCAGGAAGGTGTCCGCGTTCAGGGAGACCGCGGGGATTCCTTCTGCGTCCAGGGCTGCCGCGAAAAGCGGTACCAGGAGCTTCTCGCCGCTGGAGACAAGGCGATCCCAGGTACGGGGTGTGATCTCTCCCAACACCACAGAGGCCCCCACCAGGTCGTAGAGCTCGTCAAGGATGAGGTCCATCCTCCTTCGAATCTCCTTGCCTGCCGCTTCCTCGACTCCCAGGCTGGCCAGGACATGGTGGTGTCGAATCCGCAACCCTTGGAGCCCGTTGCGCGCCCCTGCAGCCTTTCCCTGGGCGGAGGCCTCGGCGATGGCCACCAGGGAATTGGTCACTCCGACCATGGCCGAGCAGGCCACCACCACCTGGCGATCAGGACCGCAAGCCCCCGCGACCAACGCAGCCGCGTTGCGAATACACGTCGCATCTCCCACGGAGGTGCCGCCGAACTTGTGGACTTCGAGAGTGGGCATAACGCCCGAGAAATTACTCCAGCCCCGCCATGTGTCGCACGGCCACAGACCTCCATGCCATGCCCCAGGCACTGGAGAGCCCAGGCGGACAGTCGGCGCCAGCGTCCACCAGGGCGGCGCTCTGGCCCCCTGGAGAGGGTCCCTTCACGGACTTCCAGCGAGTTTCTGGCTCAGGGTCCCAGAACCATCCACACCCGACCCCTGGCGAGGTTTCCCCGCTGTTGCCGAAAGGCCTTGTCTCAGTTGTTGATCCACATCATCAAACCGGCAAACGTCACGCCCAGCGCCGTCCCGACAACGAGAGCGATCACCAGGGTGCGGTCCACACCAGTGCCAGAAGATGTCCCGGGTGGCGGCGACATCCCTCGGGGCGCGGCGGGCGAATTGATCACCGCAACCTCCTCGGGCGGAGGGGCCGGAATCGCGGCCACCTTTACCGTGGTCTCCTGGTCGTAGGGTACCGGCGGTTCTGGCTCGGGACCGCCCGGATCAATGGTGGGGTCCTGGTCGAGTACGGGCTCCGAAGGCTCCTCCTCGGCTGTTGGCCCCACGGGCTTCTTCGTTCGCGCAGCATGGAGACTGGCCAGGAGGTCCAGCCCGGATTGGCCGGGCTTGCGGGCATCCAACCGCACACCTCGTAGACGCTTCACCACGTCCATGGAGTCGCTCAGGCGTTCGTCCGGGTCCCGAAGGGTCAAATCCCGGACCAGGTCCCGCAGTGGGGCAGGAATGTCTTCACCAGGATCGAGGAAGGCCGTGGAGAGCTTGAGCTGGAGGAGCTTGCCCGGGCTCAGCACCGAGCCATCCTCGCCGTGAAAGGCCCTGGTCCCGGTGAGCGCCTCGTACAGCACCAGCCCGAGCCCATAGAGATCGTATCCGGGACCCTCCTGACTGCCCTCCAGGGTCTCCGGAGGCAGAATGCGCAAGGTGCCCACCAGGGAGCCCGACTCGGTCAATCGCTCCTCTTCGGACTCCAGCGCCACGCCAAAGTCCACGAGCTGGGCCTGCCCGTCGTCGGGCAGGAACACGGTCTCTGGCTTCACTGCCCGGTGAATGATGTCCTCGCCATGGACATAGGCCAATGTTGCAGCCAGTTCGCGCGCAAGCCCCAAGACCACCCGGGGGTCCATGGGGCCGCGCTCGATTCGCTCACTCAGCAACTTGCCCTCCCGGTAGGCGCTGGCGATGGCCGGCGGGTCAGCGATGGTGCCAATGTACCGAGGAATGCCCGGGTGGTTCAGGCGCGCAAGCATGCGGGTGAACCGCTCGAAGCGTTCCGTTCCCCGTTGCAGATCCTTGTGGGCGTACACCTTGACAATCGCACGAAGGGTGCCACCTGGAGCGCAACAAAGGTAGCTCACCCCGGTGTTGGACTGGCGAAGTTTTCGCTCCACTTTCCACTTGCCGATGGTCTGCCCACTCTGCAGCAAAGTCGAACCCTCCAGGGCGATGATTATGCGCCATTGCGCGCCGATGGTAGCCTCCGACCGTCGTGATCACACCCCTGCTCTGGTTCGGAACCGCCGCCATGGCAGGCGAAACGGTGGACCCCTTCGAAGAGCAGGCCTTCTCGGATCTCTTCGCCCTTCAAGAAGAGTTGATCACCGTCGCGAGCCGCTACGCCCAGACCACCCGGGAGGCGCCAGCCATCGTCACCGTCATCACTGCAGAGGAGATCCACCAGCGTGGCTATCGCACCCTGGCGGAGGTCCTGCGTGGACTCCCAGGTGTGTTCGTCACCCGGGCCAAAGAGGGTCATTCCCTGGCCTGGTTCCGAGGAACCCTGAGCCAGGACAACAACAAGTTTCTCCTGCTCGTGGATGGGGTCCCCTGGTACGACGGCATCTATCAGCACGCCTGGATCGACGCCTATCTGCCCCTTGAGATCGTGAAGCAGGTGGAGGTGATCAAGGGACCGGGCTCAACTGTCTACGGGACGAATGCCTTTGCCGGCGTCATTCACGTCGTGACCTGGGACGCCAAGGAGTTGGACGGTGGTTTCGCCCAGGTCGAAGCCGGCTCCGCCATGACCTTGGGCGCCACCGTCATCGCCGGAGGGCGGCTGGGAGAAGGCTCCGACAAGATCCTGATGAGCGCCTATGGGCGCGCCTACGACACGCTGGGCGACGGGGTCGAGTTCAATCACAAGGGCGAACGAGACGTCCAGGGCACCAACCCGGTCCAGGCTGTCAACGCCGGGCTGAGGGTGTCCTGGAGGGGATTGGAGTTCCGGTATGACCACGTGGATTACCGCCAGACCTACCTGACCCAACCCCAGGACGATCTGGTGGACGTGTGGGTCCAGGCGGCAGACGAGTTCTACCTGGACTACCGCAATGAATTCCTGGGGGCCTCCTGGGCCTTCGACCTGGGGCGAAACTTCACCGTGACTCCCCACGTCTTCTTCCAGGACCACGACAACCCTGGCCTCTATGGCTGGATGTCGGACCCCGTGACCACCGTGGACACCGTGGACACCGAGGGCAATGCGACCACGGAACTCACAGCCACCCTGATCGAGACCGAGAAGCACAGCATTCGCTACGGCGGCGGCGTGGACCTGGAGACCCGGCCAGCCCCCAGTCACCTGACCCTGGCAGGCCTGGGGGTAGAGGGACTCCGGATCCTGGCCCTGGAGGACCGGGTCTTCGAGGACTTCGACGGCGAGTCCAGCGACGACGCCTTCTACTCAGAACCCGGCACCAGTGCCCACGGTGCCTTTGGATACCTTCAACACACCTGGACGGCCCTGTACTGGCTGGAACTGACCGGGGGCCTCCGACTGGACTACAACCTCTTTGGGAACTGGTTCTTCCCGTCGCCAAGACTGGGCATCCTCCTGGTCCCCACCTCGAACCTCTGGGTCAAGCTGCTCTATGGTCGCGCCTTTCGGGCACCCAACGCCCGGGAGGGCCTGGTCACGGTGGCCCTGGACGAAGACGGCGTGCCCCAGTTCACCGCCTCGAACCCCGACCTGACCCCCGAGCAGATCGATACCATCGAAGGCGAGGTCACCTGGGCCTGGGATTCCCTCCAGATTCGGGGCGCGGCCTTTGGCTCGCGGATGCGCAACACCATCGACGGGAACACCGCCGCCTATGTCTACCAGAACCTCGGAGGAGCCACCGTCTTCGGAACCGAACTCGAGGCGACCTGGTCCTCGGAACGAGTCAATGCCGGACTGGCCTGGTCGTGGCTCCACGGCACCGACCTCGACACCGGGTACCGCCTGTACGGCATCCCGTCTCACGCCCTCCACGGGACGGTGACAGTCCAACCCGTGGTCGGCCTCGCCCTCTCCGCCACCGTGGACGCATTCAGCCGTCGTCCCCGGTCCGATTGGGCACCGGACTCCGGGCTGGAGGACGGTCCGGCCTATGCCCTGCTGGATCTGGCCATCTCCACCGATCGCTTTGCCCAGAACCGACTCCGACTGGCGGGTTCTGTGCACAACGCCCTCAACACCGACTACTCCCACCTGGTCTATATCGATGACGCCAATGCCCTGACTTCTGCAGGGGAGGCCAAGTACCCCGAAGACATCCAGGGAGAGGAACGACTGTTCCTGGTGGAGATCGCAGCCGACTTCTAGCCCCGGCGGTCGCGACACCGATGTCATGGGTCCGGGCGAGAACTCGGTGTGGCTCCTGTCAATCTCCAGTTTTTTCAATGGTTTACAGACTCGGCACACCCGTTGCATTGCGTCTGGGCACCACCTGGAGTCAGCCATGCACCTTCATCGCCCTCTCTCCCTCCTCCTGGTTGCCACCGCTGCACTGACCGGTTGTGACTACGAGCACCTCAGCGCCTGCGAAACCGCAGCCCTGGAACCGGCGATCCTCGAGATCGGCACCGGAGAGCAGGAGTACGAGGCCCTCGAGGATGGCGACTGGGTGGAGCCGATCTGGGGGCCCCAGGGAGGGCAGCACATCTGGATGGGACTCCGGGCGACCGGCATCGATCCCGGCACCGGGCTGGACGCCCAGAACACCAGTCCCGCCGTCACCTGGCAAGCCTGGTACGGCGACACGGAGCTGGGCTGGGGCGAGAGCCATACCCGCCTGCTGGAGTCCGACGGCGCATACCAGACCCAGGGAGAGACGCTGTTTCTCTCCTCGGGCGCGATCTACGACCTGATGGACGAGATGGAGATGGAGATGGAGATGGAGATGGAAGCCGAGCTGGAAATCGAGGTGGTGGCCACCCTGGAAGACAATTGCGGAACCGTCCTGACCACCTCCCGCCAGCTCATCCTGGCCCTTTGATTCCACCGATGCAAGACCCGACTCAAGGGCGCTGCAGCGGTTGTTTCACTCCGAATTCAAGCCACTAGAAACGGTCATCCGCTTCCACGACTTCGTCGATGAAGTCCAGCGTAAACTCATCGATGATCAGGCCGATGGCGTGCTGGGTATCCACGTTCAGCAGCACACGAACGGCACCGGGCTCCTGAACGGGCAGGGATTCGATCGGGGTCCCGCCCAACAGGGCGTTGGTGAGCTCAACGAGTTGACTCCCCACGACCTCCCGGTCCGGTGCCACGCACATCAAGGCCCCGGCGCGAACCAGGTCCTCGCTGGATGCAATCGTTGGAATTCCCGCAAAGGCTGCCTGGTCTCGCAGGTACCGAAAGTTCTCCGGGGTCACGACGAGCGGATCGGGCACGATCCAGATGGCATCGACCTCGGACCGCAAGCGGTGCCAGGACCTGCGCACATGGCGCTCCGTGGAGACCCGCAGCACCTGGAGTTCCAGGCCCGCACGCTCGGCAGCGGCGATGGCTTCGGAGCTGTCCAGCCTGGCATTGCCCTCGGACAGGATCATCCCCAGCTTTTTCACTTCCGGTGCCACCAGGGCAAGCTGAGCCAGTTGCATGTCCGGCGCGATCTCGTGGGTGACCCCGGTGACCCCCTCGCCGCCGAGACCGTAGCGCTCTGGAGAGACGACCATCGCATAGACCAGGGGCAGTTCAGGCAACTCCGTCCGGGCGATCCAGGCCGCCCTGGCCCCCAGGGCCACGATGACTTGGGGCGGATCCTGGCGAATTCGCTCGGCGGCAGCCTGGCCTACCTTCTTGTCCCCCCGAAGGTCGACCACCCGCACCTGGCCCTCGACCCCCTCTCGCAAACCCTCGATGGGGATCTCATAGGCATGCAGGCTGTCTGAACGCAGCACGACCACTTCGGGCGCAGCGAATGCGGTGACCAGGGAAAACCAGAGCACTGGCATGGCTCTACTCCAGCTTGGCCATCACCTTGGCCGGACGGCCTTCAGTGATGGACACCTGTTCTGTGGCCTGCTTTCCGGTCGCAGGGTCCACGACCACCACCTCGTGGAGTCCCACGGGTAGCTTGTGAAGTTTGATGGGTGTCCGCCCGATCGCCTTGCCATCCACCCGAACCTCCAGGCCATCCGGGCGAGAGGCCACATAGAGATAGCCCTGGGCTGTGGAGACCTCCGGCTCCGGCTCCGGCTCCGGCTCCGGCTCC
>CAZMNK010000035.1:0-14780 GCA_964567625.1 uncultured Enterobacterales bacterium | reverse complement strand
CTCCGGCTCCGGCTCCGGCTCCGGCTCCGGCTCCACCACCACCACAGGAGGGGTCTCCGTGACCGGTTCAGCCACGGGTTCGTGGATGGGTTCGTCAGGGGCCTTCGGCTCTTCCGGTACCACCTCCGACCGGGGTTCCCGGACTTCCTTCGTCGCCGGAGCCGCGCGAGGGCGGGAACGCTCAGGGGGCTCCTCCTGCACCGGTACCCTGTCTGGAGGCTGTGCGACGAGAGGCTCGGTCTCGACGACAGGTTCTGTGACTTCCCGAGGAATTTCGGCCGGACTGGGGTCCACGGTGGCCGGCACTTCCGTCTCCACACCGGCATTGTCGGGCAGGGTGGCCCACACGAACAGCCCCCCCGAAGTCAACCCAGCGAGTCCCATCCAGAAGACCAGGGCACCCAACCCCATCTTCTTCTCCGTGGCCTCCTGGCTCGAGGACTCCCTGGACCCGACATCGATGCTTTCGGACAGCACCAGGTCGGGTGGAACCGGGCGAGGCTTGGGGGCCACCAGGCTCTCGCTCACCTCGCTGTTCCGGTAGCGGACCAGCCGCTCGCTGATAGCGCTGATGCCGTCGGCATCCACCGTGCGCATGAACTGGACCATTTCATCTCGGGTGCACAGCTCACCGGCCACCCGGGCAACTTCCGCGAGGGCCTTCCTCATCTCCAGCGCGGTCTGGAATCGCTCCTCCGGGTCGAGCATCAGAGCACGGTTCCGGAACTCATGAAGTTCTTCCGAGAACGCACAGTCCTCGGGTGGCTGGAATTCTCCCAGTCGTCCACTCAAGACCCTGTGGACGATCTGGACATGGGAGAGTTCGGCGAAATTGTCTTCTCCGTTTACCAGTTCCTGGAGCATCAGCCCCAGGGCAAAGAGGTCGGTCCGGCCGTCGACATCCCTCCCCTCGATCTGCTCGGGCGCCATGTAGGAGAACTTCCCCTTGACCACGTTGCTCTGGGTCTGCTCCAGGCGGTTTTCAGCCTTGGCCAGGCCGAAGTCGATGATCTTCACATCCCCCCGGGTCGAGAGCATCACGTTGCGGGGGTTGATGTCCCGGTGCACGATCCGCATGGGCTGCCCCAGAGTGTCCACAGCACCGTGGGCATAGCTGAGACCGGCAAGGACCTGGTCCAACACAGTCAGCACGACACGGATGGGCACCCGGCGGCCCAGTCGCCTCAAGGCCTTCTGAGCGACCCGCAGGTCCATTCCAGGCACATACTCCATGGCCAGGTAGAACTCCTCTTCCTGGAATCCGAAGTCGTAGACCTGGGCGATATTCTCGTGGTGAAGCTCGCTGTTGATCCGGGCCTCGTCCATGAACATCCTGGCCGCGCTGTCCTCACCAGCTCGGCGGGCCAGCACCCGCTTGATGACCGCAAAGCGCACATAGTCGCCTGCCCCCACCGTCCGACGGGCGAGTTCCACCTGGGACATCCCCCCGGCACCCAGGTGTTCCAGCAGCGTGTAGTCGCCATAAGGGCGGGGATAGCTCATTGCGGGAAGTGTACCGACCCGCCACTGAATCGCCGGCCCAACCCCAGGAGCAGCGGAGCAATCCACCAGGCCGCCCCCGAGGAGCCCTCTCCAGCGGAGCAGCCGCCGCAACCGCCGACACCGCCGGCACCCTCCTCACCACTGTCAGGCTCTCCACTATCCGGCAGGGGATCGTGGAAACCGGTGTCACTCCCCACCCCCAGAGCATCCAGGTCCAACTTGAGCTCGAAGACCCCCGGAATGACCTTGTTGCTGTCCGGATCAAAGCGATCGTAGCTCAGGACCAACACCTCGCCCTTTCGTGCAAACCCCGGTCTCATGCCTCCTCCGGGTGGGGTGTTGTACGAGACCTGCTGCGTTTCCACCGCGTTCCAGTTCTCATCGAAGACCGAGACCCAGACGTCACCCCAGTCGTCGGCAAAACCATCGGACTGCTTCCGACTCATGTAGGCCACCACCACATGCTGGCCGATGATCATCGCCGCCTGAGCCCAGTAGGCATCTTCGTCCGACGGTGCGACACCTACTGACCACTCATCCAGCATGTTCAACTCCTCGTCCAGAAGGACGAAGGCGATCGCGTTGCTGTGGTGGGGGCTGTTGATGAGCAACATCTCACCGGACCAGGGATCTCGGAGGAGCGTGGCCCCTTCCGTGGGCGGGATGCCCGTCAACTCGGTGTCTTCGACCACGTTGAGATCATCATCGAGTCGAAGGAAGTCCGAGATGCCATAGTCGATGGCGAGAGAAGTCCAGTTCCCCTTGCCACCGCAGATGAGGGGCATGTCATTGTGCCGGCGCCCCTGGTTCTTCTCGGCGATCACGGCCTCGCTGAGCATGGTGAAGTTCTCGTCGTAGCGAAAGGCCTTGGCATACTCGCCTGCAGCATCCGCGGAAGCCGCATGCAGGTAGGTGCCATCCGGACAGGTCGTGATGGCGTGGTCGATCATGTCGGTGTCGCCGGTCAGGTTCGTCCGCCCCCGGTCATCGACCTCGTAGTCCTCTGTCATGGGCAGCAGGACAAAGTCGCCCCCTGCTGCCCAGAGGAAGTGCCACCCTTCATCGGCGGGAAACACCCGGGCCCACCCCCCCGTCAGGGAAATCTCGATCTCGTCGGAGATCGACGTGATGTAGGTCTGGGCCTGGGCCCCTTCCAACAGGCAGAGAGACAGCGCCATGAACATCGGATGCCCCCAGTCCGGACATTCTCCCACATCGAACAGGCCCCTTGGACTCGAAACCCAGGGGAGCACCTCGCCCGGAGAGAACGAATCCTGCCTTCTTCGGCCGACTGCAGACCTGGACAATTCGAGCGATGAACCACTTCACCAACGGCCCCGGTCCTGAAACATTTTTTATTGCCATGAACCCGTTTAGCAGTGCCTTTACCCGACCGGCTGTCCCGGCCAGTACAGAGGCTGTGCTGCTCGTACCCGGATGATGTGACCTTCTCCCAGAGGGCTAGGGTTCCTCGACGGGTTCCTCGACGGGCTCCTCATCCAGTGTCCAGAGGCTGGTCTGGTAGCCTGGCGCGTCTTCGTACACGACTTCGTCGAGAACGCGAACCCCCAACACCACGACGGCAGCCAGCAGCATCCCAAGCAGCAGGGCAAGCCAGCCTCGGGGATCCCGGAGTCCGATGGGGTGGGGGGCCTTCGACATGCCTTTCCTCTAGCACGGCGGGCGGGGCCGGTACCATGCCCCATGGTTTCCTTGCCTGAGCGCTGGCCTATGCTCCTGGTGGGCTTGCTGATTTCCGGGGCTGTCGGAGCCCAGGAGACCGGACCGCGCAACCTGTACCCCTTGATCGAGACCCGGGATCTCTCCAACGGACTGCGTGTCCACCGAGTTCCCATTCCCGGGGATCCCCTGGTGAGAACCTCTTTGACTGTCCCCACCGGACGGGACCACGACCCCCCGGGACAGGAGGAACTTGCCCATCTGCTGGAGCACCTCCTGCTCTCCGTGGATCCTGGCCAGACCGAGCAGGCCTTTCAGTCCGAAGTCCTGGACCTGGGAGGCAGCTTCAACGGATTCACCGGGGATCGGTACACCCACTACTACGTGGAGATGAGCCGGGCGGACGGCCTCCAGGGAATCGACTGGCTCTACCGAGTTCTTCGACCGAAGAGCTTCTCCACGGAACAACTGGCTCCCCAGAGAGACCCTGTGCTCCTGGAGGTCGATGCGCGCCCCTGGACCCTGGCTGACCACGTGCATCACCGACTCCTGAATCCCCCCGGACTGCGGCCACCCGGATTCTGGCGAGCCTGGTTCGACCTTCCTCAGCCTCGGCGGGAACGCCTGTACAACCCCTGGCAGAGCCTTCGCACGATCACACCCCAGGACCTCCAGGACTTCTACGACACCTGGTACAGCCCGGGCCACATGACCCTGACCGTGGCTGGTGACCTGGATCCCGAGGACCTGTGGACCCGGATCGAGGAGACATGGACCGGTCTGGAGTCCCGCCCGGCGATTCCCGATCCTCCCACCGCCGTGTTGAGACAGGACCGTCCAAATCGCACCTGGTACGGGGTGCGCTCCGAGGTCTCCTACGTCCGTGACCTCGTTTTTCTGGACCTGGACAGCGAGGAGGTTCTCACCCTGCTCTTCCTGGAGAACTGGCTGAGACAACGACTGCAACAGGCCCTTCGGCACGGGACCGAAAAATCCACCTACTCCGTCCGGGTGAAGGCCTCCTGGAAGGACAACGCCTACAACTTGGAGATCAAGCTGGAGATCGATCCCACCCGCTACGAGGAAGCAGCCAGGGTCATCGACGAAGAACTGATGGCGCTTCAAGCCGGAACGCTCCCCCAGGAGGTCTGGGAACAGGAGCGGGCAGAGCTCACGCGCCGCCAGCTGACCAGGAGCCAGAACTCTCTCGCGTTCACCTCGGCCGTCCGCCAACGGTTCTACCGACGAGACCTGTTCTCCACCATCCCGGATCTACCCACCCACTTCGGAGAGATGTCACAAAAAAATGTGGCTTCCTTTCTCTCACACCACACGACGACCGGTCGTCAGAATCTCAAATTATGGCGTCCGCTGCCGGTTTCCCCGGTGGTGTTGGGAGGCCTGGCAGGTCTTGCCCTGTGGGGCGTGTGGTGGGCGACCCGGCGGGCATGGCGCAGTTCTCTGCCCATGAACCAGCTTCGCTACGTCGCACGGCTGCAGACCACGACTCTTGAAAAAGCCCTGGTGGCTGTCTTGATGCTCGGACCGCTTTTCCTGGCGGCCGGCCTTCGTCTGGCCTGGAGTTGGGGCTACTGGGCCTGGGTCTCCACAGTCGACCTCTACGCCTTCCGGTTGTCGGCTGACATGGGAACGACGGTGATCTGGATTCTGGGTCTCGCGTGGTTGTTGAGTTTCATCCCCCGCAAGCTCCTGGTGTTCGAGAACGGACTGGCCTTGAAGTGCCTGTGGGTACGGGCGATCTGGGTGCCACTGACAGACCTGGACAGCATCGGTCCATCGAACCTCCACCGGGCCAGAAAGCAAGGTTCATTGGTACCAATGACCACGCGTACTGGGACACTAATCTGTCGCAAAAATGGTCGAAATTGGCTGATTCGGACCCGAGATTCAGCCGAACTCGAGGGCCTGCTGAAGACCCTGGGCTTCCCTGTCACCGGATAGCCGACCGGTGAAGCCCTGGTACCTCCTGCGCCACCTGTGCCACCTGCTCCTGGCCCGCCCTGCCGCCTGAAGGAGAGCGCTCGCTATACTCCGGGCCAGACTCCTGGAGCGCCCGATGGCAGAACGAAAGCCGGTACGCCTGCACTGGGAACTTGAAACCAGCGCTGACCGCCAGACAACCTGGGATTTCTTCAGCGACACCGATCGCTTCAACCGTGCTGCGGGACTGCGCTACCGCTACACGGATGAGAAGCAATCCGATGGCACTCTGCGCAGGACGGGACAGGTGACTCGCCTGGGGATGACACTCACCTGGGACGAGAAACCCTTTCACTATGCAACCCCCGACTGGTTTCGCTCGGTTCGAGAATTCCAGAGCGGGCCCGCCAGCCAGCTGGTCACCACAGCCCGGTTCAAGGACAACGGCAAAGGAGGTACTGGCGTCCACTACACCGTCGAGGTGACGCCTCGAAATTTCTTCTGCTGGCCCATCGTGGCACTGGAGATGAACGGCGGCACCCGGAAGACCCTGGACCGGATCTTCTCAGTGGCCATCCAGACCCTGGATGGCCAGGAGGTCGTCTACGACCCTCCGGTCACCCCCCTCTCAACCGGGGCCATGGAAAGGCTCTCAGACCTGTGCGCGAAGCCAGACGACCCCGAAGTGGGCCGGAAGCTTCTCCGGCTCATTTCCGAGGGAGCCCTGCGCGACCAGGACCGCATTCGGCCCCTGGCCCTGGCGCGGAACTGGTGCCTGTCCGGCGAGTCGGTGACCCACGCCTGTCTGGTGGCTGCCCGGGCAGGTGTGCTGACGGTCCGCTGGGAAGTGCTCTGCCCGAGTTGCCGGGGCCCCCAGGAATCCCTCCCGAAGCTGAGCTTTCGAGGAATGCGAATCCACTGCTATTCCTGCAACCTCAAATTCGACGGCACACTGGCGGATGCCCTCGAGGTGACCTTTCGGCCGGCACCGGACATCCGCACCATCAATCTCCAGGTCGCCTGCGCCGGAAGCCCCGGACGACAGCCCCACGTGCTGGCTCAGGGTGTACTGCCCCCAGACGGGCAACTGGAGTGGATGATGACCCTGGAACCCGGGCAATACCGCCTGGCGACCATCCCGATGGACAACGCTGGTGCAGGGCCGGACGGTCGCCTGAACGCCAACCCGGTACTGGTAGACGTGGCGGAAGACGCCTCGGAGCGGCGGGGCACGATCCAACTCGCCAGTACCGGCATGCAGCCCCAGCGCCTTCATCTCCGCCCTGGCCCCATCCGCCTGGTCGTGGACAGCGAAGTTCCCGCGGCCATGGCACTGAAACTGGAAACCCGCTGGCAAGGGGAAGACGTGCTGACCGCGGGAAACCTTCTGGAAAACCCCAAGGCCCGGGGACTGATCCCTGGCGACACCCTGGACCCCGCTTTCACAGCAGAGGTCCTGCAGAAAGGGGTGCTGGTCGCAGAATCCTTCCACGATCACCAAGGCACGCTGGATGCTCTCGAGAGTGCTCTCCAGGCCAGCGGGTCAAATCATCTGCATCGCGGGGAGAGAAAACTCGTTGCCAGCTTTTCCGAGCCCTCAGCACTTCTCCAGGCCGCGCTGGCCATCGTGCGCAACGCTGATGCGCAAATAGCCCTGGGCTGGGGGAGTGTCGTCGAGGCCCAGGAAGACGGCCAGACAGCCATCTGGGGCACAGCCGTCCAGCATGCCCAGTCCGTCCTGCCAGCCGCGAGGCCCGGCACCATGGTGGTGAGCGAAGGTCCGGCCCAACAGGCCGAACTCGGAAGGGCAGCTCTGGAGTTGGGGCTCTCCATCAAGCAGCAGGAGGGCCGCCTGCCGGGTGGCCGGCCCGTATACGTGTTCTCGGCTGAATCCAAACCTTGAATCCCGCGCCCCTAGCCCCGATTCTGCAAAGGCTGCTGCTCCTGGCCGGCGGGCTGGTCATCCTCGCCGGGATCCAGCTCTTCGTCCTGGCCGACCACACCGAGACGCTCTTTGCCTGGACCGTCTACCCACCTCTGACCGCCGCCTTCTTTGGCGCACTCTACTGGTCAGCTGCCGTCCTTGAGATCCTGGCCGCAAGGGGCTCCACCTGGGCCAACGCGCGGATCGCCCTGCCAGGCGTCCTGGCCTTCACCGTCCTGACCAACGGGCCCACCTGGTCCAACCTGGACCAGTACCATCTGGACAGCCCGACCTCCTGGGTCTGGATCGCCACCTATGTCGTGGTCCCATTTCTGTTTCTCGGGGGCTTGCGGTCCCAGAAGACTCTCGGTTGGCAGGCAACGCCCCGGACACACCCCCTGCCTCGACCGCTGCAAGGGGTCCTGGGGCTGGCGGGCCTGGGTCTTGGCCTCGGTGGCCTCGTCCTGTTGATCGTTCCAGAACAGGCCGGTGCCGCCTGGCCCTGGGACCTGTCCCCCCAGGTGGGCAGCTATTCACGGTTCACCGAGCCCTACATGGGGTGCTGGGGGGTCGGCCTCGGCCTGGTTGCCGGGCAGGCTGCCTGGGAGAACGACCGGATCCGGCTGCGGCCGCTCTGGCCCGCCATGTTGACCACATCGGTGCTCTGTGCCACCGCCTTGCTCCGGTACAAGGACGCGGTGAGCTGGCGCCACCCGGCCACCGAGATCCTGGTGGCCGTGCTGGCCCTGTTGGCAGGAACCGCGCTCTGGGGCCTGTGGCTCGGGCGCAGTCCTGAGACCAGGAGCGTCCCTTCGTGAAGGTCCTGGTGGTGGGAGGCCGAGGGGTTCTGGGACAGAGCACGGTGGGCGCCCTGAAAAGCCTGCCCGGAGTCCAGGTGGAGGTCGCTGGAAGGTCCACTGTGCCCGTTCGCCTCGACCTGGGAGACCCCGACACCTTCCCCGTCCTGGGTGACTGGCCCGTGGTCGTCAACACGGCGGATTCTCTGGCGGCACCACCGGATGCTGCACTGGCCTGGGTCTACAAGCAGGGCGGAACCTGGATCGAGACCTCCTCGCTACCGGAGACACACCAGCGCCTCCTGCGCCTGCGCAGTCACCCCTTCCCCGGACGGGTGGTGTTGGGAGCTGGCGTGTTCACGGGTCTCTCCAACCTGGTGGCTGCACGGGCCGCAAGCCACACCCTGGAGTGCCATCGTCTGGACCTGGGTGTGCGGTTCTCACCCCTCTCCAGGGGCGGGCAGGGAATGGTGGCCTTGATGGTGCAACTTGCCGGGACACCCGCGACCTGGTTCGAGGCCGGAGAACACCAGCATGGCCCCCCCTTGAGTCCAGGCCCGCACCTGCCCTTCGAAGGGCGATCAGGCACGCCATGCCGACACCTGGGGTGGCGAGCCCCGTTCGCCGAGGTGGACCTGCTGGCGGCCAGTCTTCAGATTCCGACAATAGGGGTCCACATCGTGCCCCGACCTCGCTGGCTGGGGCCACTGTTCGCCTTCACGCCACCTGGCCTGTTCCGCTGGGCACCCACCAGGGCCCTTGCCGAAGCCGCCCTTCGGCTGTTGCGGATGGTCCTGCTCAGCACCGTCTCAAGCCCGGTCACCCTTGTGGCTGTCGCTCAGGGGAACCAGCGCGCCGTCACCCGCCTGCACCTGGATGACGGACTCGCCGCAGGCGGACAAATGATCGCCGCCCTCTGCCACCAGTTCACACAAGCCCTGCCACCGCCTGGTGTGCACTGTGTGGACGAGGTCACCACCCTGCCCACCATCCTGGAGACAATGGCGCAGGTGTCCCCAGACGCACCAGGACTTCAGCTCCAGGTGGACGGGAGTCAGGCCCTGCCCTCCACACCACGCAAGGACGGGATTCTGGGCTGACCTGGCCGTCGTGGATGTACCCTCTGAGGCCGGAAGAAACCTCTGTCCTGGTGCACCACTCATGCTTCCAATCGCGATGACCCTGCTGCTCGCAGGCTGTTCCGGCCTGGATGATCCACTTGCCGGCGACGGGGATCTGACAGAGACAGACATGTTGACCACCACGACCACGGCGATGTCCTCGAACGACGACGGGATCCTGACTGTCGAGGTGGAGGTCACCAACCAGGTAGACAGCTTCCTGATCACCGCCGTCAGTGACTGGTGGGTCGCCCTGGAAGCACTCTACGACCCCGATGGGAACATGGTTCTGTACTGGGAGGACTGGTACTCGGCAGACAACTACCTCACGAGTGCCTTCTTCGTCGAGGCCGGGGATTCAGAGTTGAACTGGCCGGTCCGTGAGGAGGATGGCCCGCTGACCACCGGCACCTGGATCGCCGCATTCTCCATCACTGACAATGACACTTATTATGTATCAGATTTTCCTGCCGACGTGACCATTCAGCTCAAGGACGACTCCGACTTCGACGACGGCATCGTCCGTTGTCGCATCGTCTATGCCTCAGGCGTCGGAGACGACCCGGATGCCACAGAAGGCACCGAGGCCGCCGTGGAACGCTGGAAGGAGATCTGGGAGGAGCAGGGCCTGACTCTCCAGGTCGACTACGCGACAGGGTCCATCGATGCCGATCTTCCCTGGCCCGACGGAATGTCCGACGACATCTCCAACGAGAGCGAGGACTTCTGGGACAGCGATGTCACCGTCATCATCGGCGAGGAGATCGATGGTTCCCAGGACTACTACGGGGTCTCCGGAGGGATTCCAGGCACACTGATCGCCGGTCCTCGATCCGCTGTGGTCCTGTCCTGGCTGGCCAACGCCGGTGGCGACGGTTCCTTTGATACCGAGGACATCCGGCTCTACGGCGAGACCCTCGCCCACGAGGTCGGCCACTACATGGGCCTGTTTCACCCGGTCGAGGACGGCTGGGAGTCCTGGGACGCCCTCGAAGACACCCCCGAATGCACCACCACCTCCTCTTGTGAGAACCAACTCGGGGACAACCTGATGTTTCCCTACCCGGTCTGCGACTTCACGGAGTGTGTGGCTGCCGACCAGATGACCAATGGCCAGGCCGGCACCGGCCATCGTTATACCGGAACCCTGTAGGAGACAGAAATGCTCAGCACCCTGCTCCTGATGACCGCCACCGCACAGGCCGCCCCACCCGTGCCCACCGCGCAGCAACAGGCGCTATACGAAGCGCTTCGGGTCCGTCATGATCCGCCCACCTGCGCCGCACTGAATGCCTTGAGTCCGGACCCGGTGACGGATCTTGCCTGGCTGGTGGACCAGGCGACCCAGCCTCCCTGGGTGGGGATGCGCGCTGCTCAATGCCTCCTCCAGGCACACCCGCTGGCGTCTCAATCCCACTTCGAGCGCTGGCTGGCCACCGAGGGCCATCGAGGAATCGCCATCCTGACAACCCAACACATCGATGAGCTTCCCCTGGACGTGGCAACGGCGTTGACCGTGGTGGCCCTGTCCGGGCCCGACCGCGCAGATGTCCAACCTCGCCTGGCCCTGAGCGAGGTGCCCCAGGTCAAGGCCCTGGCCACCCGGTGATCGTCCCCTGGCTCGGGTCGCTGCTCACAGCCTGCCTCTGCCGCAACACGGCCCCAGAGCCTGTGGCAGAACTCGTCGTAGAAGATGAGTCTCCTCCCAAAGTCCAGGCCACTGTGGCCCAGGAGGCCATGTACAAGGCTCTCTCCAACCGGGACGAGGGCCCCGGCTGCGCCGCCGTGGAGGCAATGACCGAAACCCCCGCCGAGGACCTGGCCTGGCTCACCGAGAACGCGCTCTCGCCGCCCTGGGTGGGCACCCGGGCCGCCACCTGCCTCCTGGCCGGTCACGGGGAACAGAGCATCGAGCTGTTTCGGGTCTGGGTCACGGATCCCTCCCAGGCTGGATTCGGGGCCCTGGTACTCGGAAACCTGGGGCTGCTTCCCCCCGATCTCGCCCTGGAGCTCGCCACCCTGGCCCTGACGGAGGGTCCTGACCCGGAGGCTGCTCGAGAGCGCATCAGCAGACACGAGGATCCGGCCCTCCAGGCGTTGTTGACGACACCCTGAATTCAGAGGGACCGGACGGCCTGCCCATTCGAATCCAGGCCTTCAGCGGCATGGCGGTCCAGGTAGAGGTCAAGTAGACGCACCTCCACAGACACCACAGAATGAACCGCGCCTCCTGAACCAGGGGACGCGGTTGTTCTCTCTGGGGCTGCAGGAAACTCCAGTTAGGATGACCGCGGAGGTCCCATGGGTGTGGTGTTGTGGTGGATCGCCTGCACAGGAGGTACCGGTGACGGCATCTTGCTCCTGGCCGACCCCAAGGAGGGGCCTCTTCCACTGACCGTGTCCTTTTCCACAACAGGCACCGGTTCAGACACACCCACCTGGGACTTTGGAGACGGACAGACAGCCGAGGGCGCCAACGTGGCGCACACCTACCTGGCCAGTGGTCGGTATACCGTGACCGCCCGGAAAGATGGCGACGACGAACTGCTGGGTTCAGGAGCCATCCAGGTCTACTCAGGAGAGTGCCCGGAAGCCGAAAGGGAGATCGTCACCGGCGAGGTCCTTGACGAGCGGATCGACGAAGCCTCGGGACTGGTCGAGAGCCAGCAGAACCCCGGTGTGCTGTGGACCCACAACGACTCCGGTGACAGCCCGCGGTTCTTCGCCCTGGATCAGACGGGCGAGCTGTTGGCCATCGTCGACGCCCAGGGCATCCCCAGTGGGGACTGGGAAGACATGGGGCTGGCCCAGGACCCGGACACCGGAGCCTGGTTGCTGGTCGCTGGAAATGTCGGCGACAACAACCACGAACGAGCGGACGTAGAGGTGCACTTTCTGGAGGAGCCGATCGTTGCCCCTGGCCAGGATTTTGCTGAGATGGAGATCGACGCCTGGACAATTCATGTGACCTACCCGGGGGGGCAGAAACTCAACTGCGAGACGCTGATGGTCGACCCGGTCACACAGGATCTCTACCTGGTGACCAAGGACTACGGCGGCGCCGCGGGCGTCTACCGCAAGCCCCCACCCCACGAACCCGAGAGCACCACCGAGATGGTGCTGGTGAAGATGCTCGACTTCTCCACGCCTCCTCTGACCGGGGGTGCAACCACCGGCGGAGACTTCTCACCCCTCGGAGACCGGGTGGTGATCCGAACCTACGGCTCCCGGGCCTACCTCTGGCGAAGGGACCAGGCAGAACCGGTCGACGAACTCTGGGAAACCGATCCCTGCATCGTGTCGATGCCCTTTGAACAACAGAGTGAGACCATCGCCTTTTCCGCCGACGGCCAGGGGCTCTGGAGCCTGTCCGAAGGGGTATTCCAGCCCCTCAATTATGTGCCCTTCAGCCAGGACTGATCCAGGTCATCTTCGCTCTGCCCTCAGGAGCTGACGCCGAATCAGGGTCACCAGTTCTCCCCGGGTACGCAGCCAGCGAGCATCCCCCTGACCCAGCCCCACCTGTAGATAGGGCCCATAGACCAACAGCCCCATGGCAGCGCCGGCCACACCGGCCACCACCGTCTCGGCACTGACCGAACTTCCAGGGGTCCTGTTTGCCGCTCGGACCAGGCGGGAGATCACCGGGAATTCACGCTTGAGGTCCCGCGGGTCATGGCCCTCCAACAGGCACCAGGTGAGGATCCGCGCGTAGCGCTGGTGGTGGGCAATGGCACCCAGCGCTCGCGAGAGAAGATCTCCCAATCGCTCGTTGTGGCGCTCAGGCCCCAGGTCCGCGGCGATTTGAGTCCCCAGGTAGGCCAACGCCGCACTGCTTGGATCGAGGGGATCTGGCCAGACCGCCTGGACCGCCTCCATGCTCATTCCGGCCCTGTCCGCGATCTGTTGTTGTGTCACTGATCGCGGGCCGTGCTCGGCAATCAGGTCCGAGGCCGCCTCGAGAAGAGTCACGCTAGGCAACAGTGATCCACTGGGGAGCGGAGCAGCGCACATGGGGCTTCCGTCGGTGCCGAGGCGCACCCTACGCCCCTGCGAGAAATTTCTCTGTGAGGGCTTCGTAAAGGGCTTCTCAGAGTCCTCTACAAGCCTGGAGGTTATACACATCAACTACCTGTTTTTTATTGGGAAACAATGTTTAACGGTCAAGTGTGGGCACCGGAGAGGTCACCGCCCCACCACCCGGGGTTGACGAGGCCTGAGGTGCAGAGAATCCCGCTCCAGGGCATGCTGCACCCATGCGATCTCTCCCCCTTCTGGCCCTGACCCTGGCTGCATGTGCCCGGGATATCGACTGGGACTGCGACGACATGGAGGGCTTTGGCTGGGACCCTGATTGGGAAACCCTGGAGCAGGCCCTCTGGGAGGCAACAAACACCGCCCGTTCCCTGGGTGACGAATGCCCGAGTGGGACCCATGCTCCGGTAGAAGCAGTCACCCTGGACAGCCAGCTGAGTTGTGCAGCACGAGGCCATGCATTGAACATGGCCACCAACGACTTCTTCGATCACGACAACCTGGACGGCCGGAGCGCAGGGGACCGGATCGATGAGACCGGGTACACCTGGGTCACCTGGGCCGAGAACATCGCTGCGGGAACCCCCACGGCAGATGGCACCGTCCAGGGATGGCTCTCCAGCGATACCGGTCACTGCGAAAACCTGCTCAGTCCCGACATGGCCGATGGGGGTTTCGGGTACGCCCACGACCCCGAGTCCACCTATGGGCACTACTGGGTCCAGGTCTTCGGTCACCGCTGAACCGGGACAACGGAAAGACCGGGTTCCGAGGAATCGCGTCAGATGCGCTGGACCCTCCAGGGGCAACCCGGATGATGAAGGGACTCTTTGCCAGGATGAGGGATGCGGTGGCAAGGCCATTGGCCCCCGTGATCCCGGCTCGGAAGTTCCATGACACCCGAGTTCAGGCCAGCCCAGACTAAGATCTGGCGTCGTGTGGTTGCTCCTCACCGCCTGCGCCTGGGTCGACCCACCTGTCGTCGGGGCCGTGGTGGGCCACGACCCCGGGGCAGAACGCCACCTCTGGCTGTTTCGTGAACAGGCCGATGGCTCCTTTGCCCGCGACCCGGTGCCCATGGCTCACTCCTTGAGCAGCCTGGGCCTGGTCGTGATGGAGAACAGCCTGGTGCTCACCGCTCTGGGTGTCTGGATGGGCTCGGTGTCGGAGTGGCGCCGAAAGTGGCTGGGCGCACCTGTTCACGGTCTGCGCACCACGGACCTGGTCACATGGGAGCCCTTGCTCTGGCGCATGAAGGGCGACGCGATCGACCGGGTCCCTATCGATCCCCAGTTGCACCTGACAGCCGACGGGCTGAACCTGTACTACTACGCGGTGCCTCCCGAGGAGCGAGGCGATCCCGCCCTGCAGACCGAGGACCGGGTCATCGCCCGAGGCAACATCGCCCGAGGCAAGGTCGGCGGCGAGATCCGATGGATGGAGGACGTGCTTATGGCCGACTCCGTGGCCGACCCATCCCCGGTCAGGTTCAAGGATCGAGACTTCCTGTTCGTCACCACCCGCCCGGGCTCCGAGATCACCATGTTTGTCGGAGACCCACTGACTCGCAAACGCAGCTGGTCCAACGTCTCCGTGCCTCATGCCTTTGTCCACAACGGCGCCCTGCAGCTTTGGGCCACCCGCTGGAATGGCCCCCAACAGGTCGCTGTCCGGGCCATCAGCCAGGACGGGTCTCACTTCACGGAGTGGGAGGCACCCTTGCCGATGGAGGGCCTGCGTCACTGTGCCAGTCCCGTCGGTGCCCAGTGGCAGGGAAGA
>CAZMNK010000034.1:0-44982 GCA_964567625.1 uncultured Enterobacterales bacterium | reverse complement strand
TTGACCTATGGAACCCGGCGGTACCTGGACGACGCGGCCTTTGCTGCGGGGGATCCATTTGGAGGTCAGTTTCTTGGTTTTCATGCACCGGAGCGCTTCGATCGCATCGTGGACACGGCGCGATGCGAGCTGATCAGTGATCCCCTCAACGCTGTGCTGGCCGCTGCGCGAAGGCACCTGGGCCAGACGGAATTGGCGCCATGGGATGCCCGGGCCCACACCGGCTTCTGGCGGCACCTGGTCTTGCGGGAGACGTCTCTGCAACAGCGCCTGGCGGCTCTGTACACCTCTGAGCCGCCCCCTGGCGCGGAGGACGAGGTCCGGGCCTGGGCGGACACACTTCCCGAGGACACCACCGTGGTCTGGATGGTCAACCCCGGTACCGGAGACGCCGCAATCGGAGAGCAACGGGCGGTGCTCCGTGGCCCGGGTTGGATCGAAGAGCAGATGGGGAGGTTCCGTTTTCGGCTCTCACCCACCAGCTTCTTTCAGACGAATACGGCGGGCGCCGAGGTGCTCTACGATGTCGTCGCCCAGGCCACCGGCAAGGGCAATCGGTTGTTGGACCTCTACTGCGGGACCGGCACCATTGGACTGTGGCTCTCGGACCACTTCGATGAGGTGGTGGGCGTCGAGCGCAACCTGGAGGCGGTCGAGGATGCCCGTGGAAACGCGGCCCGTATGGGCGTGACGGGGGTTCGATTCGAGGGCGGTGCCGTGGAAGAGGTGGCCCTGGCCCTGGAAGCGGACGCGATCGTGGTGGATCCGCCCCGGGCGGGCCTGCACCCGAAGGCGGTGAAGTGGCTTGCGGGTCTGAGGACGGCGGACCGACTGATCTACGTGGCCTGCCAGCCCCGTTCGCTCGCCCGCGACCGGGTGGTGTTGGAGGCCGGTGGCTGGCGCATGGTCGATCTGTGGACGGTGGACATGTTCCCCCAGACCGGGCACACCGAGGCAGTGGCGCGCTTCGAGCGCTAGGTCTCAGCCACGCCAGCCCAACTGGGTCAGCCTGCCGTCCAGAAGACCGGGAAAGCGGGGGTACCAGGTCGCATTGAGCGGGGAGGGGTGGGGGAGGGGGTGCAGGCGCAAGGGTTTTCCGGCCAGGGTCACTGTGAGCGAGGACTCGTAGCGGTCCGTTCGTTTCCAGTGCGCATCGAGTGCTGGCTTCAAGGAGCGATCCACCAGCCCGAACCACTGAAAAGCCACGTTGCCCAGGGTGACAAGGTCATGGCCGGCCCAGAGGTCGACCAGCAGTTCCTGGATCAGGGGAGCGAAGCGCCGCTTGATGGCGACGGACCAGGCCTTGTTGCCGAGGGGCTTGTAGGGAACGGTGTTGGCCCAGAAGACCCGCTGGCCGACGGCGATGGAGGCCGCCAGGTCCGGGCAGTCCGTGCCGTGCACCGCGCGGTGCAGGCCGCTGCGTACCAACTGGCCTCCCTTTCCGATGAAGGGCTCTCCGTGCACCACTTCGTGGCGTCCGGGGTCTCTCCCGAAGAAACCCAGGGGCGCGGTCATCGAGCCGCTGCCACACAGGATCGGCACCAGGGGGTCTCTCCCGGCGGCCTTGTAGACCGGAAAGTCCACGGGCATTTCCCCGCAAGCGGCTTCCCGGGACAGGCGCTCCCTCAGGGCTGGGGGAATCACCGGTGGAGGCTCGATGGGTGTCCGGACATCCTGTGTTCTCCCCGTCGGTCCACCGGACCCTAACCCTCGGTTCCCGAGGGCCCGAGGTCTTCCTCGAGAGGCTCCACCGCGTGGAGGATGCGCATGAACCCTCCTGGGGTGAAGTGCTCGTGGAGCGCAGCCAGTGCAATGGTTCGTTCCAGGACCAGGAAGTGCACATGGTCTGTGTCCACCGGGATGGGCGCGATCAGCAGAGCCACCGAGTGCCAGGCCTCCCCCAGCATCGCCTGGCCCTCCTTCAGGGCCACCTCGGGATCCGGGCCTTCGGGATCCAGTTCTGAGGGCCAGGGCGACGGCCGGGTCAACCAGCTTCCGATCGCTATCAGGGCCATGCCGAGCAGCCAGACCGTCACGCTCCCCGCGATGGCCCAGCCGATACCCAGCCAGGTGATCATCAGGCCCATGCCTGCACATCCGGCCATCCGTCGTCGACTGTGTTCTGCCAGCCACTCCAGGCGCTGGTTCTCCAGGGTCTGGAGCCCCTCGGGACCCAGATCCTCCACATCTTGCAGCGTCAACGTCAGTCCGGAGGGACTGGACCAGTTCCCCAGCCATCCATTCCAGCTCAGTTCGGCCTGGTTGATGGCCCGGGAAAGCTCGGCGTCCATGAGCGGCCGGGGAGCTGGTTGCAGGTCCGCCCAGAAGTGCTCGTCGTGAAAAGCGGTGACCTCGTCAGGGTCCAACCCGAGCAGTAGCGCGGGGTCCATGAGCCAGACTCCCAGCCGTCCATGGACCCAGCGTTCCTGGAGATCCTGGTGGTAGCCGAGGGCCCGCAGTCTGGTCGTCGGGTCTTCCATGCGTTGTCGCGGCCTATGCGGTGGGGGAGATGCGGTCCAGTTAGAGAACCGTCCAATGAGCGTGCGAGCGGCAAGGAAGGAGGCCCGGCGAGGGGCAATCGAGCAGGCGGGCCTCCATGGCTTCATTGCCCGGGGCTACGATCTCTGCTCGGTGGAGCAGATCGCCACGGACGTCGGGATTGCCCGGGGCACCTTCTACCTGTACTTCGACGACAAACACGCCCTTTTTGAAGCCCTGGCGGTGCGGCTCTATGGACCCCTGGTCGAGGTCCTGACCGGCGTTGCGGAGGACCTGGCCGAGGCGGAGGGTCTCGAGGCACAGCAACAGGTCTACCTGCGCATGGCCATGGGCATCTCGCTGGCCCTCCAGCAGGCCGAGGAACTGCTCGCCTTGCATGTCAGGGAGTCTCGAAGTGCCAATGCAGCTGGGGACACCGTGCGGGACTGGATGGCCCGAATCGAGGGGCAGGCCGTGGCCATCCTGGAACAGGCAGTGGCTTCGGGCCAGGTACGGGGCCATGACCCCTACATCGCGGGTCTGGCGATGGTCGGTGCCGCGGAACGCATGGCATGGGCCTGGTTCTGTGGTGA
This sequence comes from uncultured Enterobacterales bacterium, assembly GCA_964567625.1. Lineage (GTDB taxonomy): Bacteria > Myxococcota_A > UBA796 > UBA796 > CAJQPC01 > CAYFPX01. The sequence goes on along the minus strand of CAZMNK010000034.1, from coordinate 41,911 downwards.
CAAGTCCCTGGACAGGCGGGAAATCGCCACCCAGCTCAATGCACTCTTCTGGCAGGGCATCGCGCCATGAATCCCATGGACCTTCAACTCCAACCAGAAGCCCTGCAGGCTCGCCTGGTGGCCGGAGAGAAGATGGTCCTGCTGGACGTGCGCGAGACCCATGAGATCGCGATCGCGGCCCTGCCCGACATCGTTCACATTCCCCTGGGGCAGCTCGTGACTCGGGCCGCGCGAGAACTGGACCCGGATGCTCGGATTGTCTGCATCTGCCACCATGGGATTCGGTCGATGCAGGCGGCCATGTTTCTGCTGAGCCGGGATCTTGAACAGGTGGAGAACCTGGTGGGCGGCATGGACGCCTGGAGTCAGCGGATCGACCCGAGCATGCCTCGCTACTAGGGTTGAATCGGTCTTGAGGACCGGCGTCTTCCCAGACCCAGGATCAGCCCGAAGGCGATGGCAAACACCCCTTGGGAACCCCTGGGCCCGGAGGCGCAGCCACAGTCGGTGCCCCCACTGCGTGCAACGACCGTGACCTGGACCTCGATGGACGCGCTCTCCGGTGGGTTGCCGTCATCCGTCACGGTGATCTCGAAGGGGTCTTCTCCCTCGTGGCTGTCCGGTGCGGTGTAGGCGGCGATTCCCTCGGAACTCACCACCGCGGATCCCCGGGCAGGGGCGACTGAAATGGTGAAGCTGTGACCGTCTCCAGAATTCGGGTCCTGGGGCAGGACCTGGGTGTTCGCCGTGTTGCCCTGGACGACGGTGATCGGGTCGGCGCTGGGATCGGGGGCCTTGTTGCTTCCACCTGGACCGGTGTCTTCATCGCAGTCGAAGCGGGGAAGGGTTCGCCCAGAGACATTCTCAACCCAGTCCAGGATTGCATCGGCCCGCACGTAGATCGTGCCCTCTCCGCAGTTCACGGTGCTCTGGGTGTAGCCACGACTGGTCAGGCCAATCAGGAAGTCGCCACTGGGGGTGTGCAGGTAGAGCGGTCCCCCTGAATCCCCAAAGCAGGCGTCGGCGCCGTTGCCGCCAGCCCGGAGTTCCCCGCCCGGGCTGACCTGGCTGTTGCAGCCCTTGTTGATGTCGCTGCAGTCGTGGTCGACCACCTGGGTGGTTCCTGCCCGCAGGAGGGTGTCGTATTGCACGCCGTTCTGGTCCTTGGCCCCCCAACCGGTCATCGTGACGCTTGCCCCATCGGCGTAGTGGTCCTCCAACAGGCAGTCCGTGGCGATGATGCGTGGCTCGGTCCTGGCTTCTTCGGCCAGGATGAGCACGGCGGCGTCGAAGGTGTTCCAGGAGTTTGTGTGCTCGATGGTGTCGACCACTTCGATCTCCTCACCCTTGTCCCGGTAGTCTGCGGCGTCCAGCTTGACGGTCTGGATTCCGCCGATGCAGTGCCCGGCGGTCAGGACCACGTCGGGGGCCACCAGGACCCCGGTGCAATCGACCCCGCTGCGGTAGTAGACGGCCGCGGTGTCCGGCCAGACGTCATCGTCGACGACCTCGCCGCCGACCACGTTCTGAGCAAGGGCTGTGGTCCACAAGGCCAGGCTGAGAGACATCATGGGACCCACGATAGCCAACCCGGTTCAGCCGTGGCAGGGAGAGTCTGGATAGAACGGCAACGGAATGCACTCCCTTGGCCAGTGGATCGCCGCCCATCGGGGCCTTGCCAGCCTGTTGTCCGTCCTGGTCACGATGGCGGCGCTGTGGGGCCTCGTTCCTCGGGTCATGGAGAGCGGGCTGCCCGTGGACTTCACGCCCCAGGCCCTGTTTACCCAGGACGCGGACAATGCGGCGATCCTCCAGCAGACGACTGCTGCCTGGGGACGGGACGACAACGACGTCTGGGTATTGATCGAAGGCCCGATCTTCACGGATGAGGGGCTCGAGTTGCTCACCGGGGTCCACCAGGCCGTGGATGCCCTGCCCCTGGTGGACCGGGTGGACAGCCTGTCATCGATCCACGTGGCTCGGCGACAGCTGGACGGCACGGTGGCAGTGGTCCCACTGCTCCAGTTGGGAAGTCCCGAGGAGATCGAGCTTGCCGCCGCCGAGCAGCCGGGTGTTTCGGGGCTGTTCGCATCGGCCAGTGGGGGATTGGCAGTCGTCAGGGCGCACCTGGACGACGCCCTGGAGACGGTGGCGGACATCGAACCCGGGGTAGACGCCCTGGGGAGTCTTCTCGAGGAGTGGAGCGTCCCGGATGGATTCACCCTGCAGTTGACGGGAATTCCCACGGTGCGGGTCCAGCTGGTTGACCTGTTGAAGCGTGACCAGGCCTTCTTCTTCCCGGTGAACACCGCGATTTTCGCGCTGGTCCTGGTGGTGCTCTACCGGCGCCCGCTTCCGGGTCTGTTGCCGCTGGCGGCGGTGGGGGTCGCCGTGCTCTGGTCGACGGGCCTGCTGCTCAGCGGTGGCGTGACTTTCAACATCCTCTCGGAACTGGTGCCGACCCTGGTGCTGGTGATCGGGATCAGTGATGGCATCCACCTCTTGAGTCGGTACCGAGAGGAGCTTCGGCACGACCAGGATCGGGTCGCAGCGATGGGCAGGACCGTGGGTCAACTGGGCATTGCCTGCGCCCTGACGTCCCTGACCACCGCCATTGGGTTCGGGTCCCTGATCAGTTCTTCCTCGGTGGCGATCCGGGACTTTGGCATCCAGGCGAGCCTCAGCGTCCTGGTGGCCTACACCGCGGTGATCTTCGTGCTTCCCGCCACCCTGGCCTGGGTTCCTGTTCGCTGGGTGCTGGCTTCCGAGCGTGTTCGGGGGAAACGACGTCCTCGGATCAGCCGGTGGTTGTTGGCCCTGGATGCGATGGTGGCCCGCCGGCCTGGACGAGTGCTCGTGGTCTGCGGGGCAATCACTGCGGTGGCCATCGCTCTCGGCGCGACGGTGCGCACGACCTCGCACATGATGGAGGTCTTCGACAGTGACCATCCGGCCGTGGCCACCTACGAGACCGTGGAGGAGCACCTGGGTGGCATCATTCCGGTGATGGTGCACCTGGAGGCGGCCGAAGCGGAGGCCTTCAAGGACCCGGAGATCCTGGCCCGACTTGGGAGGCTGACGGCGGAGTTGCGGAACCACCCCAGCGTGGGGTGGACCCTGAGTGGCTCCGATCTGATCGCTGGCCTGCATGGCGCCCTGACGGGTACTCGGACCCTCCCAGACCAGGAGGATGTGCTGGCCCAGGAGTTCTTGCTGGCCGAGTGGGGTGGAGATGAGCTGGGCTTGAGCACGGTTTTTGATGCGGATTACCGCCGGGCTCGGGTGATGGCCCTTGCCCCTGATCTGGGGGGTCATTCCTTTGTGGCACTGGGCCGCGACATGGAGAGAATGGGGGAGGAGGCCTTTGAGGGCGCCCGAGTGAGCGTGCTGGCTGCGGGGGACGGGATTGTGGCCAGCTCCGGTGTGCACCGCCTCATCGATGACCTGCTCGCCTCCATCGGGCTGGCCTTTGTGGGCATCTGGATCACCCTGTGTGGGCTCTTTCGGAATGTACGCCTGGCCAGTGTGGCCATGATTCCCAATGCTCTGCCGCTGGTGTTCACCCTGGCGAGCCTCCGCCTGATGGGGGAGCACATCCAGACCGGCAACGTGATCTCCTTTGCGGTGGCGCTGGGGTTGGCTGTCGATGACACCATTCACTTCCTGGTCCGTCTCCAGGAGGAGCGAGCCCGGGGGCGGAGTCTTCGGAGCGCCGTCCGACATGCATTTCGGGGAGCAGGCACCGCCATCGTCTACACCAGCCTGTTGCTGGCGCTGGGGTTGGGGGTGATGGCAGGCTCCGACCTGGTGACCAGCCAGCACTTTGCGCTGCTGGCCTGTGCGACCATGGTGGCGGCCCTGTTTGCGGACCTCCTGGTCCTGCCTGCCCTTCTTCACCTCCTGGGGCCTGAGCGGCTGGGTCTCGAGAGTCCCCCCAGCTCCGGTGGGAGTCTGAAGGGTCTGTGAGCCGAATTAGGATCCGGGGATGCGACGTTTTCTGACCCTCTTGCTTCTTTCTGTCCTGGCGGCACCGCCGCTGCAGGCCCAGGATGCCCAGGCCCTGCTCACCCGCAGTCTTGCGGCGCAGCCAACGGGCAATTTCGTCCAGACCGTTCGACTGACGGCCACCAGCAAGAGCGGCAAGGAGAAGGTGCGTGAGCTGGTCATGAAGACTCGAAGCAGCGGGAATTCCCTCCACGTCCGAGGCGACGTGACGGCCCCGGAAGGCATGGCCGGTACGTGCTTCTCGATGGCTTCGGTGGAGGGGGAGCAGCCGCGGATGATGATCTATTTGCCCGCGGTGGGGACGGTGATGCACATGTCCGGCGAGAAGCGCCGTGGTTCCTTTCTGGGCACGGACTTCAGTTTCGAGGACCTGGAACCCCTGGAGTTGGAGACAGCACAGCACACCATCGTCGAGGAGACCGCCGACGCCTGGGTCGTGGACACGGTGCCCACGGATGGGGGGGCCAGCGGCTACAGCCGGGTAACGACCACCCTGGACAAGACCGACCTCCTGCCTCGGCGGGTGCACTACTTCGATGACAGGGGCCGGCACGTCAAGGAACTGGTGGTGCTCGAGGTCTCCGACCAGGGGGGGCGTCCGATGCTGAGTCGCATGGAGATGCGAAACCTGCTGAAAGGCACCAAGACCCTGATGGAGGTGATGGACGTCCGTCTGGACATTCCGGCCACCGAGCTTCCGGACTCGCTCTTCACCAGCGAGGGTTTGCGAGCGGACTAGCCGAACTGGCCCCGGTCTCCTTTTCGGATCCTGCGACGTCTTGCATTCATCGGATAGCTTGGGTCGATGGAAGCCATGAACCCCCCCGCGCTCGCCAGCGCACCCGCGGCAGAGAAGCTGCGGACCCAGATGACCAACTCCCTCCTGTTGTCCCTCTTCATGATGGTCAAGTTGCCCCTTGGGTTCGTTGCCGGACTGCGGGTGAAGACCCTCGACACCCGGGAGTGCCAGGTCACGGTTCCTGCCCGTTGGCGGAACAAGAACCCCTTTGGTTCGATGTATTTTGCGGTTCAGGCCATGGCGGCAGAACTCTCCACCGGGGCTCCGGCCCTTGCGGCCTGTCGAGTGGCCAAACCCCATGTGAATTCACTCATCGTCGGAATGACCTCGGAATTCACGGCCCAGGCCATCTCCAAGGTCACCTTTACCTGCACGGAGGTGCCACGGATCTCCGAGGCGGTGGAAGAGGCGTTTCGGACGGGAAAGTCCGTGCGGTTGGAAGTCCCGACGGTCGGGACCATGTCGGATGGGACGGTGGTTTCGCGCTTCGCCTTTACCTGGTCCTTCAAGCGCTCACGCAGCAAGAAGTGACCCGGTTTCTTGACCAGGACTCCTCCCTTGCCTGATCGTTTGGCCCTTGTCGGATTTGTTTTGGGGTCATGGCTCGGCTTCGTGGCCGTGGGCTGCACCGGTGACACGGGGACCGATGACACGGGGATCCCGCCCAACGAGGGCTGGGCCGACGACCCTCTCTGGGACCTCGATGCGCCACCGACCTTTCGGGTCAGCGTTCCGGTCGAGGACTGGGAGGGTGCGTTGTGGGACCTGCTGCCCAGCGATGACTGTGACCGTCGGGAGTACCTGGAGGGGGAGGTCACTTTTGTGAACCCGGTGGACGGGAGCGAAGAGTCCTGGGACCAGGTGGGCATGCGGTGGCGGGGTCACAGCGCCCTGGACATCGACGAGTTTTCACGGGTGGGTGTGAAGCTGTCCTTCAACGAGTTTGTCCCGGGCCGCGAGTTCTACGACCTGCGCAAGGTCAACCTGCTGGGCACCGAAGGGGACTACAGCGCCATGCGAGAGCACCTGGCGTTGCGGGTCTCTCGAGACCTCGGAATCCAGGCCCCGCGCAGCACCTATGCGCACCTGTTCATCAACGACGTCTACATGGGCTTCTACCCCATGACCGAGGAGGCCGATGACGAGCCCTACCTCAAGAACCACTTTGCCGATGCCTCCGGAAGCCTGTTGAAGGTGGAGGGCTACTGCGGTGGCCGGGGGGATTTTGCCTACGAGGGGCCGGATTCCGACGACTACCTGGAGACCTATGAGCCCAAGGGAGAGACCCTCGACACGGCGATCCAGGATGACCTCTTGCCGTTGATCGAGTGCGTGAACGGAATGGCGGATGAGGCGTTCGAGGCCTGCATCGTCGACCGGGTCGACGTGGAGAACTGGCTCCTGGAGATCGCCATCGATGTCGTCCTGCCGGATGTCGATGGCATGATCGGCGCCGGCCACAACTTCATGATCTACCGGGAGCCGGAGACGGGCCTGTTCATCATCTGGCCCTGGGACAAGGACCTGGCACTGGACGAGGCCAACCTGGATCCGGGCTGGGACCTGGGCGGCTTGCACCCGTTCTGGGCGAGCGATTTTGAGAGTCTGCTCGGCGTACAACTCCTTGAGACCTTTCGGGAGGACTACTGTGCCCAGGTCCTGGAGGTGGCGGAACGCTACGATCCGGCGGTTCTATTGCCCGAACTCGAGGAACACCGCGAGTTGCTGGCGCCGTGGATCGAGGCGGATCCGTGGTTGGACAGCGAACGGTGGGGCTGGATCACCGACGACGTGGTCGAGGTCATCGAGACCCGGCATCCGGACATCGTCGACCGTGCCCAGGCTTGCGACTTCTGAACCCAGTTGAGCCCCGTTCAGCAGGGGTTCTGGTGCGTCGGTGTCTCCGCTGCGGAAGTCCGCTCTGACTGCTCGGCGGGCCCGGGACCCTATTCGCCGATCAGCCCGGTGCGCTCACCATCCAACGAACCCTCTGCGGTCACGGTCCATGGCCCCAACTCCAGGCTCCCGGACTCGATGGTGGCAGTGAGAACCATGGTTGGCTCGCCATCACCTGACTCCTCGCTGACGGTTCCCGCAAAGGTCAAGGTGCCCGAGGAGCTCTTGGAGTCGTATTCCAACTGACCCGAGATGGTGCCATCGGCGGAGACGTCGCCCACAAGCCCCGACCGGACCTCCCCGGAGAAGTTCTTCCCGATCCTGCCCTGGAAATAACAGCCGCTTTCCCCGGACATGACCGGTGCAGCAATGTGGTCCAGCAACAGGATGAAGCTCCCCACACAGGTGTCGGTGACAGTGTCAGACCCGTTCGACGCGGCCATCTCCAGGCTGATCGTACCCTCGTAGTCGCCGTTGAAATGGCCGGTCAACTCCGTGTCGGTGTCGGTGTCGGTGTCGGTGTCCGCGTCGGCATCGGCGTCTGCATCTGCGTCTGCATCTGCGTCTGCGTCTGCATCTGCGTCTGCATCTGCGTCTGCATCTGCGTCGGTGTCGGTATCCGTGTCGGTGTCGGTGTCGGCATCGCTGTCGGTGGTGCCTGTCGTCCCACTGTCATCTGTGGTGTCGTCGCCGCAGCCGGCGCCGAGGCCAGCGAGGGAGAGAGTGAGCAAGCCTGCAATCGTCCAAGTCTTCATGGGATGAACTCCGTGGTCGGCACAACCTACTGGGGCTCCCCGTTGCTGTCCACAGCCCTCTGCCGCCCCATGTGACTCAGCGACCCTTCCACTCCGGGGGTCTGCGCTGGAAGAAGGCTCCGATGCCCTCTGCGGCATCCTCGGTCTGGATGAGCAGTTCCAGTCGGGACAACAGCCAGGCCTCGGCAGCCTGGAGGGGCAGTTCTTCAGCCTGGTTCCAGGCGGCCTTGCCCAAGGCGATCGCGGTGGGGGAGTTGGCGGTGACGGCGCTTGCGAGCTCCTGGGCTTCGGCGAGAACCTGGCCCGGCTCGGAGATCCGGTTCACCAGGTGGTGGGTCCTGGCCTCCTCGGCCGAGAGCTTGCGGCCGGTGTAGATCATCTCCGCCAGCACCTTGCGGGGTACGTTGCGGGCCAGTTCCCGCACGATGATCATCGGGAACAGGCCGATCTTGACCTCGGGGGTTCCCAGCCGCGCTGTGGGTTCGGCGACCAGCATGTCGCAGGCCAGGGCCAGGCCGATACCGCCGCCGAGGGCGTCTCCATTGAGAGCACCGATGACCGGCTGGGGACAGTCTCGAACGGCCTGGAGCAACTCGCAGAAACGGTGGCGCTGGGCATGTGCTGCCAGGGCGCCATCGGCTGTGCCCATGCCGCCGCCCAGGTCGCCACCCGCGCAGAAGGCCTTTTCTCCGGTGCCTGTCAGCACCACGGCCCACACCTCGGGGTCTGCACTGGCCTGCTCCAGGCCAGAGATGATTCCCTCGATGACCTGGGGCGCCAGGGCATTGCGTCGATCGGGCCGGTTCAAACGGATGGTGGCCACCCGCTCAGCGGCCTCGTAGATCACCGCCTCTTCCGTCAAGGGACCTCCTGGGGGCGCGACTGAGTGTGCTCAACCACCGCCGGTGGTGGTCGTGTCGGTGTCGGTGTCCACGGGGGCGAGCGTGCACTCGGGGTTGGACAGGGAGCCGTCCTTGTTCCAGGTGTCTGCGCACTCCTCGTGGCAATCCTCGAGCTCGATGGTCTCGACGTTCAGATCGACCGCTGAGGCGGTAAAGTCCACGGCCTTGAGATCCAGGCAGTAGGGGTCGGCGTCCCCGTCGGAACACTCGATGCAACTGATGCCGAACCCAAGGACGAAGTCGCAGATTGCGCCGGGATCGTCCTCGTCGTCGAAGACGATCTCGACCAGTGGTCGGGTGTCGATGCGGCCTTCGAGCACCATGCCGCCGATCCAGGTCCCATCCGAGCCGACCGTGCCCGCCAGGAGCATGTCCTGAATGGTCGCCTCGTAGCCGGCGATCGCGAAGTCCAGGGTGTCCGGGCCAAGCTGGAAGTAAGGGGAGCTGGTGAAGTCAGCCTCAGGGAAGGGCAGGGTGGGGGAACAGTAGTCCTGGGCGCCCGTGTCCGAGTCTGCAACGGCGCCCATGATCTCGATATCGGTCGCGTCTGCGCTGAGGATTTTCAGGTAGAGCTTGACCTCACCCAGGTAGGGCTCGAGTACGGCACCCACGCCTTCCGGGATGACGACGCGGCCGTCCTCGAGGTTGAGCAGCAGGGAGGTGTCGACCAGGTCAGCAGCAGCTCCCTCCAGGGGCTCGCCCAGACTGGAGGTGGTGAAGTTGAAGGTGGCGTCGCCTCGGCAGTAGGAGAAGGTCGCACTGTAGGCAGTGCTGGGGCTCAGCGGTGACGTGGGCGTAAAGAACCAGGAGGTGCCATCCTCGCTGCTTGTGACCTCGCCCTGGACGCCGTCCACCACCAACGTCGGGTCGCCGTCCTCATTCGGGGCGTTCATGTGGACCTCGACGGTGCCGCGGTAGTTGAAATCGATCGCATCGGCGGTGGGGTAGGTCTCGCGGATCTCGATCGTGCACTCGGTGGGGCCGCCGGAGTCTTCACCAGAGCCGGTGCAGGCGAGAAGGGACAGGGCGAACAGGGTGGGAATGGCACGGGTCATGTGGATCTCATTCGGCCTTGGTGGGCGGGTCTACGGGGAGTGGTGGTCTATCCAGCCACCGGAGCCCGCGCCTCTTCATGCCCCCAGTTTCGCGGCCAGGTGCTCGGCACAGCGGGTCGCCCAGGCCATGATGGTGACCTGGGGGTTGACCCCTAGAGAGGTGGGAAACACGCTGCCGTCGGCCACATAGAGCCCGGGCAGTTCCCAACACTGCAGGTCCGGGTCCACCACACCCTTGTCACGGTGGGCCGACATCCGGGCGGTCCCCAGGGGATGAAAGGCGGCCAGTTCCAGTCCCCAGGGACTCAGACGCCGGGAGAGCACGGCCTGTGCCTCTGCCAGGCTGTGCTGTATTTCTCGCCCGGAGATCGGCAGGTAGATTCGCTCGGCGCCTGCGGCAAAGAAGACCTCGCTCAAGAGCTGGAGGCCCCGCTGGATCAGCGCCAGGTCACGGCGGCTGATCCAGTAGGTGATGGCGGGCCGGCCCCCGTGGGTGCGCCAGACGCGCCCGTTGCCTTCGTCGGCCACCATGAAACCGAAGACAGCCAGGTGGGCATAGTCCTCCATCAACTGGGTAAAAGCCGGCCCCGCAAAGGGGACGGCGATGCTGGTGAGCTCTGGAGGGACGAAGGCGCCTTCGAAGTGAATGCCTTCCTTCACCAGTTCATCGATCTTGTAGCCCTGGGGAGTGTCCTCCCAGCCATTGACCTCTTCTGGCATGCGGCCGACGATCTTGGCGCAGGGGTGGATTGTCAGGTGTCGTCCCAGGTGAGGGGTGCGCACGCCGCTGCCGTGAAGAAAGGGCACTCCCCAGATCGTCCCGCAACTGGAGACCACCCGGTCTGCGCGAATCGTCAGCCGTGGGCCCCCGCCGGCTCGCCAGGCCAGAACCCCGGAGGCCCGCCCTCCTGTCTGAAGTACCTGCCGAGCCCGGAACCCGCTGTAGAGCCGGGCGCCCGCTTTCAAGGCGTCGGGGACGTAGGTGATGTTCGTCGATTGCTTGGCGTCCCGAGGGCACCCAAAGGCGCAGACTGCGCTGCCCTTGCAACCGTCGATGTTTCGCTCCAGCGGGCCGTGGGAGAGGCCCAGGGCCTCGGCGCCACGAGCGATGACGCTGCTGGACCCACCCAGAAGGTGTTCCGGTACCTCTTTTACGGAGATGCGCTTCTCGACCCGGTCGAAGAGGGTCGAGAGGTGGGCGCGATCGACGGGAAGTCCCTGTCGCTCCCAGTTGTCCAGCACCCAGTCAGGCACTCGAAAGCAGGTCCCGGAATTGATGGTGGTGCTGCCTCCGACGGTCTTGCCCAGCGGAATGGGGATCGCCGGTCGGCCCAGGGCGACGGTGGCTCCGCCGTCCCGGTAGCATTCCTGGAGAACGCGCAGGGGGTCTCGCCCGAGCTGGGTGCCTGGGTGGAAGCCGCCCTCTTCCAGCAGGATGACGTCGACACCACGCTCGGCGAGTTCGGCGGCCACGACAGCGCCGCCTGCGCCGGACCCGATCACTGCCACCTGGCATCTCACCTCGGTGTCGGCGTCCAGGCTGCGGACCACCTGCTTCGGAGGCAGGCGCACCGGATTCTCCGGGGCCACGTTGGCGAACTGGTCCACGGGAAGCCCCAGTCGGACCTTCACGGCTCGTTGGCTCAGATGCACCGGCTTGATGATGGTCAGCAGCAGCCGCGCCGCGAGACGAAGAATCAGAAGCCGGCTCTCGGTCCAGCTATGCAGGAAACGTCCCTGGCGTTCCGGATCCAGCCGGGTGAAGGGGCGGCCGTGCCGCAACAGTGCCAGCCATTCGAAGGCATGGAGGGCCAGTTTTACGCCGAAACGCCCTTCCACGCCCACGCTGGCCAGGGTCAGGCCGACCTTCTCCGCCACCATTTCGGGATCCACCGGAATGTCCAGGCGATCCCCTGCAGGAACTGCTGCGCTGGCCAGATCACACCAGGCCCTGTGCGCTCTTTTGCTCAGGGGATGGGGGACCAGGGTGTCAGGGTGATCAAGAGGCATGAGGTATCGTAGCGAGCCACGGGCGTTTGGGAGAGCGCACTGGGAGACAACGCCAGCTATACCGCACGCATGGTCGCCGCTTGGCGTGGCAGAGGGGCACTTGGGCTCGCCGAGGACCCCTGGGCTGATGCGCTGGCGGGCGAGGACGGGCGCGTGCTGGCCCGGCGCCACGACCCGTCTTTCCCGGACGCGGCGCTCTGGATGGCCGTGCGCACCCGCTGGCTGGACGACGTGGTGCGGCGGTGGACGGAACCCGGGGGCATGAAACAGGTGGTCGTGCTGGGTGCTGGCATGGACACCCGCAGCATGAGACTGAGGCGAGAGGGGGTGGAATTCTTCGAGGTCGACCATCCCGGTTCCCAGGAGGTCAAACGGGACCGTCTGGCGGACCTGGACGGCTATGACATCGGGGCGGCGACCTATGTGCCCTGCGACCTGGAAAAGGAGAACTTCGTCCAGGCTCTGGAGGCTTCCGGTCTCCGTGTGGACGAGCCGGTGCTGATCATCTGGGAGGGTGTCGTGCCCTACCTGTCCCGCGAGGCGGTGCTGGAGACCCTCCGTCGGGTGGCGACGGGGTTGGTTGCCGAGAGCCTGACGGTCTTTGATACGGTGGGCAAGCGTCTGGTGCAGAATCGAAGCACGCGAACGGGGGACCAGGAGTTGGTGCGGCTTGTGGAGGAACTCGGTGAACCCTTCCGGTTTGGCCTGGATGATCCCGTTCCGCTGTTGCACGAGGCGGGGCTGCACCGGGTCCGCACCGTCTCTTTTGACGAGGCCTGCCTGGAGTTGACCGGGACCTATGAGCGGTCTCGGGCCTTTCGTTTTCAGCACTTCGTCCTGGTCAGCCGGGCCGCGGCGATCGGGCCTTGACCGTGCTCGGCGCGCTGCTGGCCCTGGGGTGTGTGGCCGAGGATCCCCTGGTCCTGGTGTTTCCGGAGGACTTTCAGTGGGGAGCCGCCACTGCGGCCCACCAGATCGAAGGAGGCAATACCAACAACAACTGGTACCAGTTCGAGACCCTGGAACGCTACGAGGGCGATACCGAGGAGCCTTCAGGCAGTGCCGCTGGCAGCTGGGAAGGCTTTGAGTCGGACCTGGACCTCGCTGCCGGGTTGGGCCTGGGGCACTTCCGGATGTCTGTGGAATGGTCCCGGTTGGAGCCGGTGCGTGACAGCTGGGACGAGGCGGCCTTCGACCGCTACCTGGACATCCTCGACGGGGTCCGGGCTCGTGGCCTGGAGCCGTCCGTGACCCTGCACCACTTCACGGAACCGATCTGGGTCCAGGACCTGAGCGAGGAGTACTGCAACGAGGGACCGACGGACGAGAACCTGTGTGGTTGGACCAACCCGGAGGTGGCCGAGGAGTTCACCGAGTTTGCCACCGAGGTCGCCTCTCGCTTCGGGGACCGGGTCGATCGTTGGAACACCTTCAACGAGCCGATGGTGTACCTGATTGGGGGGTATGTCTTCGGCAGCTTTCCGCCGGGCGACGTGAACCTGTTGACCGAGGACCTGTTGGACGACGTGGTCCCCGTCATTTCAGGGATGCTCGATGGCCATGCTGGCGCCTACCACGGGGTCCACGGAGCGGATCTGGTCGATGCAAATGGGGATGGGGTGACCGCCGAGGTCGGGTTTACCGATGCCGTCGTCTGGTTCGAACCGGCGGACCCGGACGAGCCGGAAGACCTGGTGGCCGCAGCCAAGGCCAAGAGCTTCTACCAGTACACCTTTGCCGACCCGGTCATCAATGGGCTGTTCGACCACGACCTGGACGGGACCGCCGACGAATTGCACCCGGAGTGGGCGGACACCTGCGACGTGCTCGGACTCCAGTACTACAACCGGACCTTCCTGGTCGGCGTCTCGGGCTTTCCTGTGCTGGAGGGACTGCCTTGCGAAGCCGCCATCGAGGAACAGTACGGGGTGTCTCCCCAGGACCTGGGGTGCCCGGAGCCCGACGAGAATGACCAGACCCAGATGGGGTATGAGCACTACCCGCCTGGCCTGAGGTTTGTGGGGGAAGAGATGGCTGCGCGGTATCCGAGCACCCAGCTGCGGGTCACGGAGCAGGGCATCGCCACGGCCTCGGGGGAGCGTCGGGCCCAGAGCGTCGTGAGGCACCTGGCGGAACTGCACGCCCTGATCGAGGGCGGCGCCAACGTGGATGGGTACCTGCACTGGTCGCTGATCGACAATTTCGAGTGGGCCCACGGATTCGGACCCCAGTTCGGGCTGTTCACCGTGGACTATGAAAACCAGGCCAGGTTGCCCACGCTGGGGGCCACGGTCTATTCCCAGATCGTGCGGGATGGCGGCATTCGGGAGTCTCTGCTCGAGGCCTACGGCGAGGGAGAGATGGCCCCCGAGCCCCTCTGAGAGGGTTCAGGCGTAGAGACCCTCGATGTCGTTCGAGTACCGCTGAGCCACTTCCCGTCGCTTGAGCTTCATGGTCGGGGTCAGAGTGCCTTCCTCGATGGAAAAGTCGTGGGGCAGGATCGCGTGGCGCTTGATCTGCTCGAAACGGGCCAGCTTGTCGTTCGCCATCGCCACCGCTTTGGAAATTCGCTGACAGACCTCTGGGGTCGTCGCCAGGGTCTCCTCGGCGACACCCAACTCTTCGGCCACCCGCCCGGTCTCTCGCTCATCCAGGGTCACCAGCGCCACCACGTAGGGCTTGTGGTCCCCGTGCACGTAGACCTGGCTGATCAGGGGTTCCTGCTTCAGCAGTGCCTCCAGTCGGGCCGGCGCGACGTACTTGCCGCCTGCGGTCTTGATCAGGTTCTTCTTGCGGTCGGTGATTCGCAGGTAGCCTTCGGCGTCGATATTGCCGATGTCGCCGGTCATCAGGAAACCCTCTTCGTCGAAGGGCCGGGGCGCGTCCTGGGGCTGGTTCAGGTAGCCGCTGAAGACGGTTGGACCGCGAAGGAGGATCTCTCCGTCCTCGGCGATCTTGGCCTCGACGCCAGGCAGGGCCTTGCCGACGGTGCCCAGGCGTACCCGGTTCAGGGGATTGGCAAAGGCGATCGCGGTGGCCTCGCTGAGTCCGTAGACCTCGACGATCTTCATACCCACCCCGCAGAAGAACTCCAGGATGTCGATGTGGATGGGGGCTGCCCCGGTCACGAAGGCCTTGACGCGGCCCCCGAAGACATCTCGGATCTTCCTGTAGACGAGCCGGTCGGCCAACGGGAAGAGCAGGCGATCCCGGAGACCCAGAGGAGGCCCGCCGGTGAGTGAGCGAGCCCGTCGACAGGCCAGGTCCCGGGCCCACCCGAAGATGGCCTGACGCCGGGGATTGGCCTGGGCCACTCGCTCCAGGATGCGGCCATACATCTTCTCGAAGATCCGAGGGACGGCACCGAAGTAGGTGGGACGGATCTCGCACAGCTCATCGAGCAGGGTCTCGTAGCTGGTGGCGTAGGCTGTGGGCAGGCCCAGGTTCATCCGTCCATAGAGACCGGGGACATGCTCGGCCACGTGGGCCATGGGCAGGAAGGACAGGGTGATGTCCTCGGGCACGATCTCCTCGACCAGGTTCGCGCCCCCCACCAACATGGAGAGGATGTTCTGGTGGGTGAGGGGTACGCCCTTGGGCTGTCCTGTGGTTCCGCTGGTGTAGACGACCAGGGCGGGATCCGAGGGCTTGATCTGGGAAACCGCCCGTTCGACGGTGCCGGGGTCCTTGGACAGCACCTCTTTGCCCCGCTCCTCGAGCTGGTCCAGGGTCAGCACCCCCTCTTGCTTGTCCGGCGTGTGTCCCCAGACGACCAGTGCCTGGAGTGATGGGACCTCGGCAAGCAGGGGAAGCACCCGCTCGAAGTCGGCCTGGCCCTGGACAAAGAGCACCTTGCAGCCTGCGTCTTCGACGAGGAAGCGGACCTGGCTGAGCAGGAGGGTCTGGTAGATACCGACGTTCATGGCTCCCAACATCACGGTGGACAGGTCTGCCAGGCACCACTCCGGTCCGGTGCCCCCAAGAATCGCGACCGCGTCACTGTTCTTCACCCCCAGGGAGGCCAGACCTGCGGTGACAGCGTCGGTGCGTCGGGCGAACTCGGCCCAGGTGTGGGACTCCCAGCGTCCGTCGACCTTGATGCGGTAGAACTCATCGGCACCGGAGCGAGCGACGCGCTTCTGAAACAACTCGGCCAGCGTGGTGGCCTCTCTGGACAACATATTGGACCTCCAGGGCCGGCTTCAGCCGGCCACGAAGCGGTAGAAGGGGATTCCGCCATCGAGGGTGATGATCTCGGGCACCATCGGCTGGCCGATTTCCAGGGATTCAAAAGAGCCCCCGATGGGTGTGACCACCAGGCCCACGTCGGGAACCTCGACGATGCCGACCACATCCGGGCGGGTGAATCGCAGTCCCCGAGACTGCATTGTGAAGGCATACAACCGGGCACCGGCACCGATGGGCACCCACTCGACCGCGGTGCTGCCGCAATCGGGACAGTGAGACCGTGGAGGAAACGCGGTCCCCTTGCAGTCGCTGCACCGGGTTCCGCACACTCGTCCGTCCTCGGCCAGTCGCCGACGAAACTCCTTGGCGGCAGCGGTCCCATAGGCGTCGAGGGCCTGGGCCGTAAAGGTCTCCATCAGGTTTTCAGACATCTCAGGCCTCGGCCTCCAGGGCCAGGACCACCGACCCGTTCATCATCCCGTGTTCCGCGTGCACCAACCCGGTTCGAGCGCCTTCTACCTGTCGGCCAGGGGCGTCTCCACGGAGTTGACGAACCACTTCTACGAGTTGGTATAGCGGGGTTGCCCCGGCGGGATGACCGAAACTCAGCCGTCCTCCCGAGGGATTCAACACGACCTTTCCACCCCACGTCGATTGGCCCTCGGCCACAAAAGCGGCGGCCTGGCCCTTGGGACAGAAGCCCAGGTCCTCGTAGAGGATCAACTCGGTGGCCCCAAAGACACCGTAGACCTCGGCCACGTCGACGTCGGCGGGGGTCTTCCCGGCCTCGCCCAGGGCCTGTTGGCCCGCCCGCACCACGGACTCAAAGGTGGTCAGTGAGCCATTGCGGGGAACGAAATGGCTCGGGTGGTGATGTTCGCCGTAGCCGTTCAGGGCGACAGCAGGTCGGTCACTGTTGGTGGCGGGGAGATCCCCCCTCGTGACCACAACGGCGCAGGCCCCTGCGGAGATCCCGGCGGCCTGTAGCAGACGAATCGGGGGAGCCAGGAACTTGCTGTTCAGCACTTCGTCGACCGTGATCGGGTCCCGAAATTGAGCCAGGGGATGATCGGCCGCATGGCTCCGGAGGACGACCGAGACCTGGGCGATCTCGGCCGGGCTCAGTCCGTAACGGTGGGCGTAGCGCTGGTGACTCATCGCGTAGATGGGAATCGGCGTACCGAATCCGATCAGCCCCAGGATCGGCCCGTAGAGTGCCATGCTCGTGAAGGTGACGTGCCGGACGAAGGACTCGAAGTGGGCCGTGTCCAGGGCAGGCCGGGTGTCGGTGGCGATCACCAGGGCCGTCTGGACCCGTCCCAGGGCCACTGCATCGAGGGCCGCTCGCAGGGCCACCAGGGCGGTGGTGCCGCCGTTCTCGTAGCAGGCCAGGGAGGCGGTTGTGACGCCCAGGTGCTCGGCCAGGTTTGCGGCGTACATCAGCCAGGGTTCGCCGGACATGGCCGAGGGACTGACGAAGAGTCCATCGACATCCTGCATCGAGAGTCCAGCGTCTGCGCACGCCTCCAGGGCCACCTGTGTGCTCGCGTCCAGAAGGGTGCCTTGCAGATCGCGCGTCACGGGCAGTGCGCCGACCCCTGCGATCCGGGGAGCCGTGGTGATCATCGCAAGGGGGTGGCGTCGATGAGTTCGTGCATCAGTTTGCGGCGCAGTGCCAGGATCAGGGGCGTGACCCGCTCGATGCCCTGGGATGCCAGCAGTAGGAGTTCATCGGTGTCCTGGTCGGGATCCGCTCTCTGGAGGAACAGCGCCAGTTCCTTGCGCAGCAACTCCTGGAGGGTGTCCAGGTAGACCACCGCGTCCTCGGGGATGAAGCCGTGCTCTCGGTCGAATCCGGCTTCTGCGAGCTTGGACAGGGCGTCGGCCACGTCCACATCGACGGGCGCGTAGGTGCGTTTTTCTCCCTTTCCGGCCGCAGCCAGCAGGCCCAGGTCCTCCATCCGGTCCAGTTCCTCGCGATCGAACCCCGTGCGAGTGACCAGGGCATTGCGATCCAGTGACTCCCGGTTTTTGTCCAACATGCTCGGAAGGGGCGAGGTCGCCTCTCGTTCGACCAGGGCATGAAGCTGGGCAAGGCCCTCGTGCCCCCGGGCTTCCTCCAGCAGGGTCTTGACCTCGGCCAGGGAGCGTCGGAAGCGCTGTTGCAGTCCCTTGATCAGCAGGACCCGCTCAATGCAGTCCGCGTCGTAGAGGGCCATGTTCCGGGAGGTCTTCTCGGGCTCGGGCAGCAGGCCTTCCTTGACGTAGTGGTGGACTGTGGCTCGGGTCACCCCGGTCTCTGCGACGATGCGGCCGATCTTGATGCGTACATTGTGATCCTTCATGGAGATACCCCGTGTCGCTTGGCGGGTCGGTCTACCACCTTGTTTCGGGTCAATTCCAGTCCTGTGAGCAGAACGTTCCGCGTTTCCCGGGGATCGATGATCTCGTCCAGGAAGGCCTTTCTGGCAACGGTGTAGGCATTGATGCGGCCCTGGACGGCATCGACCATCTGCTGGCGAAGTTCGTCCGCGTTGGGGGCGTGGGCCAGCATCTTGCCGGCGGCGATGTTGATCATCCCTTCAGCGCCCATCACGCAGATCTCGGCCGTGGGCCAGCCGACGATGAGATCCGGCTCGAAGGCGCGCCCGCACATGACGTAGTAGCCAGCGCCGTAGCTGCGCCGAAGCACGACCGTGAGTTTGGGGACCGTCGCCCGGGCGACGGCGTAGAGCATCTGGGATCCGTGGCGGATGATCCCGTTCTTCTCGGCATGGGTGCCCACGATGAAGCCGGGGACATCGACCAGGAAGACCAGGGGGATCTGAAAGGCATCGCACAGGTTGACGAAGCGTGCGGCCTTGTAGGAGGCGTCGGAATCCAGCGCCCCCCCCAGGTACCGGGGGTTGTTGGCCACGATGCCCACCGGGTACCCGCCGATCCGGCCCAGGCCAGTGACCATCGACCGGGCAAATCCGGCCTTGATCTCCAGGAAGTGGCCGTCGTCCAGCACCATCGGGAAGAGTTTGCGCACGTCATAGGTGCGGCGGGGGTCGTCGGGCAGGAGGTCCAGGACCTCGTCCGGCAGAAGGGAGGGACCAGGGGCGCCCTCCTTGCGCGGTGGCTTTTCGCCGGAATGGGAGGGGAAGAAGGACAGGTAGTCCCGCACGACCTGGAGGCACTCCGCGTCGTTCTCCAACTCCATGTCGGCACAGCCGCTGGTGCGGTTGTGCACCCGGGACCCGCCGAGCTCTTCTTCGGTCACGTCCTCGCCGACGGCGGCCTTCACCAGGGGCGGCCCGGCCAGGGCCATGGAACTGGTGCCCTTGACCATCGGGACGAAGTCCGCGAGGCCGGGAATGTAGGCGGTGCCCGCCATGCCTGGACCGAGCATCGCCGAGACCTGGGGGACAACCCCGCTCATGACGACCTGCTCCCGAAAGAGGTACCCGGAGTCGGCGAACAGGGCGATCTTCTCCATGTTCTCCGGCCGCGGATCGATGCGGGCGCCGGCGGAGTCCACCAGCCAGACCATGGGAACCCGGTCACGAAGGGCCAGTTCTCGGAGGCGGGAGACCTTTTCCTCGCTGACCATTCCGATCGAGCCGCCCTTTACGGTGAAGTCATAGGCGGCCACGCAGACCATTCTCCCGTCTATCTTGCCGATCCCGGTGACCACGCCGTCCGCTGGCAGCAGCGGGCTCTCGTACTCGCTTCCGTGAACCCCGAGTTCCAGGAAGGTGCCCTCGTCGATCAGGGCCCGAATGCGCTCTCGCGCTGTCATCTTGCCCCGCTCGTGCTGACGGGCGACCTTGTCCTCGCCGCCCATCTGTTCCACGACGGCCTTGCGGGCCTCCATCTCCTCGATCCGTTCACGCATGGTCGGCATTTTCGTCTTCCTTGGTTCGGGATCAGTCCCGGAGTTCGACCCGGCCCTGGGTCACCACGGCCTCGCCGCGCTGGTTCCACGCGGCGACGGTCAGGGACCGGTTGCCGTCGGATTCGGAAGTCCACCAGCCCCGGATGGTCAAGATGTCGCCGTTCTGGACCGGGCGTGCGAAGCGAACCCGGTATCGGGCGATTCTTTCCGGCTGCCCCTCGGCCACCGCGGTGCACACCGCGTGCCCGACCATCGCCATGGTGCACAGGCCATGCAGGATGATCCCGGGCAGGCCAACAGCGCGTGCCGTGGCCTCGTCGACGTGGATCGGGTTCCGATCCCCGCTGGCTTCGGCGTAGGCCAGGGACTGTTCAGCCCCCACCTCGACGGTGGTCGTGAACGCGGGCTCCTCGGAAGGCGGTGCCCACGGGGTCTTCTTCGGCCGCTCCTCTCCCGGCTTGCGGGGGGCGCGGATGAAAAAGGCTGAAATGGCCTCGCAGGGGACATCCTCGGGTCCTTCGAGCACCTGGTGCAGGGTCAGCACCTCGCCCGTGGCCTTCTGTTCGATGTCGGTGATCGTGGCCCGGGTCTCCAGGGTCTCGCCAGGGAGCAGGGGCCGGTGAAACACGAGTTCCTGTTCGCCGTGGACCAGGCGCATGACGTTGGCCTGCAGGGCCCGATCCATCAAGGCACGGCCCATCACCTGGAGAAAGGGCACCACCGGGTAGAGCAGGGGCGCAACCTCGCCCGCCAGCGCGGCGGGATGGGGGTCGCTGGTGGCGAGGGCATAGGCCACAGCCCGCTCCTGGTGAACCGTGTGGCTGTCGACTTGGTAGGTGCGGCCGATGCAGTCCAGATTCACAGGGCCTCCAGCTCGGCAAGGCGGCTGGTGAGGGTCTCGGGGGTCCAGTCGCCATCGGTGAGACGCACACCGGGTGTGGGCATCATTCGGTACTCGAAGACGTGGGTTCCATGGGCTCCGAAGATGCGTCCGGTGATCCCCTCGGCCAGGGATGAGCAGAGCCACAGTGCCACTGGTGCGATGCGTTCCGGAGCCAGGGATTCCGACACGTGGGGCAGATCCTCGGTCATCCGGGTTTTTGCGATGGGGGCGATGGCGTTGACGGCGATTCCGGACCTGGCCAACTCCACGGCGGCCACCCGGGTCAGGCCAGCGATGCCCGCCTTTGCGGCAGCGTAGTTGGCCTGGCCGAAGTTTCCGATGAGTCCGCTGACGCTGCTCGTGTTGAGAATACGTCCACCGCGACCGGCCTCCTTGAGGTGGCGACCGATGGTCTGCAGGCAGCGAAAGGTGCCCGTCAGGTGGACGTCCAACACGGGAGCCCACATCTCGTCGGTCATCTTCAGCAGGCTCTTGTCCCGGAGGATCCCGGCGTTGTTCACCAGGATGTCTACCTGGCCGAAGGCCTCCAGGGCCGTGGCCAGGATTCCGGGGGCCCCATCGACGACGCTGTCGTGGCTGGCGACCGCCTGGCCACCCTGGTCGCGAATCTCAGCCACGACGCTGTCGGCCATGGACGAACCACTGCCGCTCCCGTGACGGTCGCCCCCCAGGTCATTGACGACGATTGCTGCCCCTTCTGAGGCAAAAAGTCGGGCATAGGCTCTGCCGAGCCCTCCCCCTGCGCCTGTGATGATGGCGACCTGTCCGGTAAGCAGTCCGTCTGACATGGCGTTCAGACCCGCTTGAAGATCCGGGGGTCCTGCAGATTCATCACGTGGCCGATGTTGCCCTCGACCTTCAGCTTGCCGGTCATGAAGGCCTGCATCGGGTCGACCGTGCCGGTGACCATGCCAATCCAGGTGTCGGTGGCCGTCTTGATGGTGGCGGTGGCGTCGTCCAGGGTGCCTTCGGCCACTTCGCAGGCGCCATCGTTGACCTTGACGTACCAGGCCTGGTCGTCAAAGGCGAACTGGATGTTGGCGTTCCAATCGCCAGCAGCGTCGCCATTGAAGCGGGCAGGCATGGCCTCGAAGATGTCCTTGATCGTGATTTCCATGGTGAACTCCAGGGGTGGGAAAAATGCAAGGTAACAGGTGTCACCTTACATGGTGGAAGGAATGACAGATCCCTTGGCGGATGTGGCGCCGTGGGGCAAAACCGGTCCCCGAGGAGGGGAGGGAGGCAGGCGCAGTCGCCCCAGGCCGCGGCCGAAGAGGAGCTGGACGAGCCTGCGCATCCATCGGTAGGTCGCGGGACGGTAGGGGTACCACCACAACTCCCGGTGAAGGGTCGGGGTCGCGGGTCGGTTGATGTGGCGCACCTGGCACATTCCCCGCAGGGCTTCAGCGGTGTGGACCCGGCCCAGTCCGCTGTCCTTGAGCCCGGCCCAGGGGGTCTCGGGCATGGCGTAGGTGTTGAGCACGTCGTTGACCATCACCGTGCCGGCCACGATCCGACGGGCCACGGCCTCACCCTGGCTCTGGCTTCGTGAAAAGACGTAGGCCATCAATCCAAGGTGACTGTCATTGGCCCATTCGATGGCCTGGTCCACGTTGTCGTAAACGCAGATCGGAAGCAGGGGAGCAAAGGTCTCCTCCCGCATCACGGCCATCTCGGGAAGGACGCCGCTGAGCACGGTGGGTTCGAAGAAGGCTCCGGGCCCCTCGGGGGTCTTGCCTCCAGTCTCCACCTGTGCACCGTTTTTCACGGCGTCGGCCACCTGGCGTTGGGCCACTTGGATCTGAGGGCGGTGAATGATCGCCCCGACATCGACCTCGCCGGTTTCGGGATCCCCCTGGCGCAGTTTCCGGGTCAGGTCGACAATGCGCGTCAGCAGGGCGTCGTGCTGGCTTCGGTGAACGAACACCCGCTCGACGCTGGCGCAGACCTGGCCCGAGTTGACGAAGGCGCCCCAGACCAGGGCACGGGCCGTTCGCTCGAGGGAAGCACCCGGCAGGACCACGGCCGGGGCCTTGCCGCCCAGCTCCAGGGTGCAGGGCACCAGGCGCTCGGCGCAGGCCACCGCGACCCGACGACCGGTGGCCACGCTGCCGGTAAAGACCACCTTGTCCACGCCCGCCTCGATCACGGCGGCCCCGGTTTCGCCTCGACCGGTCACCACGGAGACCAGTCCCTTGGGCACGCCGGCTTCTTCGAGAAGCTCCAGGGCCTTCAATGCGATGAGTGGGGTCTCCTCGGAAGGCTTGACCACACACCCGTTGCCGGCCAGGAGTGCCAGCACGATCTCCCCCACCGGGATCACCAGGGGAAAGTTCCAGGGAGAGATGATGCCGATCACGCCCAGGGGCTCGAAGTGCAGGGTGCTTCTGCGGTGGAGCATCAGGTGAAGCCAGATGCGCTCCTTCTTCAGGATTCGCCGGGCTCTCCTGGCGTACCAGGTGACCAGGTCCACCAGGGCAAAGACCTCGGCCATGTAGGCCTCGATCTCGGGCTTGCCGCACTCGGTGGAGAGCAACTGCGCCAACTCGGTTCCCCGGTCCATCAGCAGATCCCGAAAGCGCATCACGACGCGAGTTCTGTCCTGGATGGATCTCTGCCCCCAGTCTTCTTGGAGGGCTCGACTCCGGGCAACGGCCTGTTGGACCTCTTCCGGGGATGCGATGGGCACCGTGGCCAGCAAACGACCGCTGGCTGGGGCGATGCAGGACAGCTGGGAGGCGTCACGGGTCATCTGAAATCGTGCCGGCAAAAGTGTAAGGTGACAGGTAACACCTTTCATATTATGTCGCCAGGGTAGGAGGAGTGTCGTGGCTGAAGTGCTGATCACCGGAGCAGGGGGCTTTCTAGGCACGACGATGACCCGGGTCTTCCTGGAGGCGGGGCACCAGGTGCGGGCAGGGGATCTCCCTGGAGCCGACCTTTCCCACCACCAGGCGCTGGGCGCCAAGCCGGTGGTCTGCGATGTCACCAAGCCGGAAAGCCTTCTCGGGGTGATGGAAGGGGTCGATGTCGTCGTGCATGCGGCAGGTCTCTTTCGGCTCGGTTTGCCTGCCGAGACCCTGTGGGCGGTCAATGCCAGCGGAGCGAGATTCACGGCCGAGGCGGCAGCCGCCTGTGGTGTGAAGCGCTTCGTGATGATCAGTTCCACCTCGGTCTACGGTCGCTGTGGCAAGCACGTGGCCGAGGATGCCCCCAAGAGGCCCGCCCATCCCTACGACAAGTCCAAGTGGGCTGGCGAGGAGGAGGCCGTGGCGATCTCTTCCGAAAAGGGTGTTCCCTGGGTCGTGTTGCGGCCAACCCTGATCTACGGTCCAGGTGGACGCTACGGCATCGCCCAGGCCCTGGCCTTCTTTGCTCTGCGGGTCCACCATGGTCGCCGACGGCTGCCTTTCTCCAACGGGGGCCCGATGGGGCACCATGTCCACGTCAACGACGTGGCCCGGGCGGCGGAGTGGGTGAGCCACGCCGACGGGGTGACCGGCGGTGTCTTCAACGTGGCCGATGACGGCCCCATGTGCGCAGGCGAGTTGATCCGTCGCCTGGTGGTGCCACTGGGGGTCAAGGTGATGCGCGGGCTGCCCTGGGCGATCACGCCGATCTTTGGCTGGATGAAGCCCCTGATGCGCTGGTACTTGAGTCGGCTGAACCCCAAGGTACAGGGACTCTGGAAGCGAATCGTGGGGGAGCTGGACCTGGTGCCAGGTCTGGACCCGGCCATTGACGTGGACTGGCTGGACTACATCTTTCACGACCACAGCTACGACAACCAACGGCTCAAGGACCTCGGCTTCACCTACGCCCATCCCGATGTGCGGGAAGGGCTTGTCGAGACCCTGGACTGGTACCGGGAGACCCGATGGCTGCCCTGATGAGACGCCTTCGGCGGGCCACTGCACCGACACGTCCGGTGGCCACGCCTGTGTCCTTTGACCCCTCGACGCTGGATGCGGACACGCTGCGTCGTCTGACCGACAAGGGGCACCTGGTGCTGGTCGAGGAGGACGAGAAGGGCCTGCGCCTGGTCACCGGGGGAGCACTGGTCCACGCCAGGCCCTCGGATGTCTGGAAGCTGGTGACCGACTACGAGCGCTATCCGCGCTGGATGCCCCAGACTGCCGATGTCCGAGAGGTTCGGCGGGAGGGTTCCGAGGTCGATGTGGCCTTCCGGCTGGAGTTCCGGTTCGGGGCCATCGCCAAGACCGTTCGCTACACCCTGCGCAAGACCGAAACCCCCCAGAGCCAGGTCTCCTGGACGCTTCTGGAGGGCGAGTTCGACAGCGCACAGGGCATGTGGAACCTGGTTCCCGTCGATGATGGCAGCTCGACCCTGGTGTTCTACTCCACCCGCACCGACCTGGCGTCGATGGGCTGGATCGTGAAGAAGCTGCTGGCCGAGCAGCCGCCGATCGAGGTCGCCATCGAGTCCAGCACCGTGTCGATGGTGATCAAGGCGCTCAAGGCAGAACTCGAACCCTAGGGCTCGAACTCTGGCGGTTGGTTGCCAGGCAACGCAGAGGCTGCCGGGCAACGTCCGGGGTGCCTCTCAGTAGCTTCGGGGCAGTCCGAGGTCGTGTTCGGCGATGAAGTTCAGGATCAACTCCGCCGAGATCGGTGCCGTGCGGAGCAGGCGAACCGTCTCGTAGTAGTAGATGACCCCGTATTCCTCGCTGAAGCCGTAGCCTCCCATGGTCTGGATCGCGCGGTCCACGGCCTCGATGGCCATCTCTGCGGCCTTGTACTTGGCCATGTTGGCAAAGTTTCCGACCTTGCCAGGGTGCTCCCCCTGGTCAAAGGCCCAGGCGGCCTGGTAGGTCAGCAGCCGGGTTGCCTCGAGCTCCAGGCGGACCTTGGCCAGGGGGTGGGAGATGGCCTGGTAGGCACCGATGGGGCGGTCCTTGAAGACCTTGCGCTCCTTGGCGTAGTCCACTGCGCGGTTCAGGCAGTTCTGGGCCAGGCCACAGGCGGATGCGGCGGCCAGGATGCGCTCCGGGTTCAGGGAGTTGAACAGTGCCATCGCACCCTGGTCCGGAACGCCGACCAGCTCGGTGGCGGGAACCCGGACCTCGTCCAGGTGCACCATGTACTGGGTCATGCCCTCGATTCCCCGGGTGGGAATCGGACTGAGGGTGATTCCGGGCGCCTTGGGGTCCACGATGAAGAGGGCCAGTCCAAAGGCCTTGGGCATGCCGACCTCCTCCAACTCCTGGCGGGAGGTGGTCCGGCAGACCAGGAGCATGCGGTCGGCGACGTCGGCACCGGTGATGAAGACCTTGGAGCCGGAGATCAGGTAGTCGTCGCCATCCTTCTTGGCGATGGTGGCAATTCGAAAGGCATTGCTTCCTGCGTCGGGCTCGGTCAGGGCGAAGCAGAACTTCAACTCACCGGTGGCCATGCGCGGCAGGTACCGCTGCTTCATCTCCTCGGTGCCGTTCTTGAGAATGCAGGCCGCGTCCATGGCGGTGAGGATCAACAGGGCGTTTCCAAAGCCGTGGGACGCCAGGGTCTCGATGCCGGCGGCCACCGACAGAAGCCCCATGCCGTTGCCCCCGTACTTTTCGGGGATCATGCCGCCCATCAGGCCGGTTTCACAGATCGCATCCCAGAGTTCCTGGGGGAACTTCTTCTCCACGAGGACCATCCGACGGAGTTCCTCCTGGCGGGAGCGGAAAGGCTCGAGGCAGCGTGTCATCGCTTCTCGAACCATCTGGTTCTCCTCGCTGAAGGAAAAATCGAACGCCATGGTCCCTCCGGATCTGTACCGTAAAAAGTGTCAGGTGTTACCTGATACAAGGTGCAGGGTCCTGCGTCAAGCAGAGGACACAAGAAGGGGCTAGTGTCGGAGGCCCACACCGACGCTGACGGCCCAGATCCGGCCCGAGAACGTGTGCGCCCCACCGGTCGCATCGAGGAGTTCTCGTGAGGGAAACCCCCGGAATCGGCCCCCCAGGTGGGCGGAGAGAATTCCGCCTTCCTCCAGGGTGAAAAGATCCACTCCAAGGCCGGCGTTCAGGGCATGGGAAGGCCCGTCGACGATCAACGAGTCGGCGGGAATGGACAGGGCGGCACCGGGATCGAAGCCGTAGCCAGCGGCTGCCGTCCAGCTTCCCCGCTGGTAGACCAGGCCGACCCGCCCGGTCACGATGTCCCGCCACGACTCCTCGAGGGGCTGGCCCAGGGAATCCACCGCGCGGCTCCACCCTTCCCACGTCGCCTCGGCCCGGAGGGACAGGCCCTCCACGGGCTGGATCGCCCCGGCCAGTGTGAGGCGGGGGGGGGCGTAGTGACGCACGAAGCCGTGGGAATAGAGCACCTTCAGCCCGGCCAGGTTGGTGTAGGTGGTGCCGTAGTCGTCCATCTGGCGGGCGCTTCGGCCGACCAGGCCCAGCTGGACAGGCACCGTTTCGGGACTTCCCAGTTTGACGAACAGGCCCGCGTACGGGTGCAGCGTCGGGCGGATGGCCACGTCCTGGGCCTTGGATGCGGAGTCCGGATCCGAGACATCTTCGAGCTCCACGTAGGTGAGGGTCTCGATGTCCGCGCCAAAGTCCACTCCGGCGCCAAGGGCCACCTGGTCTGTGAGCCAGACGTTGGCAGCCAGGACAAGGTCCAGGCGGTTGAGTTGGTCCTGGTATCGGGGGATCTGGGGAGGAGGAGATTCGTCTCCCACGGCTTCTGGAATCTCGGTCCAGGAGAACGCTCCGGTGACGGGGAGGAAGGCCGTCATTCCCAGGTTCACCCTGGGCACGCGGAACCAGTAGCCGTTGACCACCAGGCCCAGCATGAGCCCATTGGTGGGGGTGGTACCCAGGGGAGGATCCTCCTGGGTGGGCGTGATGACCTGTACTTCCTGGCCGTCCACGGAGAACTGGCTGGTGCCGAACAGCCAGGCTGCGGACTCATCGACCTTGGCGGAGTCCATGGCCGCCGGGTTGTACCAGGCAGCATGGGGGTCCTGGGAGGCGGCTCCGGCGTTTCCCGCGTCTCCGGCGGTACCGGCGCCGTAGGTCGCCAGGGGTCCAGCAGCCACGCCTGCAATCCAGCCAAGCCACATCACCTCAGAACTCCGTCGCCAATCCGAGGCTCACGGCCCAGATTTCTCCAAAGATGCGCGGACCGCCGACGGCGATGTCCCGGGGCACCAGGTCGTGCCCCTGCAGCGCGAGCTGCAACTCACTGTGGTCTCCCATTCGCGGCCAGTGCCCCAGGTGGCAGCCAAGACCGAGACCGGCCACATGGCGGTTTGCGTCCGCCAGCAGGGCTCCCCCTTCCTGGAGGGGAATCGGCGAGGGGTGAAAGGCGTAGCCCGCCCGGGCCTGGAACCCGCGGCCCAGGTCCACCTCCAGTCCGATCGCAGGAATGAGGACGTCCCGAAACGGGGGATCGGGCTCTCGCACCTGGCCATCGACAAAACGCGAGGTGCGCAGCCAACGCAGGCTGAATTCAGGGTGAACGCGGCCCATGGGC
The DNA here is from genome assembly GCA_964567625.1 of uncultured Enterobacterales bacterium. Lineage (GTDB taxonomy): Bacteria > Myxococcota_A > UBA796 > UBA796 > CAJQPC01 > CAYFPX01. Next base: position 14,032 of record CAZMNK010000034.1, on the reverse strand, counting down.
ACCGCCGCGGCCACCGTCCACCGGGCAGGGGACCAGGCGGAGAGGTAGTTCACCTCCAGTTCGATGTCCTCGGTCTCGATCCCCGGGAAGTTCAGGTCGAGGGCCAGTGTGTTGTCACCCTGGGTCTCGAAGCCCATCTGTCCTCGGTAGCTGGCGATGGCATCGAAGCGGGGATGTCGGAAGTGCAGGGAGACCAGGGGTGTGGCCCGCCAGACCAGGGCCCGTTCCAGCCCGACGGCGACGCCGTCGGAGACGTCTACCCCCTGGTCGGTGGCTTCCCCGGTCAGGTCGTAGACCCGGGCTGTGGTGTTGGCGACGAGGTCCATGCCCACCGCTGCACCGACGCCCAGCTCGAGGGGGCCCCAGCCGATCGCACCAGCCAGGTCGAAGGTGGTGAAGTCCAGGGCGTCCTCGAGCAGAGGTGCCTGCACCTCGTACAGGTCCACGTGGATCTGGGTGTCGATCAGGTCGGGAAGGGGCAGGTACATGGCGAAGCCCGCACCCAGGCGAATCTCTCCATGACGCTGGCCCATGGCCACCGTCATGTCCAGGGCATTGATCGGTCCGTCCACCAGGGATTCGCCCTGGGACTTGACGTTGGGGACCGCCAGGCGCCAGGCCAGGCTCAGGAGTTCGCCGTCCACGGAAGCCAGGGAGGCGGGATCGGCAGGAAGGGCCTCTCCTGGCAGACCGGCCACGGCGCCTGCTCCGGCCATGGCCGTGTCCCTGGGCGAGGTGCCCAACAGATCCCAGGTGTCCGCCAGCGCGACGGGAAGGAGGGCCAGGGTCCAGATCATCATCGGCAGGCGGCCGTGACAAAGTCACCCACGGCATCGAAGAGATCGGCCCGGCCAAAGTGGGCCAGGTGGCTTCCTGGAAACCAGTGGGTCTGGGGCCGATCCCAGTGAGTCCAGAGCTGGCTCACGTGGTGGGCGGGGGTGATCCGGTCCCCGGTGCCTGCGACGATCAGTCGCCGTGACCGGGGAACCAGGGGACGGTGCTTCAGGGGGGAGTGCACGGCGTAGAGCTGTCGCATCCGGTCCAGAGTGATCCCGCGGGCTTCGGCCTCGACCCGGGCCGGTCTCCCCTCGCCGTGCTCCCACATCAGGTCTGCCAGCGAGACCAGTGGGATCATCGGAATCGCGAAGTGCAGTTCCGGTTCCACCGAGGCCAGCAACGCGGTGCAATACCCTCCCAGGCTCATGCCCATGGCGCCGATGGGGCCGCTGCCTCGGGCCTTCAGGTGCTGTATCAGGCTGCGAAGGTCCCAGATCGTCTGTCCGAAGGCCTCGTTGGTGCGGCGGGGATCGGTGCCGGGAAAGAACTCGCCGCCGAACCGGGCCTGTCGCGGGGTCCGAGACCCGTGAAAGGGCTGGATGAACAGGACGACATCCACGCCCATTCGGACAAAGTACCGGACCCAGAAGGCCCAGCGCTGAAGCCAGAACATTCCGGTGGCCCAACTGTGGATGCAGATCAGGGTCGGGCGTCCTCCTGCGGCGTGCAGGGTGGCCTCGGCCCGGGCGCTCTGGTTGGCCTTGTACAGGTCGTAGACCGGCTGAAGGGAGGGATCCCAGGTGCGGTAGCCCGAGGGCCACTGCCAGCGCTCGACCGTCCCCTGGGACCAGGAGCCGACAATCCGGCGAGAGACCTGGGGCTGTGGGGGCTGGGGATAGAAAGCCATCGGGTCCGCGAGGAGCGTCTCGCTTCCATAGGTGGAAAATGCGTGGCCCTGTTGTTCCTGGGATGCAGGGGTGTGGGGGTCTGACCCCGCGAGCCAGAGCCGCTCCATCAACCGCAGGGCGGAGCGATCGAGTCCCGCTCCGCAGAGCGACAGCATGCGGAAGGCAGGGGGCGGTTTCAGGTCTTGGGTGGCTTGCAAGCGCGGCGAGCATAGCTTCGAGCCGCTGGCGGTAGGATGCTGGTTGCAATGTGGTGGCTCCCTCTCCTGGTTGGTTGTGAGACCTGGCTTCCCCCCGGAGGCGGGACACCGAAGGGCTGCCTTCAAGAGGCGTCCTTTGATCAACCCATGGGCGGCCGGCTCGGGCTCTCCAGCCACCTGGAGTGGGGCGATTCGGCCTCTGACACGTCCTACCGGGCCTTTGAAGAGCAGGCCTGGAAGGACCTCGGTGTGGGGATGGTGCGTCGGGACCTGACCTGGTCCCTGCTGGAACCTGCGCCCGGTGAATTTGATTTTGACGGTGCGGATCGACTGATGGAGTCGGTCGAGAGTGTGGAGGCGGAATTTCTCGCCCTGCTCGACTACGGCAACCCCTGGGCGGCAGGGGATGTCTCCAGCGACAAGGTGCCGCCGGATGATCCCGAGACCTTTGGGGACTACGCGGCTGCGGTCGCCTCCCACTACGGCGACCGCGTCTCCCACTACGAGGTGTGGAACGAACCCAACAATGGCCTGACCTTCTGGCAGCCTGTCGAGGATCCGGCGGCCTATGGCGCACTCCTGGTGGAGGCCTCCCAGAGGTTGAAGGAGACCAATGCCCAGGCCCTGGTGTCTTTTGGCGGCATCTTCTGGCCGGACCTGTTGGTCAACACGCCCGGGGCGGACTTCGTGCGCGACGTGGCGGAGGCGGTTCCCGACGTCTGGGATCACGTGGATTCTTTTTCCCTGCATCCCTACCGCTACCCCTTCACCGAACCCGAGGACGGGGAGACCCAGGACGCCCTGTTGACGACGCTCTGTGAGACCCAGGATCTGCTGGCCGAGCTGGGAGCGCCGGGACTTCCCATCTGGCTGACCGAACTCGGATGGCACACGGCCCCAGAGGCCTTCGTGGCGGGAGGGACGGAGCATGAACAGGCCGCCTGGCTGGCCCGCTCGGCCCTGCTGTCCCTGTCCCATGGGGTCGAGTGGTTCCTCTGGTACACCTTTCGGGACCTGGGGCCGGATCTGGATGACCAGGAGCAGGCCTTTGGACTCTATGGGTGGGATGAGGATCCGACCTCGGGTCCGGACGCGGAGCCCAAGCTCGCTGTGGCGGCCTTTTCCACCCTCGTGGAGATCCTGGGCGATCACGTGCACATCGAGGATGTCTCGGAGCTCCTGGGCTTCGGGGAGGACAGCTATGGCTACCGGCTGAGCGGTGGTGAGGGCGAGACCTGGGTCCTGTGGACCGTCGCTGCGCCGTACACGGTGCAGGTGCCCGGCGAGGAGGACGGAACGCTGGTCGCGCTGGATGGCACTCGAGGGGAGAGCCGCTCGAAGCGGGGGGCCCACGTCGTCACGCTCTCCGACCGACCGGTCGCCCTTCAACTCCCCTGAGGGACGACGTGCTATCGATCGGGGGCGCGAGAAGACCGGGATTCCCCATGCGACGATTTTTGCTCCTCTTTGCCTGCGTGCTGCTGGCTCACACCACCTCAGCAGAGGCCTTTGACCCCAATACTTCGGACGCCACGGCCGTTCGTGCCCTCGCTGCAGAGGGTCAGCTGGTCATCGCCGAGGAGAGGCCGGATGGCTCCTTGAAGCTGGTGACCGGGGGCACCCTGGTGAAGGCCACGCCGGAAGCCGTCTGGGCCCTGATCTCCAACTACGCGGGCTACTCGGAGTGGATGCCCCAGACCAAGAAGGTCGAGGTCGTCAACGAGACCGCGGACTACAAGGACGTGCGCTTCGTGCTCGACTTCAAGTTCTCGGTCATCACCAAGAACGTGAAGTACACCCTGCGCAAGCGAGAGGAACCGCCCTACCGAATTCGGTGGTACCTCCTGGATGGCGACTTCAAGGCTTCCACCGGTGCCTGGCACCTGGTGCCTGTGGATGGGGGGCAGCACACGCTGGTCTTCTACAGCACCTGGACCGACCTGGAATCGATGGGCTGGATCGTCAAGGAGTTGCTGGAGGAACAACCGAGCATGGAGATCGCCATGCTGTCCTCCACCGCGGCCATGGTGGTGAAGGCGGTGAAGGAGCAGCTGGAAAAGTAGCGTCCGTCGATGGGCGCTTTCATGGGCTTCTTGGTTGACGACCCCAATGCAAAGTGTAAGGTAACACCTGACACTCTGTAGCTTGAGGGACCCTCGTGCTGGTGCCCGACCTGTTGCGCCACCAGGCGTCGACGAATCCCCAGCGTCTCGCGGTCGTCATCGACGGTCACGGGGAGATGTCCTACGCCGCCTGGGAGACGCGCAGCAACCGCCTGGCTCGGCACCTGGTTGCCGCAGGGATCTCTCCTGGTGACCGGGTTGCGATTCGGCTGCCAAACGACAGAGGCATCGCCTACCTGGTGGCGTACATGGCCACCCACAAGGCCGGCGCGGTGGCCGTGCCCCTCAACACGCAGCTGGTGGGGGCCGAGGTCCAGCACATCCTCGCCCACTGCGAGGCGGTGGCCTTGTTGGGCCTGGGGATCCCGAACCTGCCGGCATCGGTCCTGCACCTGGGGCCAGAAGATCTGGATCCGGCGGGAGAGGACAGCACGTTCCAGGTCCCCCGACAGGGGAGCGACCTGGCCGATGTCCTCTACACCTCGGGCACCACCGGGTTCCCAAAGGGCGTCGCCTGCTCCCACGAGAGCATCACCTACAAGGCCTCCTCTCAGCTTCACACGCTCTTCGATGGCGCCACCCTGCTCCATGCCCTGCCGCTGTTCACCTTTGCCGGCACCCACGCCATGACGTTGATCGCCATTCGTGGCGGTATGACACAACTGGTCCAGCCCGCCTTTGATGCCCACCGGTTCCTGGAGCTCATCACCGAGAATCGCGTGAGCCTGGCCTATGCCGTGCCGGCGATGGTTCTTCGATGCCTGGACCAGCCGCGCATCCAGGATGGGGGATTCGAGTCCCTGAGGCTGTTGATGTACGGCACGGCCCCCATGCCACCGGCGGGGATCCGAGGACTGGCGAAGCATTTTTCCCAGACCTTCCTGATCAATCTCTACGGCCTGACCGAGGGAGGCGCAGCGGTCTGCTCCCTGCCTCCTCAGGAGGCCCTGGCGCGGCCGGAGTCCATCGGCAAGCCCCTGCCTCCCACAGAGGTGCGCATCGTGACCGAGACCGGGGAGATGGCGCCCGAGGGTGAATCGGGGGAGATTCAACTCCGTGCTCCGGCACCGAGCCGTTCCTATTTCCATGACGATGCGGCCACCGCCGACACCTGGACGGAGGACGGCTGGCTTCGCACCGGCGATGTCGGTCGCCTGGATGCCGATGGGTACCTGTACCTGGTCGATCGCATCAAGGACCTGATCATCGTGGGAGGCCACAACATCTCCGCCCCCGAGGTGGAGGGGGTCTTGATGGAGCACCCGGGGGTCCAGGACGTGGCGGTGGTGGCTCTGCCCCACCCGAAGATGGGCGAGGTTCCGAGGGCCTGTGTGGTGATCCGGCCGGGCGCCTCGGCGACCCCCGAGGAACTCCAGGCCTTCGCCGAGGATCGACTGGCCTCGTACAAGGTGCCCCGTCGCTATGACTTCATGGCCGAATTGCCCCGGAATGCCCTGGGCAAGGTGCTCAAGCGTGAGCTCCGGGAGCGGCTGTGAGGGCCCGGCGTATCGACCTGGGCGGTCATCACCTGAGCTTCTGGGAGTGCGGTGAAGGCCCCCCCTTGTTGTTCGGGCACAGCCTGACCTTTGACCACCAGATGTTCACCCCCCAGGCCGAGGCGCTCCAGGACCGCCACCGGGTGCTGTTGGTGGATCTGCACGGTCACGGGGCCTCCACCGCTCCCGACCGGCTGTTCACCCTGGAGGAGATGGCCGACGACCTGGCCCGGGCCCTGGACGCCCTGGACATCGACGGGGTCGGCTATGTCGGCCACTCGATGGGGGGCATGGTGGGGCAGCGGCTCGCCTTGCGGCACCCGGATCGGGTGAAGGCCATGGCCCTGTTGAACACCACCGCCGGGGTGGACCCCGACACGATCCGGGACCTGTTTCACCACGTCAACGAGACCTCCAGAGGCAAGCCCTCGGACCCCAGGACGGTGGCCTTTGTCCTGTCGTTGATGTTCTGTGAGGCCTTTCGTGAGAACCACCCGGAAGCCGTCAAGCCCTTTGAGAAGTTGCTGTTCGAACCCACCGACCAGGATGGGGTCTACCGGGCAGCCCATGCGGTCATCTGGCGCCAGTCCATTCTCGAGAGCCTCGAAGAACTGGACGTCCCGACTCTTGTGATGACCTCGGATCTGGACACGGCGGTTCCCGCCGTCTGGGGCGAGGCCATCGCGGCTTCTGTGCCCAGGGCAAGACTTCATCCACTGGAAGGGTGCGGGCACCTGAGTCCGGTGGAACAGCCCCAGGCCGTGGCCCAGGTCCTCGGGGATTTCTTTGGCACCTGGAACGGGTCGTGAGCGCGGTCCTCGTCAAGGTTGCGGACGGGGTGGCCGTGATCACCCTGAACCGTCCGGAACAGCGCAACGCCATGTCCCTGGACCTGGTGCAGGGCTTCCGGGAGGCCGTGGCCCAGGTGGGCGAAGACCCCCAGGTTCGTGTGGTGGTGGTCACCGGGGCCGGTCGTGCCTTCAGCTCTGGCGCCGACTTCGGGACGCTACCGAGCCTGGCAGCGGAGAGCGGCCTGGAGGGAGAGGCTGCAATGCGCCATGGGATCCAGACCCTGTACGCCGCATTTACCTGTCTGAACCAACTGCAGGTCCCCACCATCGCCGCGGTCAACGGGGCGGCCATCGGGGGAGGACTCGGCATTGCACTGCAGTGCGACCTGCGGATCGTCGCCGGGCGGGCCAAGCTCGGAGCGACGTTCTCCCGGCTCGGCATCCACTCGGGCATGGGCATCACGAAACTCCTGCCCGAGGCTGTGGGCGACCAGCTGGGCCGTGAGTTGCTGTTCACCGGGCGCATCTTTCGTGGCGAGGAGGCGGCTCAGGCAGGCTTTGCATTGAAGGCCGTGGAATTCGACCAGGTGTTGCCGGAGGCGATGGACCTGGCCCGACGGATCGCCGGGGCGGCTCCCCTGGCCGTGCAGTGGATCAAGCGGACCCTGAAGGATCCTTCCCTGAAGGACCAGGACGCGGTGATGGAGGCCGAATCGGCGGCACAGGCGTCGCTGATGCAGACACGAGATGCCGTGGAAGGTCTGCGGGCGGGCGTCGAGGGGCGAGAGCCTCGATTCGAGGGGCGTTGACGATGGACTTTGGACTCACCGAGTCGGAGCGCATGGTGGTCGAGGCCGCGGCGGCCTTTGCGGAACGGGAACTGTCCCCGGGAATGCGAGCCCACGAGGAATCCCGTGGCCTGTCCGACGCCGTCTGGCAGGCCTGGAACGAGAGTGGGCTGGGGGAACTCGCGGATCCGGACCAGGCCGCGGAGCTGGAGGTCTCGGGCCCCGCCATCTGCGCGATGCTGATGGCCCTGGCCAGGGGAGATGGTGGCGGAGCCCTGGCCCTCTGGGGCCCCGCAATGGCGGCAGCAGCAGCCAGGCAACTGGGCGCACCCGACGCGGGCTGGGTCCACCTGGTGCACGAGTTGTCCGAGACACCACCGGTCCTGGAGGCGGTCCCACTGGGGTTGTCGGATTCCGTCCTGGTCCTGGACCGCAGGGGTCGGTGGGGACACTGCACTGTCGAACCCGAACCCCAGGGTGGCCTGGGGCTGGGAGCAGCCGGAATCGCTTCCTGTACCCCGAGCGAGTGGTCGGCGAACGGGGAGGACCCGGCCAAGGTTGCCCTGATCTCTGCCCGGGTGCGACTGGCGGGCGCGGCCCTCCTGGTGGGCCTGTCCCGGGCCTCCCAGGAACACGTGGTGCCCTACCTCCAGGAGCGGGTCGCCTTTGGAAAGACCCTTGCCCAGCACCAGGGCCTGGCCTTCCTCTTTGCGGAAGTGGCGATGGCGGTCGAAGGAGCGGACCTGTTGGCCTGCCGCATGGCCTGGGCACTGGACCAGGGGGAGTGGAGCGGGGCGGCCGATGCCTGGCTCGAGGCCATCGAAACCGCGTTGATGGTCACGGATCGGGGTGTTCAGTTCCTCGGTGGTCACGGCTACATGGAGGACCACCCGGTGGAGAAGCACATGCGCGATGGGCGGGCCCTGTCGCTGCTCTGGGGTGGCCGGGACCTGGCACTCGATGCCCTGGGCTCATCCCTGGTGCGGGAGAGCGACTGATGGACTTTCGCGTCGATCCGTCCTTTGAGAAGTTGCGCACGATGATCCATTTCATCGGGCGAGAACGACTCCGCCCCCTGGGTCTGGAAGCGGACGCCCAGCACGGTCCGCTGCCGTCGGATCACCCCTTCTTCAAGGAGGTCCTGGACATGGGCCTCACGGGCGGATTCGTGGGACGGGTGGGAAAGAAGGGGGTCAAGGATGACGGTCGGGTCCGTCGCTCGGCCCGCCGCGCCGTGGTGATGGCGGAAGAGGCCGCCTACTGGGACCGGGGAATGGCCACCTCGCTGCCGGGCCCCGGGCTGGGCGGAACACCGGTGATCCTCCAGGGGAGCGACGAGCAGCGAGAACGCTTCATCGCCCCGTTCTCCGATAGCTCTCAGCCTCGTTGGGCCTCCTTTGCCATGACGGAGCCCGATGCGGGATCCGACGTGGCCCGCATTCGCACCCGGCTTCGCCTCGAGGGGGACGAGGTGGTGATCGACGGGTCCAAGTGCTTCATCTCCAACGGCGCCAGGGCGACCTTTGCCCTTGTCTGGGGCACCACGGATCCGGCCCTCGGACGGGCTGGCCACCGGGCGGTGATCGTGCCCCAGGGCACCCCGGGCTTCGAGGTGGTCTGTGTGGAGCGAAAGATGGGCCTGCACGCCTCCGAGACGGCTTCGCTGGCCTTTGAGAACTGTCGAGTACCCGCGAGCCACCTCCTGCCGGCCCCCGAGGGTGGTTTCCGCACGGCCATGCGCACCTTTGACATCACCCGGCCGATGGTGGCGGCGATGGCGGTGGGCATCGGACGGGCGGCCTGGGACGAGGCTCTGCGCTTTGCCCGAGAGCGCTTCACGGGCCCCTCGGCCTGGCGCCGGGAACGGGTGCTCGATCGGCTGGTGCGGATGCGCCGAAAGTTGGAGACGGGACGACTCCTGGCCTGGAAATCCGCCTGGCAGGCGGATCATCGGGAGCAGAACGGGGTGATGGCATCGATGGCCAAGGCCCAGTGTGCCTCCTTCGCCCTCGAGGCCGCGTCCCTGGGGATCGAGGTCCTGGGTGAGGCCGGAGGGGCCCGAGACCGATTGATCGAGAAGCTCTTCCGTGACGTGAAGGCCCTGGACATCGTCGAGGGCACCGGACAGATCCAGCGTCGGGTCATCGCCCGTCGCCTCATCGGGACCACAGAGGTGAGAAATGGCTGAGACTGGCCGCGCAGCGGTTTTCCAGGGCGTCGGGAAGCCCTTTCATCTCCGGGAATACCCGGTCCCGGATCCCGGTCCCAACGACATGGTGGTGCGCATCGTCCGCACCAACATCTGTGGCTCGGACCTGCACCTCTGGCGGGGAGACACGGACCTGGCCCGGGTCGGCCTGACCTACGACATGATCCTGGGCCACGAGATGACGGGTGTGGTCCACAAGGCGGGAGCCCGGGTCCGTTCAGACGCCCTGGGTCGGCGCCTCAAAGAAGGCCACAGCGTGGTTTTCACCTACTACAACCCCTGCAGCCACTGCCGCCCGTGCCTGGTCGGGGATCCCCACATGTGCATGGCCTCGGTGGCCACGCCGGTGAGGCCCTGCGACATGCCCCCTCACTTCGTGGGGGGATTTGCGGACTTCTACTACGTGAAGGGGCGCCAGTCCGTCTTCCGGGTGCCGGATCCCGTCGGCCCGGAGATCGCCGCAGGGGCCAACTGTGCCCTGAGCCAGGTGCTCTATGGGCTGGAAGTGGGCCGCCTGAGACTTGGTGAGGCGGTGGTGGTCCAGGGCGCAGGAGGCCTGGGACTCTACGCCTGTGCCGTCGCCCGGGAAATGGGCGCTGGACTGGTGATCGCCATCGATGGCGTCCCGGAGCGTCTGGAGCTGGCTCGAGCCTTTGGAGCCCACGAGGTGATCGACATCAATGACCTCACCGACCCGCGCGAACGGGTCTCTCGGGTCCAGGACCTGACCGGGGGGCTGGGGGCCGACGTGGTGGTCGAGGTGGTTGGAATCCCGGAGGTCGTGAACGAGGGGATTCGAATGCTCACCCGGGGTGGTCGCTACCTGGAGCTGGGCAACATCAACCCCCGTCACACCTACAAGGCTGACCCCTCCCTGTTGGTTGGTTTCAACCGCTCGATACTGGGCGTGTCCCTCTACCCGCCCCGGGTTTTGGAGGAGGCAATGTCCTTCCTGGCGCGGACCCAAGACCGCTACCCCTACCAGAAACTCGTGTCCCACGACTACCCGCTGGAGGAGATCGACAGGGCCTTTTCGGAGGCGGATGCCTTTGCAGGGGGCTCGGTGGTTCGGGCGTCTGTGGTGCCCGCATGATCGACCACAGCGCTGCGATCGAGAAGTCCGGGCTCGGAGGCGCCCTGCCCATGCTCGTGGCGGGAGAGGCGGTCCAGGCCGCAGACGGGCAGGTGTCGGAGGCACTGGATCCGACCACGGGCCAGGTCCTGGCCACCGTCCCTGTGGCAGGGCGAGACGACGTGGACCAGGCGGTCACCGCCGCGCGGCGGGCCTTTGATGCCCCCGATGGTTGGCGGTGGTGGAGTGCTGGCAAGCGGGCCCGGGCTCTGAAGAAGCTCGCGGCCCTGTGCCGGGAACAGGATCGGGAGCTGGTCCGGATCGAGAGCATGGACACCGGAATGCCCCGCGGTATGGCCAAGCGCTTCGCCGTGGCAGCCCTGTCCAAGAACCTGGAGTACTACGCCTCCTGGGCCGACAAGCTGACCGGTGAGACACTCCCCCAGTCCTCCCCGGACGTCCTGGACTACACGCGCCGGGAGCCCCTGGGGGTGGTGGCGGCGATCATTCCCTGGAACACGCCGCTTCTCTTTGTGGGCAGCAAGCTCGGGCCCGCTCTCGCCGCGGGAAACGTGGTGATCCTCAAGCCCTCGGAACATGCCTGTCTCGGGGCCCTGCGGGTGGCATCCCTTGTGGCCGAGGCGGGCTTTCCGCCGGGCGTGGTCCAGGTGCTCTCGGGAGGTGCCGACACCGGCCGGGCCCTGGTGGAGCATCCGGGGATCGACCTGGTCAGCTTCACCGGTGGAGGGAGCATTGCCGCCGAGGTTCAGCGGGTGGCGGCCCCCACGCTGAAGCCGGTGCTTTTTGAGCTCGGAGGCAAGAGCCCCAATGTGGTCTTTGCGGATGCCGACCTGGACAAGGCCGCCTTCATGTCGACGATGGGGGTCTTTGGCCTCAGTGGCCAGGCCTGTGCGGCGGGATCGCGCCTGTTGGTGGAGCGAGAGGCCCTGGAGCCTCTCCTGGAGCGCATGATCGGGCTCGCCGGGGGGCTGGGGATCGGGGATCCGCTGGACCCCTTCACCATGCTGGGACCGCTGATTCACCCGAAACACGCCGACGGGGTTCGGGGTCGGATCGAGCAGGCGACGGCCGAAGGGGCCAGTCTTCGTTGGGCCGGCAAGGTCCCGGAGGGGCTCGGTCCCGGATTTGTGGCCCCCCATGTCTTTGTCGACGTGGCCCGGGACAGCGCCCTCTGGCAGGAGGAGGTCTTTGGACCCGTGCTTGCAGTGACACCTTTCGACAGCGAGGCCGAGGCCCGGATCTCCGGGTCGTTGAGCATCTGGACGGTGGCCATCAGGCCCGCCCGGAGGTCCGGGTCCTCCATGGCCTTGTCAAAGCCCTTGGCAGACAGCCGTGCCAGTGCGCTTCCATAGGCCGAGGCCCGTACCCCGCTGTGAGAGGTGGTCGAGGCCAGGACCAGGCGAGAGACCCGGTCAGGGTGGTTGAGGACGTAGTGCTGCGCCACCATTCCTCCCAGGGAGTGCCCCACCAGGTGGAAGCGCTCCAGTCCCGCGGCAGTTCGCACGGCTTCGAGGTCCTCTGCCAGGTCCGCCGCCAGGTAGTGGCTTGGGGAAGGCTCCGAGTCTCCGAAGCCTCGCAGATCGTAGGTCACCACCCTGTGGCCGGCAGTGGCCAGTCTCTCGGCCTGTTCCACCCAGTGGCTGCGGTCAAAACCCAGCCCATGGACCAGGATCACCCCGGAGCCCTGACCCCGGACATCGGCGGCCACCGCCAGGCCGGCAGCGGTGGTCACTGCCAGGGGTTGACAGGGCTCTGGAGCCCAATAGAAAGTGTCAGGTGTCACCTTACACATCCTAATAGGACCGATCCCGATGTTCCACTCCGGCCTGTTCTACTTGTTCGACACCCTGGGTGAGATGACGCCCGCCGAGTTCTACAAGCAGGCTCTGCAGGAGACGGTCCTCGGCGAAGAACTTGGATTCTGGGCGACCTGTCCCGCCGAACATCACTTTTCGGAACACTATGGGATCATGCCTCGGGTCGAGCACTTCCTGTCCTATGTGGCGGGTAGCACCCAGCGAATGAAACTCTGGCCGATGGTCATCGTGGCGCCTCTTGGGCAGGCGACTCGGCTGGCCGAGGACTGCGCGCTGATCGACCAGTTCAGCGAGGGACGGCTGGTGTTCTCGGTGGGCTCCGGGTATCGCAAGTACGAATTCACGCCCTTTGGCCAGCAGATCGGTGAGAACCAGGATCGGCTGCGCGAGCTCGTGGACCTCACGGTGCGTCAGTGGACGGAGGACCATGTCACCCACGAGGGCGAGTACTACAGCTGCTCCGATGTCAGCCTGCAGCCCAAGCCCTTCCAGCAGCCCCATCCGCCGGTGTACCTGACGACCACCCGCGAGGATGGGGTCAAGTGGGCGGCCGAGCGGGGGTACGGCATCGTGCCGGCCGCGGGCTTCAACCCGGGCACCCTGAAACACGACTACGAACGCTACGCGCGCTTTGCCGCTGCCGCTGGCCAGCCGGACATGGCGATCAAGCCGTTCTTCAAGTGGATCTACGTCGACTCCGACCACGAGCGCGCGGTCGAGGAGGGCACGAACTACATCCTCAAGACCCTGATGGCTTTTGCCCAGGGTGGAGGCCGGTTGTTCTCCAACCTCATCGGCAAGTCGCTGTCCACCTGGGGTGGGGATGTGGAGAAGCCCGAGTGGCTGAGCAACCGGGTCTCCGAAGTCATCGCGTCCGGGGTCAGCTACCCGGAGATGGTCGCCTCGGGCTGGACCCCGTTCGTGTGTGGCGATCCCGAACACGTGGCAGAGGTTCTGCAGCAGAGCGTGGACGTGGGGGCCAACTTCTTCATCGGCGGTTTCAAGTGCGGGCCGATGCCCCAGGAAAAGGTGCTGCGCTCCATGCGGCTCTACATGGAAGAGGTGGTGCCGCGCATCAAGGTCTGAGCGATCGCGCCCAGGACGGCCGGGTCTCTCAGAAGCTCCGTGTGGCCGAGCTTGCGAAGCTCCATCTCCCGGATCCCCTGTTGTTTCTCAAAGGGCAGGCGTCCAAAGGGACGCACGCACATTGGGTCCGCCTTGCTGGTGATGGACAGGAGTGGCAGTCCTGCGGGCCAGGGGGTCTCGTTGAGGCGCTTGATGGTCCGCGAGTAGGGCGTGATGCTCAGCGGTGCTCGACTGACCAGGCCCAGACCGAGCATCAGGCCCAGGATGGCGGTCGGTGTTCCCTGGTGGGGCGTGCCGATGGTGATCACCCCGCGGACACGGGCCAGAGCGGGCGTCTCCTGGACCACATGCCGGGCCAGGATGCCGCCCATTGAGTGCCCGATGATCCAGGGCCTGCAGCCATCGGGCAGGCCGAGCAGGTAGCGTTCCAGCCGCCCCCCTGACTTGCGGATGTTCGAGGTCTGGAGGTAGCCCAGCAAACCGCCAAGAGGGGCGACCCGGCATCGGTGGCCGAATGCCTCCAGGAAACGCTCGATCTCCATCATGGCCCGGCCGGACACCCCGAAGCCCTGGACCAGCACCACGCCGGGTCGCTCGACCTTCTCTCGGCGAGCCCTGGGCAGGTAGAAGGACAGGGTCCCGATGTTGTCGCGGACCAGGCGCACACCCTCATCGTAGTCGACGGGCGGTTCCACAGGGCCGTTGATATCTGGAGAGCCGGGGTTTCCACCGGATTGACGGTCGGGG
>CAZMNK010000033.1:0-46033 GCA_964567625.1 uncultured Enterobacterales bacterium | reverse complement strand
TCGGGTCGGTGCCGTGGGTGTCGACCTCCTCGCCGTCGTCCAGACCGTCGCCATCGGTGTCGCTCTCCGTGGGATCGGTGCCCACGACAAGGACCTCTTCGCCGTCGTCGATGCCATCGCCGTCGGTGTCCGCATTCTCCGGATCGGTGCCCAGGGCTTCCTCCTCGGAGTCTGTGAGGTCGTCGCCATCGCTGTCGTTGATCTCCTCCTGGTCGTCGTTCGCATCATTCGGATCGGTGCCGTCCACCAACACCTCGACGCCATCGCTGACGCCACCGCCATCGCTGTCCGCATCGGCCGGGTCGGTGCCGTAGGTATCGACCTCCTCGCCGTCCTCCAGGCCGTCCGCATCGCTGTCCGCATCGGTCGGGTCGGTGCCGTAGGTATCGACCTCCTCGCCGTCCTCCAGGCCATCGCCATCGGTGTCACTGTCCAGGGGATCGGTGTCCAGGGTCAGGACCTCGTCGCCATCGGACAGGCCGTCACCGTCGCTGTCCGCATCGTCGGGATCGGTGCCGAGCGCGCCTTCCTCGGAGTCTGACAGGCCGTCACCATCGCTGTCGTTGATCTCCTCCTGGTCATCGCTCGCATCGGTCGGATCGGTGCCGTCCACCAGCACCTCGACGCCATCGCTGACGCCACCGCCATCGCTGTCACCGTGCAACGGATCGGTGCCGTAGGTCAGGACCTCCTCGCCATCATCGAGGCCGTCACCGTCGGTGTCCGAGTCCAGCGGATCCGTGCCATGGGTGTCGATCTCTTCCCCATCAGCCAGGCCATCCTCATCGGTGTCCGCCTCGACCGGATCGGTGGCGTAGAGGTTGATCTCATCACCGTCTTCCAGGCCATCCCCATCGGTGTCGGCATCATCGGGATCGGTGCCGTAGATGGCGGTTTCTTCCTCGTCCGTGAGGCCGTCCCCATCGGTGTCGACGACCCCACCGTCATCGGTCGCGTCGTTGGGATCGGTGCCGTCCACCAGCACCTCGAGACCATCGGCGACGCCGCCACCGTCGGTGTCCTCGTTCAGCGGATCGGTCCCGTAGGTGTCGATCTCTTCCCCATCCTCCAGGCCATCGGCGTCGCTGTCGTCCGCCGTCGGGTCGGTGCCGTAGGTCTCGACCTCTTCGCCGTCGTCCAGCCCGTCCCCATCGGTGTCGGGATCGTTGGGGTCCGTGCCCAGGGTCTGGACCTCATCGCCATCTTCGAGACCATCGCCGTCGGTGTCGGAATCGTCGGGGTCAGTCCCCAGCGCTTCCTCTTCGGAGTCCGACAGGCCGTCGCCATCACTGTCATTGCTCTCCGCGATGTCATCGGTCGCATCGTTGGGATCGGTGCCGTCCACCAGCACCTCGACGCCGTCATTGGCACCGCCTCCATCCGTGTCCTCTTCCAGCGGATCGGTGCCGTAGAGGTTGACCTCTTCCCCATCACTCAGCGCATCGCCGTCGGTGTCGGAGGAGAGGGGATCCGTTCCATGGATCGAGACCTCTTCGCCATCTCCCAGACTGTCCCCATCGCTGTCGCTGTCGTTGGGCTGTGTGCCCCAGGTGTTGACCTCTTCGCCGTCGCTCAGTCCATCCCCATCCGTGTCCTGGTTGGTCGGGTCCGTGCCGTGGATGAGCACCTCGTCACTGTCGCTGAGGTCGTCCCCGTCGGTGTCCGAGTCCAGCGGATCCGTGCCATAGGTGGTGATCTCCGCCAGGTCCTGGAGGCCATCGCCATCGCTGTCGCTGTCGAGCGGATTCGTTCCTCCATCCACTTCGACACCGTCTTCCAGCCCGTCGCCATCGGTGTCGGAGTTGTCCGGATCCGTGCCGTAGACGCTCTCCTCGTCGTCGGTCAGGCCATCGCCATCCGAGTCGACACTGCTTCCTGAATCGTCACTGGCATCCAGCGGATCGGTGCCACTCACCAGGACCTCGACACCATCGTCTGTGCCACCACCATCGCTGTCGCTTTCGACCGGATCGGTGCCGTAGGTGTTCACCTCGTCCCCATCATCCAGACCGTCACCATCGGTGTCGGCAAGGGCCGGGTCGGTGCCGTGGGTGTTCACCTCGTCCCCATCATCCAGGCCGTCGCTGTCACTGTCACTGTTGTTGGGGTCCGTGCTGTAGCTGTCGACCTCGGAGCCATCGTCCAGGCCATCGCCATCACTGTCCGCATCCAGTGGATCCGTGACATAGAGGGCGATCTCGTCGCCGTCGTTCAGCCCATCCCCATCGCTGTCCAGCGCCGTCGGGTCGGTGCCATAGACGTTGAACTCGGAGCCATCCTCCAGGCCATCGCCATCGGTGTCCACCGCCAGTGGATCCGTTCCGTGGGTGTTCACCTCGTCGTAGTCCGACAGGCCATCCCCATCGGTGTCCGCATCGCCGGCATCGGTGCCAAGCGCCGCCTCTTCATCGTCGGTCAGGCCATCGCCATCGGTGTCGGTCTCGTCCGCTTCATCATCGCTGGCATCCAGCGGGTCGGTGCCCGCCACCAACACCTCGACGCCATCCGAAGCGCCGCCCCCATCGGTGTCCTCTTCCAGAGGATCGGTGCCGTAGGTGTCGGCCTCCTCGCCGTCCTCCAGCCCATCCCGGTCGGTGTCCGGATCCACCGGGTCGGTGCCGTGGGTGTTGACCTCGTCGCCATCCTCCAGGCCGTCGTCATCCGTGTCGAAATCCAGGGGATCACTGCCGTAGGTACTGACCTCATCCCCATCGTCCAGGCCATCAGCGTCACTGTCGGAAAGCCCCGGGTCGGTGCCATGGGTGTTGACCTCGTCGCCATCGCTGAGACCATCTCCATCGCTGTCCGTGTCCACGGGATCGGTGCCGTAGATGTGGACCTCGTCGCCATCGCTCAGCCCGTCTCCATCCGTGTCCACCAGGTCCGGATCGGAACCGTAGAGGGCCTCCTCCTCGTCGGTGAGACCATCGCCATCGCTGTCACCACCGCTGTCCTGGTCGTCGCTGGCATCATTGGGATCCGTGCCGTCCACCAGCACTTCCACACCATCCTCGGTGCCACCGCCATCGGTGTCGGGTTCGGACGGGTTGGTCCCGTAGACCAGGACCTCTTCATCGTCGGAGAGGCCATCGGAATCGGTGTCTGTGCTCAGGGGATCGCTCCCATAGGCGACCTCATCCCCGTCTTCCAGGCTGTCGCCATCGGTGTCGGCATTGTCCGGATCAGTGCCCAGCGCGGCTTCTTCCGAATCGCTCAGGCCATCGCCATCGGCATCGTTCCCCGCGACGTCGTCACTGGAGTCGTTGGGATCGGTGCCGTCCACGATCTCGGCGCCATCCGTCGTGCCACCCCCATCGGTGTCCTCGTTGGTCGGGTCCGTGCCGTAGTCGTTGAGTTCCTCGCCATCGTCCAGACCATCGCTGTCGGTGTCGGTGCTCAGGGGATCCGTGCCATAGAGGGACACCTCGTCGCCGTCGTCCAGCCCATCGGAATCGGTGTCATCCAGGGTCGGGTCGGTGCCTGTGGTGTTCAACTCCTCAAAGTCGCTGAGGCCATCGCCGTCGGTGTCACTGTCAGTCGGATCAGTGCCCAGGGACACCTCGTAGCCGTCGTCCAGCCCATCGCCGTCGCTGTCTTCCGAGCCCGGCAGGGTGCCATAGACATCCACCTCGTCGCCATCGGACAGGCCATCACCGTCGGAGTCCTCGTCCAGGGGATCCGTCCCCCAGATGGAGACCTCATCACCGTCTTCGAGGCCATCGCCATCGGTGTCCGCATTGAGGGGATCGGTGCCTGAGAGCCCCACCTCGTTGGCATCGTCGAGGCCATCGCCATCGCTGTCCACATTGAGGGGGTCGGTGCCGTGGGTGTTGACCTCGTCGCCGTCCTCCAGGCCGTCGCCATCGCTGTCCGCGTTCAACGGATCGGTGCCCCAGGTCAGGGACTCCTCGCCATCGTCCAGGCCATCACCGTCGCTGTCTGAGTCGTCGGGATCCGTGCCCAGTACGGCTTCTTCATCGTCGGTCAGGCCATCGCCGTCGCTGTCGCTGGTGTCAACAACATCGTCTGTCCTCTTCAGGGGATCGGTGCCATCGATCAGGACCTCGACGCCATCACTGGCACCACCGCCATCGGTGTCGACATTGTTCGGATCGGTGCCGTAGGTGCTGATCTCCTCGCCATCGTCCAGGCCATCGCCGTCGCTGTCACTCTTGAGTGGATCGGTGCCCCAGGTGTCGAGTTCCTCGCCGTCTTCCAGGCCGTCGCCATCGCTGTCCGGGTTGTTGATGTCGGTTCCATTGCTGATCTCCTCGTCGTCCGACAGGCCGTCTCCGTCGGTGTCGACGGCGTTCGGATCGGAGAAGTAGAGCGAGATCTCGGCACCATCGTCCAGGGTGTCGCCGTCGCTGTCGTCACTGTTGGGGTTCGTGCCGTAGCTCAGCACTTCCTCGGCATCGGTGAGCCCATCACCATCGGTGTCCACGCTGGTCGGATCGCTGCCGTGGACGTTGACCTCGTCACCATCCGACAGCGAGTCGCCGTCGGTGTCGTCGTTCAGGGGATCGCTGCCGTAGGTCAGCTCCTCTTCGCCGTCGCTGAGCCCATCGCCATCGCTGTCCGAGTTCAGCGGATCGGTGCCAGTGGACAGGATCTCTTCGCCATCGCTCAACCCGTCGCCGTCGGTGTCCGCGTCAGTCGGGTCGGTGCCAAGCGTGACGATCTCATCGTTGTCGGAGAGCTGGTCGCCGTCGGTGTCGTCACTGGTGGGGTCGGTGCCGTGAAGCAGGACCTCATCCCCATCGGACAGGCCATCCCCATCGGAGTCAACACTCGCCGGGTCGGTACCGATGGCCTCCTCTTCGCTGTCAGTCAGGCCATCCCCATCGGTGTCCGTGGTGTCCGTGACGTCGTCGCTGTCATCCAGCGGATCGCTGCCGTCAACCAGGACCTCGATGCCATCGCTGGCGCCGCCACCGTCCGTGTCACTCTCGGTCGGATCGGTGCCATAGATGTCGACCTCCTCCAGGTCGGTCAGGCCATCGCCATCCGAATCCTCGTCCAGGGGATCGGTCCCGTAGATGTCGACCTCATCGCCATCGGTCAGACCATCCCCATCGCTGTCGTCGTCCAGGGGATCCGTGCCATAGAGCCCGATCTCCTCGCCATCGGGGACGCCATCGCTGTCGCTGTCCTCACTGTTCGGATCCGTGCCATAGATGTTCGTCTCATCACTGTCCCACAGTCCATCGTTGTCGCTGTCATCGCTGTTCGGATCCGTGCCATAGATGTCGATCTCTTCCCCGTCGGACAGACCATCGCCATCCGTGTCGCTGTTCGCGGGATCGGTCCCGTAGATGTCGACCTCGTAGCCATCGTCCAGCCCGTCGCCGTCGGTGTCCGAGGAGCTCGGGTCGGTGCCCAGCGCGATCTCTTCGCTGTCTGTCAGGCCATCGCCGTCGGTGTCGGTGGTGTCCGTGACGTCGTCGCTTGCATCGTTCGGATCGGTGCCATCAACGTTGACCTCGACCCCGTCGCTGGCCCCACCCCCATCGGTGTCTGAACTGTTGGGGTCCGTCTCCAGGACGTTGATTTCGGTGCCATCCTCGAGTCCATCGCCATCGCTGTCGGCATCGTTCGGGTCGGTGCCGGTCGTGGAAAGCTCGGTGCCGTCTTCCAGGCCGTCCCCGTCGGTGTCCGCCTCGTTGGGATCGGTGCCGTAGATGAAGAGTTCCTCGCCATCCTCCAGACCATCCGAATCGCCATCGGTCGAGGTCGGGTTGGAACCGTAGGTCAGGACCTCTTCGCCATCGGTGAGGCCATCGCCGTCGGTGTCAACATCGAGGGGATCGGTGCCATAGGTTCCCACCTCTTCCCCGTCGGACAGACCATCGCCGTCAGTGTCAGCATTGTTCGCGTCCGTGCCGGCAAGACTCTCCTCGGCATCGGTGAGGCCATCGCCATCGGTGTCCCCCACGCTGATGTCATCGTCGGGGTCATTCGGGTCGGTGCCGTCGATCAGCACCTCCACGCCGTCGGTGGTGCCACCCCCATCGCTGTCCTCGAGCAACGGATCGGTGCCGTAGATGTTCAGTTCGTCCCCGTCCTCGAGCTGGTCACCGTCGGTGTCCGCCGAGTCTGGATCGGTGCCCGCCAGGCCCTCTTCGTAGTTGTTCAGACCATCTTCATCGTTGTCCTCGGTGGCCGCAGCGTCATCGCTCGGGTCCGACGGGTTGGTGCCATCGGCGACCTCATCCGGGTCCGAGGTGCCGCCATTGTCGGTGTCCTCGAGGGTCGGATCAGAGCCGTGGAGGTTGACTTCATCCCCATCACTCAGGCCATCCCCATCGCTGTCCTCGTCCAGAGGATCGGAGCCGTAGTGGAGCAGCTCCTGGCCATCGTCCAGCCCATCTCCATCGGTGTCGCTGTCCGTCGGGTCTGTGCCGAAGATCAGCACCTCGTCCCCGTCGTCCAGAACATCGCTGTCGGTGTCGACCAGGGTGGGTTCGGTCCCATAGACGTCCACCTCGTCCCCATCGGTCAGACCGTCTCCATCGGTGTCTTCGAGGGTCGGATCGGTGCCGTAGAGGTTGACCTCTTCCCCGTCCCGCAGGCCATCCTCATCGGTGTCCTTGACGGTGGGGTCGGTGCCGTAGAGATCTTCCTCGGCATCGCTCAGGCCGTCACCATCGCTGTCGGTGGAGCCGGCAGAATCATCCGTGGGATCCATGGGATCCGTGCCGTCGACCAGCACCTCGACCCCATCGTTGGTGCCGCCGCCATCGCTGTCCTTCTTGTCCGGCTGGGTGCCATAGACGGTGACCTCTTCGCCATCCAGCAGGCCATCATTGTCCGAGTCATCGTCCAGCGGATCGGTTCCATAGACATCGACCTCTTCCCCATCCACGAGCCCGTCAGCATCGGTGTCGTCGTTGGCCGGGTCTGTTCCCAGGTCGTTGACCTCGGCGTCGTCCGGGAGCCCATCGTCATCGGTGTCTGTGAGCGTGGGGTCCGAGCCATAGACGTTGACCTCGTCTCCATCGTTGAGGGTGTCGCCATCGGTGTCGTCGTCGAGCGGGTCGGAACCGTAGACGGTGACCTCGTCCCCGTCTGAGAGTCCGTCGCCGTCGGTATCGGTGTCGTTGGGATCGGTGCCAAGGTTTGTCTCGGCTGCATCCGAGAGGCCGTCACCGTCCGTGTCTTCGCTGGTCTCATCGTCACTGCTGTCCAGCGGGTCCGTGCCGACGAGGATCTCTTCCCCATCGCCGACGCTGCCCCCATCGGTGTCCTCATCCGTGGGATCGGTGCCATAGACCTTGACCTCGTCGTAGTCGGTCAGGCCGTCGCTATCGGTGTCGCTGCTGGATGGATCGCTTCCGGCAGCGATCTCTTCGCTGTCCTCCAGGCCATCGCCATCGGCGTCGGCGTCCAGGGGATCCGTGCCGTAGACGTTGACCTCGTCCCCGTCTGAGAGCCCGTCATCATCGGTGTCCGGATCGTAGGGATCCGTGCCCGCCGACACCTCGTCGGGGTCCTCCAGGCCGTCTTCGTCCCCATCAGCGCTGGTGGGGTCGGTGCCCAGGGAGGCGTACTCGTCGTAGTCGCTGAGGCCATCACCGTCGGTGTCCGAGTTGTCCGGGTCGGTTCCCAGGGTGGATTCAACGTCATCGTCCAGCCCGTCGCCGTCGCTGTCGACCCCAGAGGTCAGGTCATCGCTGCCGTCATTGGGATCCGTACCGTCTGTCATCACCTCGGTGTAGTCATCCACTCCGCCGTTATCGGTGTCGGCATCGGTGGGATCGGTGCCGTGGGTGTG
This sequence comes from uncultured Enterobacterales bacterium, assembly GCA_964567625.1. Lineage (GTDB taxonomy): Bacteria > Myxococcota_A > UBA796 > UBA796 > CAJQPC01 > CAYFPX01. The sequence goes on along the minus strand of CAZMNK010000033.1, from coordinate 38,259 downwards.
GAACTCGTCGCCGTCGGAGAGACCATCGCCATCGGTGTCGGCTTCGTTGGGATCGGTGCCGGAGTCGCTGATCTCCACGCCATCGGACAGGTTGTCCCCATCGGTGTCCGAGTCGTTCGGGTCGGTGCCGTAGGTCTCCAGCTCATCGCGGGTGGTCAGGCCGTCGAAGTCGGGGTCTGCGGTGTCGTAGTCGTCACTTGCCGCGTTGGCGTTGGTGCCATCCTCCAGGATCTCCTGCCCATCGTCCGTGCCACCGCCATCCGTGTCCGCGCTGGACGGATCGGTGCTGTAGGTGTCGACCTCTTCCCCGTCCTTGAGCCCGTCTCCGTCGGTGTCCGAATCGGTCGGATCGGTGTCGTAGACATCGACCTCATCGCTGTCGCTCAGGCCGTCGCTGTCGGTGTCCGAACTGTTCGGGTCCGTGCCATGGACCGCGACCTCGTCGTAGTCGCTCAGTGAGTCCGAATCGCTGTCGGTTTCGGTCGGATCGGTGCCGTGGGTGTTGATCTCGTCCCCATCGGCCAGGCCGTCCCCATCGGTGTCTTCGTCCAGGGGATCCGTGCCGTAGACCGTGGCCTCATCACCATCGCTCAGACCATCGCCGTCGGTGTCCGGGTCGTCCGGATCGGTCCCGATGAGGGTCTCGTCCGCATCGCTGAGACCATCGGCATCGGAGTCGGTGGTGCCCGAGGAACTGTCGTCGGACGGGTCATTCGGGTCGGTGCCATCGATCAGGACCTCGACACCATCGCTGGAACCACCACCATCCGTGTCGGTGTTGAGCGGGTCTGTGCCGTAGGTTTCGAGCTCGTCCCCATCTTCCAGGGAATCCCCGTCGGTGTCAGCGTTGTCCGGATCCGTGCCGAGTTCACTCTCCTCTGCGTCGGTCAGCCCATCGCCATCGCTGTCGGTGGTCTGGGCCAGGTCATCACTGCCGTCCAGGGGATCCGTGCCGTCCAGATCCACCTCGTCGCCATCACTGCTCCCACCGCCGTCGCTGTCGGCTTCGGCGGGATCCGTCCCATAGAGACTGACCTCGTCGCCATCGCTCAGCCCATCCTCATCGCTGTCACTGGACAGGGGATCGGTGCCGTACACCGTGACCTCTGCGCCATCGGCCACGCCATCGCTGTCGCTGTCCTCATCGGTGGGATCCGTGCCGTAGACACCGAGCTCTTCGCCGTCTTCCAGACCATCCCCATCGGTGTCGCTGCTGGCCGGATCGGTGCCGTAGATAAAGACCTCGTCGCCATCTTCCAGCCCATCGCCGTCACTGTCGACGTCCAGGGGATCCGAGCTGTAGGCGTAGATCTCATCGCCGTCTCCCAGGCCATCCCCATCGGTGTCCGCCTCGTCGGGATCCGTGCCGATCAGCTCCTCAAGGGAGTCATCCAACCCGTCCAGATCGGTGTCGGCGGCACTGCCAGCATCGTCACTGGGATCGCTGGGATCGGTGCCATCGATCAGGACCTCCACACCATCGACGCTGCCACCGCCATCGGTGTCCTGCTCCAGGGGATCCGTCCCGTAGATGTTGACTTCCTCGGCATCCGACAGGCCGTCGCCATCGGTGTCCGCATTCGACGGGTCCGTGCCCATGAAGGTCTCGGCACCATCATCCAGGCCGTCGTCGTCGGTGTCGGCGTCCAGGGGATCCGAGGTCCCGGCGTCGACCTCCTCGGCGTCGGTCAGGCCGTCGTCATCAGAGTCATCGTCCAGGGGATCCGTGCCGTAGCTGTTGACCTCCTCACCATCCGTCAGGCCGTCGGAGTCAGAGTCATCGTCGACCGGGTCCGTGCCGTAGGTGTCGATCTCCTCCCCATCATCCAGGCCATCCCCATCCGTGTCGGCATTGTCCGGAGCGGTGTCGTGGATGTTGACCTCGTCGCCGTCCTCGAGACCGTCTCCGTCGGTGTCCGTGTCGGTCGGGTCGGTGCCGTAGCCGTCGATCTCATCGTTGTCGTCCAGGCTGTCGCCGTCGGTGTCCCGGCTGTTCGGATCGGTGCCATGAACCTCGATCTCGTCGTAGTCGCTCAGAGAGTCCGAGTCGCTGTCGGTTTCCGTCGGATCCGTGCCGTGGGTGTTGACCTCGTCCCCGTCGGTCAGGCCATCGCCATCGGTGTCGGTGTTGAGCGGGTCGGTGCCGTAGACCGTGGCCTCATCGCCATCCTCCAGGTCATCGCCGTCGGTGTCGGGATCATCCGGGTCGGTTCCCATGAGCGCCTCGTCCGCATCGCTGAGGCCATCGCCATCGGAGTCCGTGGTGCTCGAGGAACTGTCGTCGGACGCGTCATTCGGGTCGGTGCCATCGACCAGGACCTCGACCCCATCGCTGACGCCACCGCCATCGGTGTCGGTGTTGAGCGGGTCGGTGCCGTAGGTGTCGACCTCTTCGCCATCTTCCAGAGAGTCCCCGTCGGTGTCGGGGTTGTCCGGATCCGTGCCGTACTCGGTCTCCTCGGCAAGGCTCAGTCCATCGCCATCGCTGTCGGTGGTCTGGGCCAGGTCATCGCTGCCGTCCAGGGGATCCGTGCCGTCCGAATTCACCTCTTCGCCATCGCTGGTCCCACCGCCATCGGTGTCGGCGTCAGCGGGATCCGTCCCGAAGCCATTCACTTCGTCCCCGTCGGTCAGCCCATCCTCATCGCTGTCGATGGACAGGGGATCGCTGCCGTAGGTCGAGACCTCTGCGCCATCGGACACACCATCGCCATCGGTGTCGACCTCGTTGGGATCCGTGTCGTAGACATCGACCTCGTCGCCATCGTCGAGGCCATCGAGATCCGTGTCGGCACTGGCGGGATCGGTTTCGTGGATGGAGACCTCGTCGCCATCTTCCAGCCCATCGCCGTCGCTGTCTTCGTCCAGGGGATCCGTGCCGTAGGTGTAGAGCTCGTCGCCGTCTTGCAGGCCATCCCCATCCGTGTCCGCGTCGTCGGGATCCGTGCCGAGCAGGGTCTCGAGGGAGTCATCCAGGCCATCCCCATCGCTGTCGGCGGAACTGCCCGCATCGTCACTGCCATCGTTGGGATCGGTGCCATCAACCAGGACTTCGACACCATCGATGCTGCCACCGCCATCGGTGTCCTGCTCCAGGGGATCCGTCCCGTAGGTGTAGACTTCCTCGGCATCCGACAGGCCGTCGCCATCGGTGTCCGAGTTCCCCGGGTCCGTGCCAACGGCGAACTCTTCACCGTCATCCAGGCCGTCGTCGTCGGTGTCCGAGTCATTGGGATCCGAGGTCCCGGAATGAACCTCCTCGGCGTCGGCCAGGCCGTCGTCATCAGAGTCATCGTCCAGGGGATCCGTGCCGTAGGTGTTGACCTCGTCGCCATCCGTCAGGGTGTCGGAGTCGGAGTCATCATCGACCGGGTCGGTGCCGTAGATGTCGACCTCGTCCCCATCGTCCAGGCCATCCCCATCCGTGTCGGCATTGTCCGGGGCGGTACCGTGGCTGTTGACCTCCTCCCCGTCCTCCAGACCGTCTCCGTCGGTGTCCGTGTCGGTCGGGTCGGTGCCGTAGCCGTCGATCTCATCGTTGTCGTCCAGGCTGTCGCCGTCGGTGTCCAGGCTGTTCGGATCGGTGCCATGGACCTCGATCTCGTCGTAGTCGCTCAGAGAGTCTGAGTCGCTGTCGGTTTCCGTCGGATCCGTGCCGTGGGTATTGACCTCGTCCCCGTCGGTCAGGCCATCCCCATCGGTGTCTTCGTCCAGGGGATCCGTGCCGTAGACCGTGGCCTCGTCGCCATCCTCCAGGTCATCGCCGTCGGTGTCCGGGTCGTCCGGATCGGTCCCGATGAGCGCCTCGTCCGCATCACTGAGACCATCGCCATCGGAGTCCGTGGTGCTCGAGGAATTGTCGTCGGACGCATCATTCGGGTCGGTGCCATCGACCAGGACCTCGACCCCATCGCTGACACCACCGCCGTCGGTGTCGGTGTTGAGCGGGTCGGTGCCGTAGGTGTCGATCTCTTCGCCATCTTCCAGGGAGTCCCCGTCGGTGTCGGGGTTGTCCGGATCCGTGCCGTACTCGGTCTCCTCGGCGAGGCTCAGTCCATCGCCATCGCTGTCAGTGACCTGGGCCAGGTCATCGCTGCCGTCCAGGGGATCCGTGCCGTCCGAGTTCACCTCTTCGCCATCGCTGGTCCCACCGTCATCGGTGTCGGCGTCGCCGGGATCCGTGCCAAAGGCAAACACCTCCTCCCCGTCGGTCAGCCCATCCTCATCGCTGTCGATGGACAGAGGATCGGTGCCGTACTCCAAGACCTCGTCGCCATCGGCCACGCTGTCGCCATCGGTGTCGATCTCGTTGGGATCCGTGTCGTAGACATCGATCTCTTCGCTGTCGTCGAGGCCATCGCCATCGGTGTCGGCACTGGCGGGATCGGTTTCGTGGATGGAGACCTCGTCGCCATCTTCCAGCCCATCGCCGTCGCTGTCCTCGTCCAGGGGATCCGTGCCGTATTCGTAGAGTTCGTCCCCGTCTTCCAGTCCATCCCCATCCGTGTCCGCATCGTCAGGATCCGTGCCGAGCAGGGCCTCCAGGGAGTCATCCAGGCCATCCCCATCGCTGTCATCGGAGCCGCCCTCATCGTCACTGGCATCGTTGGGGTCGGTGCCATCGACCAGGACCTCGACCCCATCGAGACTGCCACCGCCGTCGGTGTCCAGATCGAGGGGGTTCGTCCCGTAGGTGTTGACTTCCTCGGCATCCGACAGGCCATCGCCATCGGTGTCCGCGTTCGTCGGGTCCGTGCCCAGCAAGGACTCTGCCCCGTCATCCAGGCCATCGTCGTCGGTGTCCGGGTCAGTGGGATCCGAGGTCCCGGCATTGACCTCCTCGGCGTCGGCCAGGCCGTCGTCATCGGAATCATCGTCCAGGGGATCCGTGCCGTAGATGTTGACCTCGTCACCATCCGTCAGGGTGTCGGAGTCGCTGTCCTCGTCGACCGGGTCGGTGCCCAGCGCAACCTCGTCCCCGTCGTCCAGGCCATCATCGTCCGTGTCGGCCTTTTCCGGGTTGGTGCCCAGTGCCTCCTCGACGGCGTCGGAGAGTCCGTCCTCATCGGTGTCCTCGGAAGAGACATCGTCAGTGCCATCGAGGGGGTCGGACCCGACTGTGATCTCCTCGGCATCGCTGACGCCACCGTCGTCGGTGTCCGTGTCCGTCGGGTCGGTGCCGTAGGTGATGACCTCGTCGAAGTCCTCCAGGCCATCCCCATCGGTGTCGGAGAGCAGGGGGTCTGAGCCGTAGAGAGAGACCTCTGCCCCGTCGGAAAGGCCATCGTCATCGGTGTCGTCATCGTTGGGATCCGTCCCCGCGGCCTTCTCATCGCCATCGTTCAGCGAGTCGTCGTCGCTGTCGGCGTCATTGGGATCCGTGCCATCGCTCAGCTCGTCCGGGTCGCTGACCCCATCCTCATCGGGATCGGCGCTGGTCGGGTCGGTGCCCAGTGAGGCGTACTCTTCGTAGTCGCTGAGCCCATCGCCGTCGGTGTCAGTGTTGTCCGGATCGGTGCCCAGGATGGCCTCGACGTCATCGTCCAGCCCATCTCCGTCGGTGTCCACACCACTGGTGCTGTCATCGCTGCTATCGGTGGGATCGGTGCCGTCGGAGTTGACCTCGGTGCCATCGTCGATGCCGCCGTCGTCGGTGTCCGTGTCATTGGGATCCGAACCCCAGACCTCGACCTCGTCGTAGTCATCCAGGCCATCCCCGTCGCTGTCGTCGTCGTTGGGATCGGAGCCATGGGTATTGACCTCGTCCCCATCGCTCAGACCATCGCCGTCGCTGTCGTCGTTGTCCGGGTCCGTCCCTGCAGCGATCTCCTCCCGGGTGGTCAGGCCATCACTGTCATCGTCGGCCGTGTCGTAGTCATCCTGGGGGTCGTCGAGATCCGTGCCATCGGTGACCTCGACGCCATCGCTGGTGCCACCACCATCGGTGTCCTCCTTGCTGGGATCGGAGCCATAGGTATTGACCTCGTCCCCGTCGCTCAGGCCATCGCCGTCGGTGTCCGCATCGTCGGGATCGGTGCCGTAGGTGTCGATCTCGTCGCCATCGCTCAGCCCGTCATCGTCGCCGTCGTCGTCCAGCGGGTCGGTGCCGTAGGTGTCGACCTCCTGGCCATCATTGAGGCCATCGTCATCGGTGTCCGCGTTGGCCGGGTCGGTTTCATAGGTGTTGATCTCGTCGCCATCGCTCAGACCATCGCCGTCGGTGTCGTCGTCCAGCGGAGAGCTTCCATGGATCAGGACCTCGTCGCCGTCAGAGACCCCATCATCGTCGGTGTCCGCATCATCCGGATCGGTCCCATGCACGCCTTCCAGCGCCGAGGAGAGCCCATCACCGTCCGTGTCACCGCCCCCGTCATCCGCGGCATCCAGCGGGTCTGTTCCGTCGAGAGTGACCTCGACACCATCGCTGGTCCCGCCACCGTCGGTGTCGGTGTCCAGGGGATCACTCCCATAGGTGTTGATCTCATCCCAGTCGTCCAGGGTGTCGCCATCCGTGTCGGGCTGGTTGGGATCGGTGCCGTGGGTATTGACCTCGTCCCCGTCATCCAGGCCATCCCCATCCGTGTCCGTGGCGGTCGGATCGGTGCCATACATGTCGACCTCTTCGCCGTCCTCCAGGCCGTCCCCGTCTGAGTCGACGTTCTCGGGATCGGTGCCAAGGGCCTCCTCTTCGGAGTCGGTCAGGCCATCACCATCCGCGTCGGCGATGGTGACGAGATCGTCGCTGGCGTCGTTGGGATCGGTGCCGTCCACCAGCACCTCGGCACCGTCGGTGGCGCCACCGTTGTCGGTGTCGGACTGGAACGGGCTCGTGCCGTAGGTGTTGAGTTCGTCCCCATCACTCAGGCCATCCTCGTCCGTGTCATCGTCCAGGGGATCCGTGCCGGAGGTCTCGACCTCGTATTGATCGCTCAGTCCGTCGCCGTCGGTGTCGGCGTTGTCCGGATCGGTACCCAGCAGGACCTCTTCAGCGTCGGTCAGGCCATCGCCATCAGAATCCGCTGAGCTGCCATCGTCGGTGGAATTGAGGGGATCGGTCCCATCGACCAGGATCTCGATGCCATCGTCAGCGCCCCCGCTATCGGTGTCTGCCTCCAACGGATCGGTGCCATAGAGGGTGACCTCGTCCCCATCACTGAGGCCGTCTCCATCGGTGTCGGGCTCATTGGGATCGGTGCCGTGGGAGTGGACCTCGTCCCCATCGTCCAGGCCATCTCCATCGCTGTCGCTGCTCAGCGGGTCCGACTGGTAGTCCCCCAGTTCGGCCCGGTCATTGAGCCCGTCATCGTCGGTGTCGCTGTCATTGGGATCGGTGCCGAGGCTCGTCTCCTCGATGTCGGTGAGCCCATCGCCGTCCGAGTCCTCGTTGGTCGGATCCGTGCCGTAGGTGTTGACCTCGTCCCCATCGTCCAGGCCATCTCCATCGCTGTCCGTCTCGGTGGGGTCGGTGCCATAGGTGAGGACCTCGGCGCCATCGTTGAGCCCATCGCCATCGGTGTCGGTTTCGGTCGGATCCGTGCCGTAGGTGTTGACCTCGTCACCGTCCTCCAGTCCGTCCCCGTCGCTGTCAGCCGAATCCGGGTCGGAGCCCAGGGCGACCTCTTCTGCATCGGTGAGCCCATCACCATCGGTGTCGGTGGTCGATTCCTCGTCGTCGGAGGCATCCAGGGGGTCCGTGCCGTCTGAAAGCACTTCCACACCATCCGACGACCCACCACCATCGGTGTCGGCTTCCCCGGCATCGGTGCCGTAGGTGTTGACCTCGTCCCCATCGCTCAGGCCATCGCCGTCCGTGTCGTCTTCCAACGGGTCGGTGCCGTAGACGTTGATCTCGTTGCCGTCGCTCAGGCCATCATCGTCCGTGTCATCGTCCGCGGGATCGGTGCCATAGGTGTTGACCTCGTCCCCATCGCCCAGGGTGTCCCCATCGCTGTCTGCCAGGGTCGGGTCGGTCGACCAGGCTTCGATCTCCTCGCCATCTTCCAGGCCATCGTCATCGCTGTCAGTATCCAGCGGATCGGAGCCGTGGATGTTGATCTCGTCGCCATCGTAAAGGAAGTCCCCGTCGGTGTCGGGGTCATTGGGATCGGTGCCGATGAACTCCTCTTCCGCGTCGCTCAGTCCATCGCCGTCGGCATCTGCGCCCCCGGTGACATCGTCGCTGGCGTCATTGGGATCGGTCTCGTCGCCGACTTCGACCCCATCACCGGACCCACCCCCGTCGGTGTCATAGGTCAGCGGGTCCGTGCCGTAGGTGTTGATCTCCTCCTCGTCGGTCAGGCCGTCATTGTCGGTGTCCGCACTGGAGGGGTCGGTGCCATAGACGTCGACTTCGTCGCCATCGTCCAGCCCATCTGAGTCGGTGTCCGCGCTGTTGGGGTCCGATCCATAGGTGAAGATCTCTGCGCCATCGTCCAGCCCATCTGAGTCGCTGTCGGAGGCCAGTGGATCCGAGGAGTAGACGGAGTACTCGGCGCCGTCGCTGACCCCGTCGCCATCGGTGTCCGCATTCGTCGGATCCGACCCCAGGGTGTTCAACTCATCGTAGTCGCTGGCCCCGTCTTCGTCGCTGTCGACATCGTTCGGGTCCGTGCCGTAGACCATGATCTCTTCGTAGTCGTCGAGCCCGTCATTGTCGGTGTCGGTGTCCTTGGGCAGGGTGCCGTAGACCATGATCTCTTCGTAGTCGTCGAGCCCATCGCTATCGGAGTCCACCAGGTTCGGGTTGGAGCCGTAGGTGTCGATCTCCTCGAAGTCCGTCAGGCCGTCACCGTCGGTGTCGGCGAGCAGGGCGTCGGTGCCGAAGTACCCGATCTCCTCCTTGTCGTTGAGGCCGTCACCGTCGGTGTCCCAGAGAAGGGGATCGGTGCCGATCCCACTGCGGACCTCCTGGTGGTCCTTGTAGCCGTCCCCATCCTGGTCAGCGGTGTTGTCGGAGAGCAGTTCGAACCAGCCGTCTGTGCAGCTGCCGCTGCAACCAGCCACATCGTCCGACGGTGCTGCCCCCGAACTGCCGGTTCCCAGGCCAAAGGACGCATCAGCCAGGTCCGTCAGGCCCGTGAAGGTCGTCAACTCCCCCCAGGAAATCTTGAGAATCACCCAGGTCGCCTGGGCGGCAAGGTCACAGCCCGTATTCCCGGCATCCAGGGTTGCCGCTGCGCCGCTGGCACTGCTGGTGTCGCCAGAAGGGGCTTCCCAACTCGTCAGATCGGATTCCGCCTCATCGCTCTGGAAGCTGGCGCTCCTGCTGATGTTCTCCGACAGGACCACCGTGTCATTGGCACCGTCCAGCCACAGGGCAAAGTCGTAGCCCTCGTCGCTCACATCCCAGTCCGTCTCCATCAAGACGATCCAACTGGCGCTTTCCCAGCCGGTCCCCGACGTGGGATCGTGGTCCATCAGCACCGCAAAGAAGACATCCGTCCCGTCGTCGTACACCCCCACCACAGGCGCCGCGTTGGCCGAGGTGTCGATGTCCTGGGAGCCGTCGGCGTCGGAGCAGACATCATCGATGTCGGAACCGGACAACTCCAGTGCGGTGAGATCGGTTGCAGAAGGCCACGCCCAGGCGGGCGAACCGACCAGGGCGTAGAGAAGAATGCCAGGGCCCATGATGGACCTCCAGGGGAGGACGTGCCGAAGCCGCAGTCTACGCCAACCCAGGGCACTGTCGCAGGATTCAAACCTCCAGGATTCCCTCTGCCCGGGACATCAAGCCCAGGCGACGCCTGAGCACCCTTCTGTGGCCCTGCTTGAGCCCTGTCTTCTTCACTCCAAAACCAGGGCCAATGACAAATGGTGTGGCAAAGGACCCGAGGTCGATTCCCCTCGTTCCCCGATATCTGCCGGGGGTCATCCGGTCCTGGCAGGACAGACTGCCCTCCTCGCCCCAGGTGGCCAGGCACCGACCCACTGAACTACGATGGCGACAATGGCGGTGGCGACCCTGATCGGATGCGACAAGGTGAGGGACGCGTGACCGGACTGGCCTTGTTGCTGGCCTGTAGCAGCGGGCCGACGGTGACTCCTGCGGACCCTGCCCGTGTGGGCCTCGCTGCCGGACTGGGGGTGCTGAAACGGGCCCCCATGGATCCTCGCGAAGGGACGCCGATCCCCGTCAAGGGCTACCAGGTCCAGCCCGTCTCGCTGCAGGTCTATGAAGGGTTTCGGGTCTCAGCGGCCCTGTTCTCGCCCCAGGGCGCGGGACCTCGGCCTGGTGTGCTGGTGGCTCATGGACACTTCGATCAGGGCAAGACCGCCGGAGAGGCCCAGGGACCCGCCCACGCCCTGGCCAGCCTTGGCTATGCGGTGCTCGTCGTCGACACCCCGGGCGTGGAGGAGGGAGACCTGCCCGGCCGGCGCATCCACCTGGCAGAGGGGGCCCACGGGCGGGCCCTGCTGGCCGCCGCCGGCACGTCAGCGATGGCGGTCCAACTGGAGAGCCTCCAGGCCGGCCTGGACTACCTGCTGGACCAACCGGGCGTCGAACGGGTGGCAGCCACAGGCGCATCCGGCGGTGCGGTCCAGGCCCTGTACCTGAGCTTTGTGGACCCGAGGATCGAGGGCGTGGTGTTGGCCAGCTACGTGCCCATGCCCCGTGAAGAGAGAGCTGGAGGCTGTCCCTGCGACCAGCTTCCCGGCTGGCCGGGACCCGATCCGACCCTGTACGCAGCGATCCAGGTACCCACACTCTGGCTCACCGAGCTGGCTCAACCCCGCCCCGACGGCCTGCCCCGGTCGGCAGACTTCGCCGTGGTGGAGGGGCCTCACAGCTACACCCCGGAGATGATCCAGCGGGCGGCGGACTGGCTGGCCAAGATCCTGAAGCACCCCAGAGGCGCCATTCCCAGTCCACTGTCCCACCTTCCAGGGGAGGTGTTGGCCTCGAAGACCGTGGGGACCTCCCGCTGGGCAGACCTCGTGGCTCCCCTGGAGATTCCTCTGTGGAGCCCCGCTCCCTACCGAGATGTCGCCTGGCTCGGCCAGTGCACGGGCGAGGGTCCGGCGGTGCTGATCGGGGGGGGCGAGGCCCGGGATGCACAGGCCGTGCGAGATGCCGGGCTCCGAGCTTGTCCGATCACCGTCGAGGAGGACGAGGCCGGACTCGCCCAGGCCATCGCCAACAAGCAGGCCTACGCGGACCGGTATGCCGGGGCCCTTCGAGGGGCGGCCGAGCAGCACCAGGCGATTGGCCTCTACGCCGTGCGGGGCTGGGGAACCGCAGCCCTGGGAGCCGGCCTGCCTTTTGTGCTCCGGGATCCACTGACCGACCCCGACCAGGTCGATCCGGAACAGGACCCACCCTGGGTCCATGCACCGGGAATCTGGTGGACTGAAGACGTGTGGTCAACAGCCCTGGCGACAGGGACAGACCCGAACGTGCTGGCCAACGCACTGGCCAACCAGGCCGGCGTGGCAACCCCCTGACGGCCCTCTCGGTCCCCGTTCCTTCAACATTCAGTCAGGGGACCGCCTGCAGCAGGCCCAGAAACTCCGCGGGAACCTGGGAGGGAGCCCGGGCCAGCAAGTCCCCCAGCGGAGCGCTGCTCAAGGTGTTCACGAACAACACCCGCGGCCCCAGAACCTCTCGCTCGCAAAGGGACATCAGCCCTGCAAAGGCCTTGGCGGTGTACGTCGGTTCGAGCACCAGCCCGGCCTGGTCTCGGGCGATGCCCCGCGCCGCACACCCCGCCTCGGTGTCGTGGCCATAGCCGACACCGCAGAAGTCGTGGTGGACCTGGAGTTGTTCCGGCCTGAGCCGCGGGACCTCCGCCCCGCCTCGGACCAGGAGCGCCCGCGTCCGCATGGCCAGCCGCCGAATCGAACGTCCGTTGGCCATCCACTTCTCGGTCACTCGAACCCCGTGAAGCCGGGTGTTTTCCAGTCCCGCCAGCGCCAACCCGGCATGGAGTCCCGCCACCGTGCCGCAGGAGCCCGCCGGAACCACCAGGTCCGTGGGCTCCGGAAGCTGCTGCTGCCGGATCTGATCGCCGATCTCCAGCGCAGCTTCCACCCAGCCCAGACACCCCAGTGGAGAACTTCCCCCTGGACCGATCCAGACCGGGGAGACCCCGTCTTCCCGACGGGAGTATCGCCAGGCCCTGAAGACCTGGCGCAACACATCCAGGGTGGATCGACAGGGCCAGATCCGGTGCGCCAGGCCCAGGGAGAGACGCAGGTTCTCCCGGACATGATCGCTGTCCGGCTGGGGCACCAGCACCCCGTGCACCTTGACCCCCGCCTGGGCGCCCAGCACAGCGCTGGCGATCACGTGGTGGGAACCGGCAGCCCCCAGAGTAACCATCGTGCCCCCCCGAGCCAGGATGTCCGGCAGCAGCCACTGGAGCTTCCGCACCTTGTTTCCGCCATAGACCGGGTGGGAACGATCCTCACGCTTGACCCAGGCCTTTCGGGAGCCAGGCAGAATCAACCGCTCCATGGGTTCCACGGGCGTGGGAAAGGTCCCCAGGGACAGGGGCGCGTGCCCCAGCCGGGGCGCCAGCGCCGTGAGATTCGTGAGCATCGCGGCCTCCTATCCCGTGCCCCACCCCACCAGGGCTACACTTTCCCACCCATGAAGTGCGCCACTCCTCTCGTGCTCGCGACGCTGTCCGGCACCGGTCCGTCCCCCCACCCCGCGGTGGTCACGGCGCCATTTGCCCACACCCCCTCCCCACCGCCCGCATCCGGCAAGGCCCTCTGGGGCACTGAACTGGCAAACAACGTCTACTCGGACAACTTCACGGTGTCCTGGGACTCCGGAGACGGCAACCAGGACGTCGCCCAGAGGGTGGTCGACGTCCTGGAGAAGGCCTGGTCGGGCCTGGTCGTCACCCAGGGTTGGGCAGCCCCCACCTCGGCCGAGGAATACCTCCTGCGGGTGGTGCTGGATCCCTCGATCAACCACACCGGGTACACGACGCTGTACTTCGAGGACGAGTTCCCCCAGGGCGTGCCGGTCATCTTCCTCAACCCGGACTACGCCAGCGAGGGCGCCTTCTGGGAGCACCTGGCTGTCCATGAGTTCGGCCACATGCTCCAGTACCGGGTCCGGGACTACAGCGGGAGCTCTGGAGAGGCCTGGTACTGGGAAGCCTCGGCCGAGTGGGCCGCCGAGCTCGCGGTCCCCGACCTGGACGTGTACGCGATCCAGACCTGGCACTACGCCCAAAATCCCGGGGGGCGCTTCGACCTGATCGACGGGGGCCATGAGTACGGCATGCTCACCGTCAATGCCTGGCTCGAGGAGCACGTTCTTGGAGAAGGCGGCCTGTTGTCGGTGTGGCAGGCAGGGGAGGACCTGGCTGGCGAGGACTGGACGGTGATCCTGGAAGGGGTCAGCGGCCTGAGCGTCGGGGAGATCTGGGCCGGATTCACCACGGCCCTGGCCCATGGGGATCTTCGGGAAGGGAGCCTGTACGACGTCCCCGAAGGCAAGGGGTTCGTCTCCTCGAACAGCAACGGTCTCCTGGCCCTGTTGGGGTCCGACTACTGGCAGGTCGAGGAGGACGCCCTGGTGACAGTCACCGGAGAGGCGATCCTGGGCTCGGTCGTGGATCGCGGAGAGAGCGCACTGGCCCAGGCTGGAGAATGGATCACCGTGACGGCACTGGTCCAGGATGCCAGCTACAGCCTGAGTCTGGACGGGGTGCCCGAGACCCGAGACACCGGCGACAGCGGAGGAATCGACTCCCGCCCCGAGGCGGGATTGACCGACGACAAGGGAATCGCCTGCGGATGCCGCTCCGCCCCCAGCAAATTGGGCCCATGGATGCTTTTGGGTGGCCTCGGCCTCTGGATTCGCCGAAGGCCGGGAGTGGCGGATCCCTGAACATCGCGGGTATATGTCCGGCTGTTCAGGGGGTCATGGCAATGCTCAGCGTTGGCGAAACCGCGCCAGGTTTCCGCGCGCAGCCCGTGTTTGGACTACCGGTCGATGTCGAAAAGCACACCGCCCGGTATCCCCTGGTGATCTGCTTCGTCTCAAGCCTGGGCAGCCCCCTCACGCGCCAGTCCCTGGCCGACCTCCTGGAGCGCTACGCCGACTTCGACGTCAAGGGAATCCAGGTTGTGGCCATCACCCGCTCGGGCCTGGACGTCGCCCGGGACTTCGTGCCTCGCTACCACGTGCTGTTCCCGGTTCTCAGCGATCCCGACGGTGATCTCTACAATCGGTATCAGGTCGTGACAAAAGGTTGGCTCTCCGCCATCAAGACCCTCGACCCACGATCCGTACGCACGGCCATGCGCTCGATAAAGCTTGGGGTTGGAAAGCCCGAACGAGGGACTTCCCAGACTCCCGCAGAGTTCGTCGTCGCCCCTGGCGGCGACATTGTCTACGTTCGCTATGGAGATTCCGCGAGCGACATCCTCCAGGTCGAAGCCCTCCTCACCGCCGCGCAGGAGGCCCTGGCTTGAACGTGGTCCTCGCCATCGCCACGGCCGGCATGCTGTCTGGCTGTGTGGCCCGATCCGCCGAAGAACGGATGCCCAACGCCGTCGCGGTCACCGTGGTCTTTGAAGACGGGGACTACGGGGCCCTCATCGCCGAATTCAAGAGGCCCGGGGACCCGCCAGAGCTCCGCTACGCCGATGGGCTCTGGACCTTTGACGGGGAGCGACTGCTTCAGCTCTCCCGAGTCTCCCGCCCCGATGCACCAGGACCGGTCTACGACCTGGTCGTCACCGAACACCTGACCGGCGGACACCATGTGCTCCCGATGGGGCTTCCTTATGAAGCACTGGAGGTCCGGTCGGTGAACCGCACCTCTGTGGCCCTGGGATCCGGGGACCAACAGACCTGGATCCGCCTCTCCAACGGCAGCCCCCTGGCGATGGACCACGAGTTGGATCTCACCCGGGCAGGTCCCGGCCAGGGCTTCTCCCTGACTCACAAAGACGCTGGCCTGCACCTGGGGCTTCCCCAACGAGACACTCCGATTCCGCTTTTCCGCGAAGTGGCTCAGGTCGTGAGCGTCAATTGGCTGACGGAGGTGACCTCCAACGCCTGGGACGCCACCACCGCCCACTACAAGACCGTGCGCCTGATTCCAGCCGTAGGGGAGCCCGCCCGAGTCGATGGCGACCTGGAGGAGTGGACCAAGGATGAAGCGTTGGCGGTAGACACCCGCGGCTCAGTCCTCTCCGGAGAAGAAGGCTGGCTCGGACCCCGAGATGGTTCCTTTGGCGTCGCAGCACGCCTGCACCATGGTCGATTGACCGTCGCGGTTCGGATCCGTGATGACAACCTCATCTTTGGCATGGACCAGTTGGAATTCGACGTGGGCTCCGACGTCCACACGCTTCCCATCCGGGCCGCAGGCCCTGTGGATCACGGCAACTGGAGTGGCCTGGAGGCCGTCTTCACCAACACCGTGGATTTTGGCACCGGTGTCGAGGCGAGCTTTGACGTGGGCAGCAAGGCCCCCCGACGAGATGCCCTGCCACTGGTTGTTCGCTACCTGGACGCGGACCCCGACGAGCCGCTCACCGTCATTGCTTCCGCACCTTCTCTGCGATCCCTGGCCCTGAACATCCACCATCCCTGAGAACCGGTGGCGACCCGGCCAAGTCCTGATCGACCGATGAAGCGCTTTTCCCTGAATCCCGCCTGTGAACTTGTGTTGATTCAGGGGGATCTGACCCGGCTGGAGGTCCACGGGATCGTAAACGCCGCCAATTCGTCCCTGCTGGGGGGTGGAGGGGTCGATGGTGCCATCCACCGAGCAGCAGGCCCTTCCCTGCTCGAGGCCTGCCGGGCCCTGCCAGAAGTCTCTCCCGGGGTCCGTTGTCCCACCGGGCACGCCCGGATCACCCCCGGGTTCGACCTGTTCGCCCACCATGTGATCCACACCGTCGGACCCGTCTACCGTGAGCATCCAGACCCTGCCACAGCCCTGGCGACCTGCCACCGGGAAAGCCTGAAGCTGGGGCGAGCCCACGGATGCCGCTCCATCGCCTTCCCGGCCATCTCCTGTGGGGTCTTTGGCTACCCGGTGACCGAGGCAGCCCCGATCGCCCTGGAAACGGCACGGGACTATGGCCACGGAATTCGAGAGATCTGGTTCGCCCTGTTCGGCGAGGAGACCTGCGCGGTCTTTGTGCAGATGGCAGAACGCCTGTTCTCCCCAGCAGGTGATTGAAGAGGGATCTCACCGACACTCCTCGATGAGAGGAATCGTCACGATGCGCCCATGGCTCGGATAGGGGGAACGGCAGAACGGGATCCCCACTTGGACCGCCTACGCACCGATCCTGACAGCCTGGCCCTGGCGCCACTCTCGGCAGCAGCAGCGGCCCGCCGGGACAGAGCCTGGGGCCGAACCATCACGTTCTCCCCCAAGGTGTTCCTGCCGCTGACCAATCTCTGTCGGAACCGGTGTGGCTACTGCACCTTCCGGAAGACCCCCACGGACCCCGAAGCCTGGACAATGTCCCCGGACCAGGTGATCTCCACCCTGGACCAGGGGGCATCAGCGGGATGCACCGAGGCCCTGTTCTGCCTGGGCGACCCGCCGGAAAGGGCATTCCCCTCCTACCGGGACCTGATCGCCCGGTGGGGCCACGACAGCACCGTCGACTACCTGGTGTGGGCCGGGGAGCGGGCCCTGGAGCGGGGACTGTTGCCCCACACCAATGCGGGACTGTTGACCGGCCCCGAGATGGAAAGGCTGATGACGGTCAATGCCAGCCTGGGATTGATGCTGGAGTCCACCGCCGAGCGCCTGACCGGGCCAGGCCAGGTCCACCACGCCAGCCCGGACAAACACCCGGCGAAGCGACTGGCCATGACCGAAGAGGCAGGCCGCCTGGGCATTCCCTTCACCTCTGGGCTCCTTGTGGGCATCGGGGAGACCCGGGCGGAGCGGGTGGAGACCCTGGAAGCCATCGCAGTTCTGCAGGCCCGCCATGGACACATCCAGGAGGTCATCGTCCAGAACTTCCGGGCCCACCCCGGGACCCCCATGGCGGACACGAGAGAGCCCGGCCACGAGGAGGTCGCCTGGACGGTGGCTGCGGCCCGCTGGCTGCTACCGGACGAGGTGTCGATCCAGGCCCCACCCAACCTGAACCCGGTCTCTCTGGAGGACCTGCTGTCCGCGGGGATCAACGACCTGGGGGGCATCTCACCGGTGACGCCGGACTACATCAACCCCACCTGGAGATGGCCGGGACTGGTCGAGTTGGCCAAACGCTGCCAGGCCGGGGGTTTCGCACTGCGGCCAAGACTCCCGGTCTACCCGGCCCACGAGGAGGCCGTGACGGTGCCTCTGGGCATGGCCCGGAGCAAACGGGATCGGTTCGAGGTCGGACCGTGACCGACGTCCTCGAGCGCGCCAGTCGGGGTCAACCCATCGCGTGGACCGAACTGCGCCCCTGGATTCAGGCCACTGGCGCGGAGATGGAGGACCTGCGACAGGCAGCGGACAGCCTGCGTCAGGACCTGGCGGGTGACCTGGTGACCTATGTGGTCAACCGAAACATCAACTTCACCAATGTCTGCGTGAAATCCTGCAGATTCTGTGCCTATGCCCGTGGTTTTCGGTCGGAACAGGCCTATCGACTCCCGGTGGAGGAGGTCCTCCGAAGGGCCCAGGAGGCCTGGGATCTGGGAGCCACCGAGATCTGCCTCCAGGCAGGGCTGGCCCCCGAGCTGACCGGCCAGGACTACGTGGACCTGTGCCGGGCCCTCAAGACCGCACTGCCCGAGATGCATCTCCATGCCTTCTCCCCCGAGGAGATCAAGTTCGGAGCGCTCCGGAGCGGGTGGTCTCCCGAGGAGCAACTCAAGAGACTCCAGGATGTGGGCCTGGACAGTCTTCCCGGCACCTCGGCTGAAATTCTCGATGACGCGGTGCGACGCCGAATCGCACCAGGACGCATCACGACCTCCGAGTGGATTGCGATCATCACCACCGCCCACCGCCTGGGCATGCCGACCACCTCCACGATCATGTACGGTCACCTGGACTCCCTGGACGACCGGCTTCGACACCTGGCCCTGTTGCGCAGACTGCAGGCCGAGAGCGGGGGATTCACCGAATTCGTGCCCCTGTCCTTCGTCCACACCGAAGCCCCCATGTGGGCGGAGAAGCGACCCGAGGACCTTCGGGCGGGACCCTCGACCGAAGACGTGCTGCGGTTCACCGCCGTGGCCCGGCTCCTGCTGGGCAAGGGCTTTCCCAACCTGCAGGCCAGCTGGGTCAAGGAGGGCCTGACCCTCGCCGCCCAGCTGTTGGACTGGGGGGCCAACGACCTGGGTGGCACCCTGATCAATGAGAGCATCTCCACCGCCGCCGGTGCCCCACACGGCCAGCGGCGCAGTCCTGCCCAGTTGCGGGCGGCAATCCGCTCCGCTGGCCGGGTCCCGGCGGAGCGAAGCACGTTGTATGGGATCCGACGGGTTTTCACGGACCCGGCCCTGGATCCGGTCGATGGACTCGACACGCTGGAGGAGCCAGAGACCCGCTTCGGTTCCTATGAACGCCTGGCGAAGGACACACGCTATCGCTACCATCGGCCGAGGTCGCTGAAGCCCCTCCCCTGACAAGATCGAATCATGCCCCTTTCGCCAGATTCAAAGACCGTCATCCAGTGGGGGGCGCCCCTCTCTCGCATCGACCTGCCCCTTCGCACCCTGTTCACCGGGTACCTCGTGGTCATCGCCATGGGGCTGTTGATGTCCTTTGCCCAGATCCTGTTCACCCACGGCATGGCGGACGGTGAGCTGGGGCTGTCCGTCGATGACGTCGTCTACAGCTACTACGGAAACCGAGAAGGCAGCCGACTCGAGGCAAAGCTCCAGGGCTCGATGAAGCTGATGGCCTCCGAACAGGTCAAGGCCAAGCTCATCAAGTGGGTTCGAGCGGGTTCCCCCGAAGAGGACTGGAACAGCCACGTCGAGGCACTGGTGGCCCAGAACTGTGTGCGCTGCCACGGGGTGGTTCCGGGCATTCCCGACTACCGAACCTATGCGGGCATCTCGCTGGTGACCGCCATCGACGAAGGGGCGACCGTTCCGACCCTGGCCCGGGTCTCGCACATCCACCTGTTCGGGATTGCATTCATCTTCTTCTTTGTCTGCATGATCTTCAGCATGGCCACCGGCATCCCGCCCTGGCTGAAGACCGCCGCCATCGCCCTGCCCTACGTCTTCCTGGGATCCGATGTCCTCTCGTGGTGGGCCACCAAGTGGGTGCCCGAATTTGCCTGGGTGACCATCGTGGCCGGAGGCGGCTACGCCCTCTCGTCGGCGTTCATGATCTCCACATCCCTCTACCAGATGTGGTGGCCTGCAAGACGGCGGCTGGACGAAGACTGAGGCCCAGGTCTCCGGGGGTGTCCACGTCGTGGCCCCACCCCCAACACCGCACCACCCCTGCGTCAGGATTGGCCGCCTGGTGCAGGCGAAAGCTGTCCATGTGGCCGAAACAGGCCCGGTTCGGGTCGAGTTGACGGAGCAGCAGACCATTGGTTCCGGCATCCCGCAGATCCGGACAGATGACCGTGGGTTCGGGGCGTGCCAGGACTGCCCAGACGTCGTCGACACTGAGGCCGGGCAGGTCCCCCATCACCACCAGGACCGCTTCTGCCCCCCGGAGACCCACACCACCAATGCCCTGGCGCACGGCATCCCCGATGCCTGCCGGGGTTCGAACAGCTCGAAAACCGCCACGGACCACGTGGTTGGCCACCCCGGTCGCATCGGTCATGACCAGTACCGGCAGGCCCGCCTGGTCCAGGACACCCAACACGTGATCCAGGGTCTGCTCGGCCCATCTCGCCCGGGTCGGACCATCCAGCACCGGCGCCAGACGACCCTTGGCCCTGGAGAAGTCCTTGGCAGGCACGACCGCCCAGGTGTCGGACATGGCACTCCTCACGCCGAAGGCCACCTGTAGCCCACCGCGTTCCTCCGGGCCGGTTCCTTGACCGACCCCTTGTGGCGGTCTCAGGCCTCCAGACCGACCGACAGGACCTGCCTGGCCAGCCGGGTGCGGTCTGCCCGGTCCCCCATGATCGTGGACGTCTCCATCACGGGCCCGGGCATGTCCTTCCCATCTCCGGTCTCCACGACCCAGACATCGACCAGGTCCCCAAGGTGTTCCGCCACAGCCCGCGCCGATGGCGCCCGACCCCCAAGGCTCTCCAGCATCCCGGCCAGTGGGCCTTTTACTGCCTTGCCGTGGACAATCGGACTGACCGCCACCACCGGCCTGCCGAGCACCGCTTCCCGAATGCCCTCCAGGGTCAGGATGGGGTCCAGGGAGACATAGGGGTTCGAGGGTGTCAGCACGACCAGGTCCGCTTCCGAGAGAGCCTGCAACACCCCAGACGCCGGGGCCCTCGCCCCTTCGAAACGCACGCCAGTGACCCTTGGTAAACCCCGCTCACGCACCAGCCAGTCCTGGAAGCTCAGCGTTCCCGTACCCGTCTCGATCAGCGTGCTCCTTGCCCTGTCCGCCATCGGCAACAGGGGGTGAAGCACCCCGAGTGCCACACAGAGTTCAGAGGTCACCTGGGAGAGAGATGCCCCGCCGGCCAGCTTCTCCGTCCGCAGCAGGTGGGTGGCCAGGTCGCCATCCCCCAACTGGAACCAGTCCTCTCCTCCAAGCCGGGCCACAGCCTCCAGGGTGCGAAAGGTCTCCGAGGCCAGCCCCCAACCCCGCCGACGATCGGAGAGGCCGGCCAGGGTGTACATGACCGTGTCCAGATCCGGGCAGATACGCAGGCCCCAGTGGGTGAAGTCGTCTCCGGTGTTGACCACCACCGTGAGTTCCTCTGGGGAGAGAGCAGCAGCCAGGCCCTCCACCAGGCGGGCACCGCCCACACCTCCGCTGAGTGCCACGACCTTCATGCGTAGAGGTCCCCCTCAGGCGGACGCACCAGGGTCGAGGCCCCGGCTGACGGCTCCGAGGATGGCAATCCCCGCACATGCACCACGGCCCGACCCTCGCCCGCCTGGCCCGCCACCAGGTCTGCCGCCGCCGCGAGGGCATCCGCCACCGCCACCGAGGTGTGTTCCAGGGGACGGCCAAACAGATCCTCCTGGCCCGCGAGGTCCACCAGCGGCGCCAGCCCGGCACAGCCAATGGCGGTGCCCTGACTGCCGAGACGAAATGGCCGCCCCAGCGAATCGGACACGATGACCGCCACCCCCAGGGCCTCGCTGAGCTCCCGCGCTGTCCGGTCCGGGTCCTCGGGAAGCAGGAGAATCCAGGGCCCGGCCTCCGGACTGGCCGCTGGCGGTCGGGCATTGCTCTGGTCGATCCCCGCATTGGCCGAGACCAGGCCCAGCCGGTGCCGGACCACGAGCACGCCGGGCTTCTTTCGAGACACGGCCACCGACTCCCGCAGGATCCACTCGACCAGCCTGGGATCCTTGTCCACCGCGTCGGCCAGGGCCGCTGCCCTCGGCGAGACCCGAGTGGTCCCCAGGTCGCGAAACCGGTCCTCCGCCCGACTGATGGCCTTGGAGGCCACCACCAGGACATCCCCCGGTCCCAGGGCAATGGAGGAGGCCTCCAGCCCCCCCTGGATCCAGTCCACCAGGTCATCTCCAGGGGACAACACCGCAAGCCCCGGCAAGGCCCGGAGTCGCAACTCGCTCACTCCGGCAAGCCCGTGATGCGAATGCCTGCGCCCGCCGCGCCATAGCGCCGATTCAGGTGCAGGAGCACCGGCGTCAGGGACTCGAGAGCGATGGCGTTGCGCAGAGGCCCGGCGTCCAGCGCCCGCATTCCCGCCTCCGCCAGGAGCGCGACCACACGTCCTCGTGCCTCCTTGTGGCCACAAACCAGGACGTCACAGTCCAGGTCGTGTTCCACGTCCTGCAGGTGCGCGGACCCCACGTGGTGCAAGGTGGCCACGACCAGGGTGTCCGGGAGCAGTGCCTGGGCCTCCAGGGCAGCAGCCCCCCCTTCAGGAAGATGGACCTGGCGCACCTTGGGCGGCTTCAAGGGCACGGTAATGTCCACCAGGACCTTTCCCGCCAGGGTTTCGGAGAGTCCCTCCAGCGTGGCCTTGTGGGCGGTGTAGGGCACGGCCAGCACGACCATCTCCGCTCCGGCACAGGCCTCGCGGTTGCCGGCCCCCTGAAGCCCGACCCCGTGTTCTTCCTGGAGGGCCTGGGCGCGGGCCCCGGCCCGACCGGCATCCCGTGACCCGATCACCACCTCGTGACCGGCCCGTGCCAACCGCACCGCCAGACCCCGACCCTCTTTGCCGGTTCCTCCGACGATCGCGATGCGCATCAGCTCGCAAGCTCCGCCATCAACTCGATGGCCTCGACCTGCTGACAGCCGATGAGCATGGAATCCACCGTGCTCTCCTTCCACATCGAAAAGCGATCCCGAATGCGCTCCGGGGGACCACACAGGTTGAAGCGGTCCACCATTTCGTCGGGAACTGCGTTGATCGCATCGACCTTGCGGCCCGCCAGGTAGAGGGCCTGGATCTTCTCGGCGGCCTCTTCAAACCCGACCTTGCAGACATAGTTCTTGTAGAAGTTCTTCTTCTTGGACCCCATGCCCCCCACGTACAGGGCCAGGGCAGCCTTCAGCGGCATCCGGCAGACGTCCACGTCCGGTCCGACCACCACCGCCACTGTCGGCGCCAGGTCGAAATCGGACCTGGCCTTGCCAGCCTTGGCCAGCCCGATCGCGAAGTTCTCTTCGACGACCTCGGGATGGGTGGGGTCAAAGCAGGTGACCAGGCATCCATCAGCGATCTCTGCACACA
The DNA here is from genome assembly GCA_964567625.1 of uncultured Enterobacterales bacterium. Classification (GTDB taxonomy): domain Bacteria; phylum Myxococcota_A; class UBA796; order UBA796; family CAJQPC01; genus CAYFPX01. Next base: position 15,501 of record CAZMNK010000033.1, on the reverse strand, counting down.
CCTGTTGGCTCTTGGGGGCCATCGAACCGGTGTAGATGGGAATGGACGGGTTGCCGTGGAGGATGCTCTTGAGAGGCTTGCCCTGTCCGGTGGCGCCCGCGCCTCGGTAGGGGATCTGGTAGCGAACCCCATCGAACTGGAGCGGGGCTTCCCGGGCCAGGATCGTCCGGACGATGTGGATGTACTCCTTGAGCCAGGTCAGGGGCTTGTTGAAGGGCAGGCCATGCCAACCTTCCACCACCTGGGGGCCGCTGGTGCCGAGTCCCATGATGAAGCGCCCGCCACTGAGCGCATCCATCGTCATCGCCGTCATCGCCGCATTCGCGGGTGACCGCCCCGGGCACTGCATGATCGCTGTACCCAGCCGGATTCTGGATGTCCTGGCCCCGATCCATGCCAGGGGGGAGATGGCGTCCGAACCCCAGGCCTCCGCGGTCCAGACGCTGTCGAAGCCGAGCTTCTCAGCCAATAGAATGCGGTCCATGTCCAGTTCAAAATGGGCGCCCGAATAGCCGAGCATCAGACCAAGTTTCATTCCAGCGACCTCCGGAGGAACGCGTCCTAACGCGACCCCGAGAGGCGGAAGGGCTCAGGGTCCTTGTCGCACCTGGTAGAAGATCTGCTCGGTGGCCTGGCGGCGGTCGCTCCACATCAGGTGGAGCCGTCCCCTGTGGTCCAGGACCACCGAGGGGAACTTCGTCTCCACCTGTCCGAGGTCCGTGAACAGTTCCGGGGCTGTCCAGCTTCGGCCTCCATCCTGGGTGAAGACTCCCGCCAGGTCCGCACAGCGCTCCCGCCCGACGCAGGGCGGACTTCCGAAGTCCCGCTCATCCTTCCAGACCAACCAGGCCGAGCGCCCATCTGGGGCCGGCGCCCAGTTGGGAAAGCGACTCATGTGTCGACTCAGGGTCACCGGCGGGGTCCAGGTCAGCCCGAAGTCCTCGCTGCGGGCATAGTCGATGGTCACTCCCCGGCCCCCACCTCGCTGGGTCATCCAGGCCAGGTGGGTGTTTCCAGAGGCATCGACCCACGCCTCGGGATCCCAGTCCCGAAAACGGGAATCGACAGCCACCTGGTCGACAAAGGTCTGGCCCCCATCCCTGGAGATCGCCACCTGCACATCCCAGTCCGGCGGGTCTGTCTGGCCTCGAAAGGGCACTGCAATCACGTCTGTCCCGACGCCACTGAGAACCATGCGCGGAAAGGCCGAATGGCCGGCAAGCCCAGCGCCCAGTTGCTGGACTGGCTCAAAGCTCCGGCCCCCGTCCGTGGATCGGGTGTAGTGAACCGTGGCCCGGGTCGAATTCCCCTCCGGGTTCCCCTGGTGCCAGGCCAGGTGAACCCGCCCCTTGCCATCCACCGCCAGGGTCTTGCCTCGCAGGGGTCGGTTGATCGAGGGAGAGACCTGCTGCGCCCGGGTCCATGTGCGGCCAGCATCCTTGGAGGTCGCGTGCCACAAGGCGTTGGAGGAGCCCTGTCGCCGCCCCCAATTCAAGTGCAGAGTGCCGTTTGGGGCCGTTCCAATGTTGGGAGAACTGGCAAAAGAGGTCCCCTGTACGGTCTTTGGGGCACTCCAGCGCACTCCGTCCGAAGAGCGGGTGACCATCACAGGTCCAGCCCGGCCGCCTCCAACCCAGACGATCACGCGGGTCCCATCGGGCAGCACCGCAAGACTCCGACCCACCACACCGACGGCGCTCTGTGTCCCGGTCGTGACCTGGATCTCCGGGCCCCAGGGCGAGCTGTTCGGATCCGGCGCCGCCCAGGCACTCAGTGCCGCAAGGAGGAGTAGAAAACCGGTCGTGAGGAGTCGAGGGGTCATTGGCGTGTGGGGGACGCGATCAGCCTATCCCCAGCACACAACCGGGGCCGGCTGCCCAGGAAAACCCGAAACTGCCCAAACAATCCCTCAGCCCGGCGGGTCTCCGGGCTGGTCTCACAGCCCCGCCTCGTCTCTCCGGAGCCGGCACCAGGTCCTCGTCGCCAGCACAGGACAAGCACGCCTGAGGGGCCCTTCAGCCCCTACTTGTCGGTGGCCGAGCAGATGTAGCGGCCCGCGCCGGCACCCGGGTAGGGCGTGTCCGTGTACCCGGTGACACTGCCGGTCTTGTCAAAGGTGTAGGCCATCGAGGAGGAGACGTCGTTGTCCCCGTCGGGTTCGTGGTTCGTCGTCGAGATGGAGACCCAGAAGCCCCCACCGTCCCCTGCCACCCAGTCACACAGGCCGTTGCTCGACGTCAACGGCGTCCTGGCACAGGTGGCCCCTTCACTGTCCGGGTAGATGCCCATGATCGCCAGGTAGTCGTCCGACGCCGTGCCTCCCGCCGCCGTTCCCGTGGCCGCTGCCCAGGCCGAGAGCAGGTGATCCTCCGTGCGTGGAATGAACAACTGTAGTCCCAGGAGGGCGCAGCCCTGCTCGGCATCCTCGGCATAGTTTGTGCCCGCGGTGGCGAGCTTGACGATCGTGTAGCCCCCACCATCGGTGCTCATGTCACACCAGGCCTCATAGGCATTGTCGCTGTCCTTGGGATCGATCCAGTAGAGCCCGTCCGGAAGCGTGGTCCCCTGAAGGGTCAGCACATCCAGGCAACTCAGCCCGTAGCACTCGGCTGTGTCACCCGGGAGACCCTCATCCGGGTCGGAGTGGCTGTCACAGTTCCGGTCGAGTCCATCACAGGTTCCCGAGGCCTCGGGGTGGGTTGCCCCATCGCTGTCGTCACAATCTCCTGAGACCTCGGCGTAGCCACTGGGGGCATCGCAGGCCTCGGTGGTGTTCAGCGGCACGCCATAGGAATCGCCGTCCTTGTCTTCGTACCAGGTCAGCGGGTCGATGGCGTCTTCATCCACGGCGCTGTCGCAGTCCTGGTCGACCTCGTCACAGGTCTCCTCGGCCCCCGGGTAGATCGTTTCGTCCTTCGGATCGCAATCGGTGCCGTCGGTGACCCAACCCGACAAGGGGGTGCAGGTCTTCAGCGAGGTGTCCGGATCACCGTAGCCGTCCTTGTCCGTGTCCTCGTAGTACCAGGTGCCCTCAGACGCGCCCTCGTCCACCAGGAGGTCACAATCCTGGTCCACCCCGTCGCATGTCTCGGTGCCCCCCGGATTGACGTCGGACACAACATCATCGCAGTCGTCACCGAGAGAACCGTCCTGCTGAAGATGGTCGGCGGACTGCGCACCGTCACCGTCCTGGTCAAAGTCGTCGACCTCGTCGCAGTTCTGGTCCACCCCGTCGTACCAGACGTCTTCAGCGGCGGGGAAGACCTCCAGCGCTTCCGGCTGGTCAAAGCCCTGGTTGGGGACCACCTGGAATTCCTCGGGCACCCTGGATGGGTCATCCCAGCAGTCCCGACCCCCGACCACGATGCTCCGGGCGCCATCCCCATCCCGGTCCCCGTCATTGCCATCGCAATTCTGGTCGATTCCGTCGTACCAGATCTCTCGCTTGCCGGGACCCACCGAACGGTCCAGATCGTCACAGTCTCCCTGGGGAGCGGTGAAGCCATCCCCATCCACGTCGCCAGCTTCCCATTGCACGCAGGCCACACCCAGCCACAACAGCGAGAGCATGGGCCCTCCGACGAATTGGACAGGTACTCTTAGCACGCCCTGAGCGGGCTCAAAGACCATAGGCCCTTCGAATGGCGGCCTCTCGGCCAGCGCCCGGGGACATCCCACCCAGCCGGGAGGCCTCTCCCGGGGAAACCCGTGGCAGAGGAAGCCCCCGTAGCTGGGGAGGCCCGATGCGCAGGTGACCTCCTCGCAAGGCCTGACCCCCGTGGTGACTCTTCAGCCAGGCCGTGGCCAGCTCGCTGTTCAACACCGCACCCAGGAACCCGAGGTCGATGCCCGGGCCCGGCAACACGACTGTCGTGGACTTTGCAGGCAACCAGCCTCCCTTCCGATCGACAAAGGCCTCGATCCGACGGGTCAGACTCGCCACGATCACCTTGGGGGCCCGGGCCTGGGCAAGTCTCCGGTCCGACAGGGCCGAGAGCCGATCAGTGGGAACGATGGGGTGACGCCAGCGGGTCTTCAGGTACCGCAGGTCACGTTCTCCCCAGAGGGTCCTCTCCGGGTCCAGGGTGCCACTGTTGACCACCCGCAGATCCCCGGGCTCGGGCTGGGAGCAGTCCACCAACAGGTCTAGCAAGGCATAGGCCTCCGACACCGTCGCTGCCCCACGGACCTCCGCCTGCTCATCCAGGGTGGGCAGCCCAGGGGCCAGTTCCGGGACGATGCCCAGGGGCCAGGGCTTCCCACCGGTGGGCAGCGCCAGGGAACCCGGCCCCGGACTCTTCCGGACCAGGTAGCCAACCGGGTAGGCCGAAGCGCCAAAGGGTGTCGTCTCGCTCCAGTCCCACAGTTGCTGAACCTGCTGTGCGGCCACAAGGGCCCGTGCAGCACTTCCATAGGGTGCCGAGGCAAAGGCATTTGGAAGCACAAAACCATGCCAGCCCCCCGGCCGGGTCCAGTCCAGAGCCCGCTCCACAAAGGGACAACACAGATCCCAATTTCCCCGGGCGGTCTCAAAGGACGCCCGGACCCGCTCACGCCAGGCTCCCTGCCGCCGACTCAGGGTGGCGGCGGACACCCAGGGAGGGTTGCCCAGGACCCAGTCAAAGGGAGACCAGTCTGGCGGCGCAAGCAAGGCATCCGTACACACCAGGTGCACGTCTCCGGCCTGTTCACCCAGCACATCACCCAGCCGCTGCCGGGCCCGCGCCAGGGCCGCCGCATCCACGTCGATGCCATAAAGCCCGGACGCGACCTGGTCCGGCGTGGCTGTTCGACACAGCCGCTCCGCCACCGCGACCAGGAAGGCCCCTTCTCCGCAGGCTGGATCCAGGACCCTGGGAACCCCCCGGCACCCGGCCCGACGCCACCCTTGATGAGCAGCATCCACCAGCACCGAGACCAGCGCCGGGGGCGTGTACCAGGCACCCAATCCAACCATGGGCCCGATAGTCACACATCCGGTGAACTCAAATGCACGATGAACGGGGCTTCCTGGCACGCAGAGTGTCAGAATAGGTGTCATGCGAGGAGCACTCCCCTTCCTGCTTTTCATCCTGGGTCCTGGCTGCACGAGCCCTGACAGCGACCAGGACGCCACGCCGACTTCCCACGCCGACACTTCAACCCACGGCACGACCGACACGGACTCCAGGGCCGACACCGACCCCGCAAGAGCCCCCCTGGTGATCTGGACCGTTCGCCACGCCGAGAAGGACGATGGGGATGACCCCTCCCTCACCGATGAAGGAGTGGAACGATCACTGGCCCTGGTGGATGTGATGCAGCAGGTCCCCCTCACGGCGGTCTACGCGACGGACCTGAAGCGCACCCAGGAGACTGTTCAGCCCACCGCAACCGACCATGGACTCGAAGTCGTGGTCGACATCGATCCGGAGGAAGCGCTGGCCGCTCACGTGGTGGCCGAGCACATGGGCGAACAGATCCTCCACGGTGGACACAGCTACACCATTCCCGACTTCTTCGATGCCCTGGGGGTCGCGGAAGAGGAACCCGTGAGCGGCTACGGCCAGATCTGGATCGTCTCCATCACTCCGGGCGGGAGAGTCAGCATGGAGATGAGCCACTTCGGAGAGTGAGCGACCCGGTCAGTTCAACAGCAGCACAACCACCGCGGTGACCCCGAAGAGCAGGCCATTGACCAGGATGGGCCCGTCCCGGAGCAGGGTCTCCTCCACCGCACCCCCTTCCCCCTTCTGAACCAGGAGGACATAGCGGAAGATGCCGAAGACCACGTAGGGAAGGGTCACCAACAGCCAGGGGCTGGGCGAGGCCAGCACACAGTAGAGCGCGTAGCTGATGACCGTGCAGGACGTGGTGATGCCCTGGAATTCGTCGAGGAGCGGGATGGAGTATTCCGCCAGGTTCTTGCGGTGATCCGCCGCCCTTGCACCCATCCTGGCGACCTCGGCCCGACGCTTGTTGAACCCCAGGAAGAGCGCGAGGAACCCGGTACAGACCAGCAACCAGGAGGAGATCATCACGTCGATGGCGACAGCGCCCGCCACAGCCCGCCAGAGAAACCCGGCTGCAAGGAACATCACGTCGACGATCACCAGGTGCTTGAACACCAGGGTGTAGGACATGGTGCTGAGAAAATAGAGCAGGGTGACCAGGGCAAACCCCGGCGACAAGGCATAGGCACCAGCAAATCCCGCCAGGCAGATCACCGCCATCCAGGCCTGGGCCGCCCGCACCGACAAGGCCCCCGACGCAATGGGCCGCAGACACTTCGTCGGATGGAGGCGATCGGCATCCACATCCCGGATGTCATTGAAGATGTACCCAGTGCTGCTGACCAGGCTGAAACAGGCCACCCCCCACAACGTCCGTAGAACCGGCTGCAACTCCAGGAACTTGAAACTAAAGACCAGCGCTGCGAGCAAAAAGACCTGTTTGGTCCATTGTTTCGGGCGCAAGGCCTTGATCAGCGCCACTGGCAGGGCCATCTGGACGGCAGGCGGAGGGGAGGAGGTCGTCACGATTCCGGGCGACTAACCCATGCAGGGATCAGCGCTCCAGGACCTCCAACTGCGCCATGTCGAGGTGAAGCACCTGCAGGTCGTTGGCCTGGAGCGTGTAGGAGCCCTGGTACGGCTGATGACCACCGAGCTCCACACGCACGACAGTGGGGCGGTCCGCCGTCAAGGTCAGCACCGTGGGCGGATCGACGCTCAGCCCCACCTGGTCACCATCGACGAGCAAGGAGGATCCCTCCGGCGCGAAGACGTGAAGTCGAGGCGGGAACTGCGCCACAGGCACATCTTCAACAGGCACGTCCCTTTTCAACGCAAAGACCAGCCCCAGGAAGAACCCGATCGTCGCCCCGACCACCCCTCCACAGAGGAAGAAGACCGCCAGAAAGGTGGTGGTGCGGCCTGCCTTTCGGGGCTTCTTCGAAGAGCCTTGCCTGGAACGAGCACGGTGGCCTTGTTTCCCCACAGGAGGAAGATCCGGCCTCTGGCCCTGATGGGTGGGCGAACCATCCGAAGGCCCTTCGGAACGTCGTGGGGGCAGCGGGACCGCTGCCCAGGTGGCCTCGGACCCCGGCTCTTCGGACAGATCCCCAGCGGGGGGGGCTGAAGGACCGTCCAGCGACCGCGCCTTGACCCCTGGTGAAGCGTCCACCCGGGTCTGGGTCTGGTCCGCCTCTGCCAGGTCCTCTGCCAGGTTGACCGCGAGCTTCGCCACCACCTCCGTGGCCTGGTCCTCTGTCTCCTCCACCGTGGGGCACCACTCCAGGGCCGCGGCCACAGGAGCGTTGTTCGACTCGGATTCCGGGACCTCGAAGATCTCAGTGACCCCCGGACTGGAGGGAGCAACTGGCATCTTTCGAATGAGTGTCTCGTCATCCGGAGGAACCGGCGCCGGTCCAAAGTGACTGGTGGCATCGCCCATGGTGGAACGAGACATGATCGCCGACAACTCGCTGTGCTCAAGTCCGGATGCCTCCAGGCTGGAGTCCACCGAGAGCACCGTCGGGCGATCCTCCCCGTCATGGGTCGCCAGCTCCAAGAGGTCCTCGTCGTCGAGCAGCATGCTCGGGTCCAACGGAACGGTCTCCTGGTCATGGACCGAATCCGGGCTCAGCTTCAGGTTTCGCCGGCTGGCTTCGGGGTAGAGCCCCTTCAGGAAGGCGGCCAGGGTGGAGTGGCTGAAGATAAAGCCCGCGTCGTGGAAGAACTTGTCCAGGGCGTTCTTGAAGGCCGTCGCTGACTGGAATCGCTCCTCTGGATTGAGAGCAAGGGCCTGCTCCAGAATGACCTCGAGGCTGTAGGGCACATCCGGGTTTGCGTGGCTCGGTTGCTGGTACTGAGCCGTCCGAATGGCCTGGAGCGTGGCCACCTCGGTCTTCTGTCGGAAGGGGTGAAAGCCCACCAGCATCTCGTAGAGCACCACTCCGGCCGCAAACAGGTCGGTGCGATGATCCAGGTTCCCACCTTGGGCCTGTTCGGGGCTCATGTAGTCAAAGCGCCCCTTGATCACCCCGGAGACCGTCTCCAGGGCCTTGACGTTGGCCTTGGCGATACCGAAGTCGGTGAGCTTGACCTCTCCCTGGAAGCTCACGAGCACATTCGAAGGCGAGATGTCCCGATGAACAATGTTCAAGGGCACCGCGCGCCCACCTCGCATGACCTGTCGATAGTGGGCGTATTCCAGCCCCTTCAGGATCTCGATGCAGGTAAAAACCGCATGGGGCACCGGTAGCGTGATTCCCTTGCCGACGCAGTTGCGCAGCACTGCACCCAGGTCGCGCCCATCCACGTACTCCATGGCCACGAAATAGGCGCCATCGACCTCGCCCAGGTCCAGGATCTGGACGATGTTGGCGTGGGACAACAGCCCGGCGATCTTGGCCTCATCGACCAACATCTCGATGAATTCCGGGTTGCTCGAGAATTCCGGCCTGACTCGCTTGATGGCAAAAAGGCGTTGGAAGCCCCCGATCCCCTCCAATCGGGCCTTGTAGATTTCGGCCATACCCCCGGACGCAATGCGCTCGAGAATCTGGTACTTGCCGAAGGTCTGGATGGGATGTGCGTGCACGGACTCAGGGGATGCCGTCCAAGTCTATCTTCGCACCTGGCGTACAGGGGTCGGTGACTGTCCTCGCCCCTTCGTGGGATCCAGAGGTCCCACCGAGTGGGACCCTCGCGTCCCGCTCTGGTAGACCACTCCCCCGAAACAGGCCTCCCAAAGAGTCCGAGAAACTGGCCCGCACCTTGCATTACACTGTGAGAGTTGGAGGAATGCTGATGCGCTGCGCGCGCCCTCGTAGAGGACAGACAACGACCGAGATGATGCTGCTCATCTCGGTGATTGTGATCGCAATCGTGGCCGCAGCGTACATTTTGATCCCAACCTTTCAGAAGGGCGTGCAGGACCTGGCGGACGATGTCTCCTACATCCTGTCCTCGGGGGACCTCCTGGGTGCTCAAGCAGGAAGTGGCTCATGAGACGTTTTTATCGCAAGAGCCGCAAGGGCCAGTCAATGGTGGAGTACATGCTCGCGGTCTCGGTGATCTCCATTGCCCTGGCCGTCGGGTTCATCGAGTTGACCAGCTCGACTCGGGACTCCTTCAAGAACGCCAACCTGCACATCCAGCAGGCTTACCCCTGATTCGAAGGACTCGTGCCTTTCACTCCTGCCGATTTTGCCGTCTTCTCAGTCCTCGCGGCAGCCCTTGTCACCGATCTGAAGTGGATGCGGGTCCCCAATGTGCTCACCTTTGGAGCGATGGCACTGGGCGTGGGGCTGGGACTCTTCAATGGCCACGTACTGGCCGCCCTGACCGGCATCGGCACAGCCCTGTTGCTGATGTTCCCGGGCTGGCGCTTTGGCGGGGCCGTGAGAGCCGGCGACGCCAAGTTGCTGATGGCCATTGGCGCCTTCTGGGGGCCCCTGGAGGTCCTCCGCACCTGCCTGCTCACCTACATGCTCAACCTCCCTTTTGGGGTGGTGGTTCTGCTATTGAAGGGAAGGCTGGGAAACGTGGTTCCCGCCGTGCGCGCCGGGGTCCGTCGAGGACTGGGCAACACCACAATCCCAGAACCCATGCTCACCGTGGTGCCAATGGTCCCCGTGGTGGCCGCAGCCGTTCTGATGACCCGCTTCACCGAGGTGCTCAGGTGGTGGTGAGACAACGATCAGGCCAGTCCACCGTGGAAATGATGCTGTACACCTCTGTCATTGTGGTGGTGATGGTCTTGAGCGCCTGGATCGGGTTCGGCCCTGCGTTCAAGGACGGCTGGGACGCCGTCGCCGCCGAGGACGGAGACGCGATCTACGTGATCAAGTGGGACAAGACCACACCCTCGAATGAGCGGAGATGACCCTGGCGATCCAACCCCATCCTGGGCTGAATGGTAGTCTCGTCACCCCGTCCGGTTCGGAAACAAGACCCGCATGAAGAACCCCAAGGCATTCCTTTTCGCTCTCCTGCTCGCATGCCTCGCGACCTTTGCCCAGTGCCGCTATGTGGCCAACCGCGAGGCAAAACTGCTGTATCAGTCCGAACTCCTCGCCACCCTGGTTGCAGTCAAGGACATTCCCGAGGACTTCAAGCTGGACGAGACGATGGTCCAGGTCATCCAGGTCCCACGGAAATGGCGGCAACCCAAGGCCCTCAGCGCCATCGAGGACATTCTCGGACAGATCAGTTCCAACCCCATTCTCGAAGGAGAACAGATCTCCTACACGAAGCTGGTCAAGCCCGACGACGCGGGTCTGGCGTTCTTCGTGCCGAAGAAGCTCCGGGCGGTCGCCCTGGCCGTCGACCAGTTCAACGCGGTGGGCATGCACATCAAGCCCTACAACTACGTGGACATCGTCGGGACCTTTGACTTCGGCCAGGGTGAAAAAGCCGACACCCGCACAGTGACCCTCTTCCAGAACGTCTGGGTGCTCAGTGTCGGCGACGACATCGGACAGCCGACCACCCAGGTACTCTCCGACGACAATTCGGGGCCGGTCCGGAAGGAGACCCGTGCAGGCAACACGATCACGCTGGCTCTGCGCCCGGACGAGGCCCAGAAGCTCGTCCTGGCTCAACGCCTCGGCGAATTGACCCTGACCCTTCGTTCTCTCTGGGAAACCGAGCGGTTCGTCGAGCTCCAACACGCCAGCATCCACTCCACCCTCGGGATCCCCCTCCGGGTTCGACACTCCAAGCGACCCGCCTACCGCGTAATCTCCTTGGGAGGCTACTAATGCGTCACTTCTGGCGCCTGGCTGCCGCGCTGGTCGGCCTGATCGCCGTCGTGGTCCTGTTCCACCCGGTGGATGGGATGGCAGACGAGGACAACATCGAGGACCAGGTCGTCGTTGTTCAGAACCAGATCTACATCGATATTCCCTACAAGTTCGGGAACATCGCCGCCGACGTGGCCCTGATCAAGCTGATCCCCCTGCGGGACCAGCAGCAACTGCTCATCGCAGGCCGCCGAGCGGGAAGCACAAACGTGCTCATCTACGACCGCGAAGGGGTGCTGCGAGACGACTTCGAGGTGCGGATCATTCCGGCGAACCTCAGCAAGGTCATGAACAAGGTCCAGTCCCTGCTTCAAGACGTCGAGGGCCTGACCTTCGAGATTGCCGGCGACCAGATCTACATCCAGGGCGAGGTCGCCACCGACGACGAGGTGATCAAGGTCGAGGACCTGGCGAGACGAGAGCCCCTGGTCACCAACTTGACCAGCCTGTCGCCCATCGTCACACGTCTGAAGGCAACCCTGATCGAGGACGCCATCGACGTGCCGGGGATCAAGGCCCGGCTGATCAACAAGACGATGCTGCTGGAAGGTGTTGTGCACTCCGCGGCCGCCTCTGCCAGGGCCGAGGCCATCGCCCGCGCCTACTACAACGATGTGGTGAACGTGCTCGAGGTACGGGATGTCGAGCGCGTACCCGGCCGGACCTCGACGGTGGTAATCATCGTGCACTTTGTCCAGCTGGCCAAGGAGCTCTCGAGTGCATGGGGATTTGAGTGGACGCCGCTCATCGTGTCCCCTGTCGACTTCTTCTTCCAGAAGGACATCCTTCCCAGCGCCCCAATCACCGGTTCTGCCAGTGCCTCGGTCAGCGCCCTCCTGCCCCGGCTCTACCGGGCCAGGGCAAGCGGCTACGCCCGGGTACTCGACAACCCGACCGTCTCCGTCAAGAGCGGCGAAACCGCCACGATCTTCTCCGGGATGGAGTACCCCTACCTGGTCTCCAGCGGGTTCTTCTCCCACGTCGAGTTCAAGCAGATCGGCATCAACCTCACGGTCACGCCCTATGCCCAGGGCAACGATGTCGACCTGGACATCGAGGTCAGCGTCACCGACCTGGGACAGGTCGCCCCCAACGGCTTCCAGGCCGTGGACCGGGCCGACATCGTGACCACCGAGTATTGCCGGGCAGGCGAGAGCATCGCCATCGGGGGTCTGCAGCGGATCGGCGACGCGGTCTCCTACAACCAGACCCCAGAAACCGACAGCACCGGTGCGATCTTCAACTTCTACACGAACAAGAACTACAAGAAGTCCAAGAACCAGTTCCTGGTCTTCTTGACCCCCCAGATCCACGAGTCCTCCAGTTCCGCGAACAAGGAGATCAAGGACCAGTTCAACCTCCAAGAAGTGCGTCAGTAGCGTGAGTGACGGCCCCCGTATCGTCGCCATCGGCGGGGCCAGAGACGGTGTCGGCAAGACCAGCTTCGTCGTCAACGCTGCGCTGGCATTCCTGAAGGAGACCCGAAAGCGGGTCCTGGTCCTGGATCTGGATCGGGACAGCGTCGGCGACGTCCAGACCCTGCTGCAGATGGGCAAGGTGAAGACCTTTGCCGACTTTGCCCCCTACGCGGAGAAGCTCGGCTCCAACCAGTTGCGCCAGTACATCTCCGCCCACCCGGCGGGCCTGGGCGTGATGCCCCTGGCGCCGGACCCCCAGGCCGCCGCGGCCATCGACCCGGAAGCGATCGGCCGCATCCTGGAATTGCTCAAACCGATCTGCGACTACATCCTGGTGGACTGCGGCGTGGACATTCACGACGCCACAGTCAAGGTCTTCGAACAGGCCAGCGGAATCTTCTTGCTGACCTCGCCGGATCTGCTGGTGTTGAACCACACCAAGCGCTTCGTGGACCGACTTCAACGGCTGCACTTCCCCAAGGAACTGATCAAGGTCATCCTGAACCGGTACGACCCCCAGGTCGGCCCACCCCTGGACCTGATCACCCAGAAGCTCGCCCGCTCGGTCCTCGTGACCCTGCCCGAAGATGATCAGCTCTGCCGCAATGCTGCCTTTACGGGCAAGCCCTTTGTCCTGGACCAGCCCCGAGCAGTCCTGTCCCGGACCTATGGCGAGTTCACCCGGAAGCTCGTGGAGACCCAGACCCTCGAAAAGCTGGGCAAGGTAAAACGGGCACAGGGTGTGAGCGGGCTGGAGGGACGCGGCGGCGGACTCCTCGTCGGCGGCTCCGACGTCTCCAAGGAACTCAAGGACTACCAGAAGGCCCGTGGCTCAAAGGCCGCCAAGGGCGCCGCCCAGATCGATCAGCGGACCGCGATCAAGATGCTGGTCCACAAGAGACTGGTCGAGACCGTGGACCTGAAGAAGCTCGACAAGGACCTGGGTGACGACGACCGGGAAGCGGCCCTGCGAGACCGGGTGATCGAGGCCATTACCCGCATCCTGGACGAGGTCGGCACCTCGATCACCGACCGCAGTGACCGCCAGCGCATCGTCAAGGAGATCGCTGACGAGGCCCTGGGGCTGGGCCCACTGGAAGACTTCCTCGCCGACGACCGGGTCACGGAGGTCATGGTGAACCGGCGAGACCAGGTCTTCGTCGAAATGGACGGAAAGCTCACCTTGACCGATGCCTCCTTTACCGACGACGCCCAGTTGTTGGGGGTCATCGAGCGCATCGTGGCACCCATCGGACGTCGCATCGACGAGAAGTCTCCGATGGTCGATGCCCGACTAAAGGACGGCTCTCGAGTCAACGCGATCATCCCCCCACTGGCCCTGGACGGCCCCTGCGTGACGATTCGAAAGTTCTCGAGAGAGCCACTGACGGTCAAGGACATGGTCGGGTTCAACTCGTTTACCGCCGAGATGGCCGACTTCTTGCGGGCCTGTGTAGAAGCACACCTGAACATCCTCATCTCCGGCGGCACCGGCTCCGGAAAGACAACGCTGCTCAACGTGTTGAGCTCGTTCATTCCCCTGACCGAGCGCATCGTCACCGTCGAGGACTCCGCAGAGCTCCAGCTCAAGCAGCCTCACGTGGTCAGGCTGGAGACCCGCCCAGCCAACATCGAGGACGAAGGGGCGGTGACCATCCGGGACCTGGTGCGGAACAGCCTTCGAATGCGACCGGATCGCATCGTCGTCGGGGAGTGCCGTGGCTCCGAAGCCCTGGACATGCTCCAGGCGATGAACACCGGGCACGATGGTTCGTTGACCACCATCCACTCCAACAGTCCCCGGGACTGTCTCGCAAGGCTGGAGACCCTGGTGATGTTCGCCGGGCTGAAGCTTCCTTCCAAGGCGATCCGCGAGCAGGTCACCTCGGCCATCGACGTGATCATCCAGCAGACCCGCCTGGCCGACGGCAGTCGCAAGATCACCGGCATCGCCGAGGTCACCGGCATGGAAGGCCCGACCATCACACTGCAGGACATCTTCGTCTTCAAGCAGACCGGACTGGCCGAGGGCAAGGTTCAGGGCCGGTTTGTGACCACAGGGTTCGTCCCGAAATTCATTCATGACCTCGAAGCCCGAGGCATTCAATTGCCGCGGGGCATCTTTGCCCAGAGACAACCCCAGACTCCCCAGGGCCGTGGGGCTGCTGGCTCCGGCAAGGCCTCTGGCCGAGCAAGCGTTCCACGGGGACGCCAGAAGCGATGACCGATAGCCACCCACTGACCATGGACCCGGTCGGGATGTTGGTCACCGGCCTCTTCATCTTCGCCTGGTTCATCCTCGGCATCTACACGGCGCCCTTCATCTTCTCCAAGTTCTCCCGGGCCACCGCTGGCTACGTGAGCTGGATGATCGAGACCTTCGACCGCATGTTCATGACCGTGTCCGCCCGAGCCTGTGTCGGCATGATCCTGGCCTGCATGGTCCTGATGTTGAGCCTGGGCATCTGGCTGACCTCGGGCCTGCCTTCGGGGACCGGCTACGCCGTCCTGCGTTTCTTCATCTGCGCTGCCCTGGTCTTCGGGCCGATACCCTTTGCCTTCCCCCGGACCAAGCCTACCGGGGTCCTGCGCTGGTTCTTGTTCGGAATGCCCGCCGGATACAACATTCCCCGCCTGGCCGTCCAGTACATGTGGGAGCGACGGACCACGAAATTCGAAGACCAGATGCTGGACGCTCTGACCTTCATGTCGAACGGGCTGAAATCCGGACTCTCCCTGGTCCAGTCCATGGACATGGTCAAGGAAGAGTTGCCGAACCCCATCTCCGAAGAAATGGGGCTGGTGCTCAGCGAGCAGCGCCTGGGCGTTCCCATGGAGGACGCCCTGCTGAACCTCGAGGCCCGGATCGACACCGAGGACCTCCAGATCATGGTCACCTCGATCAACATTCTGCGGCAGTCCGGCGGCAACCTGTCCGAGACCTTTGACACCATTTCCCACACCATTCGAGAGCGAAAGAAGGTCCAGGGCAAGATCAAGTCCCTGACAGCACAGGGCGTCAGCCAGGGGGTGATCATCGTGATCATGCCCTTTGTGCTCGGCTTCATCTTGTGGGTGATGGACGACTCTCTCATCGAGCGTCTCTGGACCACGGCTCTGGGCTGGGTGATGATCTTCATCATGCTGACCCTGCAGCTCTTCGGCGCCATGATGATCAAGAAGATCGTCACCATCGACGTCTGACAGGGCTGAGGGCTCCGCCCTGTGAAGCCTCTCCTCCCAAAACGACGCGACCCCCCCGATCCCTAAGGACCGAGGGGGTCACGATGACAC